>SLAA01000158.1 GCA_007127105.1 Spirochaetales bacterium | reverse complement strand
GACCGATGAAGAGCTAGAAATGATTTTTGGTGGCAACATTCCTCTTCCCCAATGATAAAACCCCGCAAGTTTTGACAAAAGGCTGGCAATTCGCCAGCCTTTTTTTGTGATCTCTGGGAAATTCCGCGCAATTCCAGTAACTTTGGCGTTTGTTGGCGGTCAAAATCCACCCAATACTCGGAAATAGACTGCATAAGTATTTGATTATTGGCATAGTATTTCGCAACTTCTCAATTGCACTATCTATTTCCAACAAGTTAACGCAGATTCGACGTTTGCATACAGAATTATTCGCAAAATATGAACAAATGTTTGCCATTTATGCTTGACCAGGGAATAGTTATTCACTATTGTTACGCAACGTCGAAATGCGGAACCAAGGTTCCAGAAAAGGAGATACTATGAACTCTACCAAGAAAACCGGCGCTGAAGTAGTTGTTGATCTGGTTCAGCAGCAGGGGGTTGAGTATATCTTTGGCCTACCTGGTGGCGCAGCCATTCCGATTTTTGATGCTCTTGTCGACTCACCAATAGAGTTTATCTTAACTCGACATGAACAAGGTGCCATTCACATGGCCGACGGATTTGCCCGCGCCACCGGGAAGGCGGGGGTGGTACTCGTTACCTCCGGTCCCGGAGCAACCAATACTATAACCGGACTACTCACTGCGCAGATGGACTCAGTTCCACTCGTTGTATTGTGTGGCCAGCAGACTACCTGGAACCTTGGGCTTGATGCATTCCAGGAAGCTGATGTTTCCGGAATCTCATTTCCGGTCGTAAAGCACTCATATCTTGTCAAAGACCCGAATGACCTGGCCCGCATAGTTCGCGAAGCCTTCTATCTTGCCGAGTCCGGCCGCCCCGGCCCGGTACTTATTGATCTTCCTAAAGATGTAACGAGCGCTTTAGTGGAACCGAACTACAACGAGGAGTTCCATCTTCCTGGTTACAGCGTGCCGGTAGAGGGTGACAGAGCTGCAATAGAGCATGCTGCAGATCTACTTAACAAGGCCAAAAAACCAGTCCTGCTTGTTGGCCATGGTTCCATGATATCCGGAGCTGAAAAAGCAGTCATGTATCTTGCTGAGAAGATGCAAATTCCCGTCACGAGCACCCTTCTCGGCAAAGGGGGATTTCCTGAAACCCATCCTTTAAGTGTGGGTATGCTCGGCATGCATGGAACCGCGTACGCCAACAAAACCGTCGCTGATTGTGATTGTATTATGTCAATTGGTTCACGCTGGGACGACCGCATTATTGGGAATCCCGACAAGTTCTGTGTGGACGCCAAGAAAATACATATTGATATTGACGCTGCTGAGTTTAACAAAGTGCTCACTATGGACTGCGTTATACAAGGTGACGCGCGACACGTGGTGGAGGAGTTGGCGGCTATTGCTAAAAAGGGTGACACCCGCGAATGGCTTGATCAAGTCCAACGCTGGAAAAAACAGTATCCCCTGAAGTACCCCAAGTCTGGGAAGCTCAAAGCACAACACGTTATTGACGAGTTCTATAAACAGAGTGAAGGCAAAGCCTATGTCACAACCGATGTAGGACAGCATCAGATGTGGGCTGCCCAGTACTACCTTACCGATCAACGATTTCGTTGGCTGTCCTCGGGCGGTGCTGGCACCATGGGCGTTGGCCTGCCACACGCTATAGGAGTTCAATTTGCCCATCGAGATGCAACCGTTATTGCGATCGTCGGTGATGGTGGTTTCCAAATGACACAAGCTGAACTGTCGACAGCATTCATACACAAGTTGCCGATCAAAATTGTGATTATCAACAACCGGTATCTTGGGATGGTACGACAGTGGCAAAGTTTGTTTTATGACAACCGGCTCTCAGGTGTTGATCTGGAGGGAAATCCGGACTTCGTTAAGCTTGCCGAGGCCTATGGCTGTAAAGGATTTAGGGTACGTCGCAGTGCCGATGTCCGGCGCATAACTGCCGCTGCCCTTGCCTACAATGACGGGCCTTGTATTATTGATGTAGAGGTGGAAAAAACAGATAATGTATTTCCCATGATTCCGGCTGGTGCAGCCCTGTCGGATATGATTCTTGAGCCTTCAGCCACAAAGCTCGAAAAACCCGTAGGGAGCACCTAGAATGAAATCAAACGGAAGTAACGGAACGAACGGTAATCACGCGGTGGTGGCCTTTGCCAATGAGCCAGCACGTCGTCACACCGAGAAGAAACACACAATCAGTCTCTTTGTTTCCAACAAGCCAGGTGTACTTATTCGCATTGCACTAGTGTTTGCGCGCCGCGGCTACAATATCGACAGCTTAGTTGTGTCAGAGACCATTGATCGGAACTATTCCATGATGAACATCGTGGCTACCGGTGACAAGAAGGTGCTTGATCAGATTCTTAAGCAGCTTAACAAGTTAGTGGATGTAGTGCATGCGACCGACCGAACCGACGACAACGTCTTGCAACGCGAGCTGGCGCTCATCAAAATTCAATGCGACCCGGAAGCACGCAAAGATGTGCTGCAAATTGCGCACGCCCTGGAGTGTGAGCCCTTGGATGTTAGCGAAAATTCGTTAATACTTCAGATCACTGGGGACTCGGAACGCTTAGACAGCGCTAACCGTGTATTTGAGCGCTACGGTGTACAGGAGATGATTCGCACCGGCAAAGTACTCATGGCACGGGGTGACGAGGCCACCGCATAAGACCTTTTTCGGAGGAAAACAGCACACCATGGGACGCAACTTATTCGACACCGTCTGGGATTTACACAAGGTCCGCACACTTGAGTCCGGTCAGGATCAGCTCTTCATTGGGCTGCACATGATTCACGAGGTCACCTCTCCTCAAGCATTTCAAATGATTGAGGAACGCGGGTTAAAGGTACTTCATCCTGAACGTACCTTTGCCACGGTTGACCACATTGTACCCACCGCCAATCAGGAGCGACCTTTCCAGGACAAGCTTGCCGAGGAAATGATGCAAGCCATAGAGAACAACACCAAGAAGCACGGCATTGAGTTCTTTGGGCTTAACACCGACAGGCAGGGCATTGTCCATATTATTGGCCCCGAACTTGGTCTTACCCAGCCGGGCTTGACTATCGCCTGTGGCGACTCGCATACCTCGACACACGGAGCGTTCGGAGCTATCGGCTTTGGTATTGGAACCTCGCAAATCCGCGACGTACTTGCGACGCAGTGTCTTGCTATAAGTCGTCCACGAGTTCGTAAAATCAACGTTACCGGCACGCTCAAAAAAGGCGTATACGCCAAGGATATTATCCTGAAGATTATCGCTGAACTCGGGGTAAACGGCGGAATTGGCTATGCATACGAGTACGCTGGTGAAACGATTCGTGGATTGAGCATGGAAGAGCGCATGACCATCTGCAATATGAGTATTGAGGGCGGCGCCCGTGTCGGCTACGTGAGTCCAGATGAGACAACCATTGAGTATATCAAGGGTCGACCTTACGCACCCGCGGGAGATGAGTTTGAGCGCGCCGCCGAGTTCTGGCGCAGCATTGCAAGTGGCCCGGACGCCGAGTACGACGACGTTTTTGAACTGGACGCCAACACACTGGAGCCCATGGTCACCTGGGGTATCACACCGGGGCAGGCAGTTGGTGTCAGCGGCCGCCTCCCACGCGTAGCGGAGCTACCAGATGAACACAAAGAAATTGCCGACAAGGCCTATGCGCATATGGGCTTTACCGAGGGGCAGGCGATGCAGGGTCAGGCCATAGATATTGCTTTCCTGGGTTCATGTACCAACGGGCGAATCAGTGATCTGCGTGAAGCTGCTGAGTTTCTCAAGGGCAAGAAAGTAAGTCCAAGCGTGAAGGCTTTTGTGGTTCCCGGCTCTAAACAGGTTGCGCGTCAGGCCGAGGCCGAGGGCCTTCCAGAGATCTTCACGGCAGCTGGCTTTGGCTGGCGCGGAGCAGGTTGTTCCATGTGCTTAGCAATGAACCCCGATAAACTGCAGGGCCGCCAAATCTGTGCCAGTTCATCCAACCGCAACTTTGTGGGACGACAAGGCTCACCCACCGGGAGAACTTTGCTTATGAGTCCTGTCATGGTTGCTGCTGCTGCGGTAGCCGGTCAGGTTGTTGATGTCCGGAACCAAATTTAGCATGACACACGAGAAGGAGTACTACACGTATGCCTGAGATACACATAAAGGTTAGCTCAGTTGAGGGCAAAGCGGTGCCCATTCATGGCAACGATATCGATACGGACCAAATTATCCCGGCGCGCTTCATGAAGTGTGTGACCTTTGACGGTCTCGGAGAGTATGCCTTCTACGATGTACGGCACGACGAGGATGGGAACTTGAAAGGTCATCCCTTTGATGAGGAGCGCTACGCCGACGCCTCAATAATGATTGTGAACAGTAATTTTGGGTGCGGTTCTTCTCGTGAACACGCGCCCCAGGCGCTGGCTCGTTGTGGCATTCGCGGCATTATCGGTGAGTCCTATGCGGAGATCTTTGCAGGCAACTGTACCTCTATGGGGATTCCTGCGGTCACACTGTCGCCAGATGAGATTAAGCAGCTTGTCGCGGCGGTTGAGAAAGACCCGGGCATGACGGTCAAAATTGACTTGGCTGGCGGGGTCGTCGTTGCTGGTCCTCATAGGTTTCACTTTGAGATTCCGTCCGCCTACAAGCAGTCACTCGTTGATGGAAGCTGGGACTCAACTGCAGTTTTGCTTGCAAACCTCGACGCGGTCAAGCAAACCGTGGCGTCACTCCCCTATCTCAACGGTTTTCAGAGGGCTGGTTGATTATGAGTGAAACACATAATCGCAACAGCCGAAAAATGACAGAAGGTCTTTCCAGAACAGCCAATAGAGCCATGTTGCGTGGCGTCGGTTTTCGGGACGAAGACTTTCTCAAACCAATTGTTGGAATTGCCTCGGCAGCTAGCGATGTGTCGCCCTGTAATATTCATCTAGATGAGCTTGCTGCGGTCGCGCGAAAACGCTTACGTGAGCTAGATATAATGCCGCTCACCTTTCACACCTTTGTTGTAACAGACGGCATGGCGATGGGGCATGAGGGAATGAAAGCCTCGCTCGTAAGTCGTGAAACCATGGCCGACGTTATTGAACTGGACGCCCGGGGGCACGCCATGGACGCTTTACTCGGAATTGGCGGGTGCGACAAGACCATTCCTGGTACCGTTATGGGCATGATTCGCATGGATATTCCAGGGGTGTTCGTCTATGGCGGAACCATTGCTGCTGGTAACCACGATGGGCGTCCGGTTGACATAGTTTCCGCTTTTGAGGCCGTTGGAGCCTTTAGTGCAGGCAAAATTTCCGAGCAGGAGCGCCATGCTGTCGAATGCGCGGCCTGTCCAGGCGCTGGCGCTTGCGGTGGCATGTACACCGCAAATACTATGGCCTCGGCTGTGGAGGCCTTGGGACTCAGTGTTCCAGGCTGTGCTTCCGTTCCAGCAATCCATCCGGATCGAGACCAGCTCCTTATTGACAGTGCTGACGCCCTTGAGCGCCTGGTGCGGGAAGGACGCAGTTTAAAGTCGCTATTGAGCCGTGAATCCTTTGAGAATGCTATCAGGGTAGTCATGGCGCTTGGTGGCTCGACCAACGCTGTGCTACATCTTTTGTGCATGGCTCACGAGGCTGGTATTGCCCTGAGTATTGACGACTTCAACGCATTCAGCGACACAACACCCATTATCTGCGACATGAAACCGGCCGGACGCTATGTGATGGAAGACCTCTATCGTGTGGGTGGACTCAGCGTTGTTATGAAGATTTTGCTGGACGCGGGTATGTTACATGGCGACTGCCCAACAGTTAACGGTAAGACTCTCGCTCAAAACCTGGAAGGGGTGAATGTCAGTCTTGAGGGACAAGACATTATCTTTCCGTTGAACGATCCCGTAAAAAAGACCGGTCCTATCGTTATCCTTAAAGGCAACCTGGCCCGCGAAGGCGCAGTACTGAAGACCTGTGGTCTCTCGGAGGTTGTCCATACCGGCCCAGCGCGTATTTTTGAAAACGAAGAAAGTGCTCTCGACGCAATTCTTAACGGCGGAGTTAAGGCTGGCGACGTGGTAGTTATTCGCTACGAAGGCCCCAAAGGTGGTCCCGGTATGCGGGAAATGCTCTCACCTACCTCGGCAATTGCCGGCGTGGGGCTCTTGCATGATGTGGCGCTTATCACGGACGGACGTTTCTCTGGGGGCAGCCATGGCATGGTTGTGGGACATGTGGCTCCAGAGGCCCAGGTCGGTGGTCCCATTGCTCTTATTCGCGAGGGCGAGATTGTGACCATTGACAGCCACAAAAAACTGTTGGAGGTCGACGTACCGGAGGCCGAGCTGGAAAAACGGCGCGAGTCGTGGAAGCCACGCGATACCGGCTATCACAGCGGCGTGTTGTACAAGTTTGCACAACTTGTAAGCTCGGCGGGTTTAGGCGCCTACACCAGTTAAACGAGCTAAACGGTTCCTGAGGATGCCGAGACGCCGGTGTTGACTTTTCCGGCACGATACCGTAGTATCTGCGGAGTTCAGCACTGGTTCTCGGTGTTGTGTTCACGAGATTTCACGGGCGGTTAGCTCAGTTGGTTAGAGTACATGCTTGACATGCATGGGGTCGATGGTTCAAATCCATTACCGCCCAAAGATAAAAAAGCCGCTCCTGTGAGCGGCTTTTTTTATCGGCGCCTGTTAATCTTGGCACCACTAGTGTTCGGTGGCTACTATTTACTTAGAGACATCATGATGCGCTCAAGAACCTTCTTGCGGTCCAATGGCTTCACAATGTAGTTTCGAGCCCCAAGCATAAGGGACTTCTTTACCAAGTCTTGCTTACCTAAGGCGCTAATCATAATGACGCGAGCGTTCTTGTCAAACTCCATGATTTTTTCGAGTGCGGTAACCCCATCCATTTTGGGCATGGTAATATCCATGGTCACCAGATCAACATTCGGATACAGCTCCTTGTAGCTGTCCACACCTTCTTGTCCGTTAGATGCGGTGCCAACGACCTCAAAGCCCTCGGAGGTCAAGATCTGTCCAATTTGCTTTGTCACAAACAGCGAGTCGTCGACAATGAGTACACGGTAGGCATTACCGTCGCTTCCTACGCCATCTGCCTTGCGCTGGTTAATACTGGGAAAATCTTGCTTAGTCTTCACCTAGCTACTACCTCAGAATTCGTTAGTTTCGCTCACGAATTGCAACGTTGATTTCTATCTTCCCAAAAGGAAGGTCCATTGGAACTATCAGTGCCTCGACGCCGGTATCAGCAATCTCCATGTTATCTCCGGTAAAAATAGCAGGAGGTGTGAGGTCAAACTTGAAACCAAGGTTATGAAGTTTGGTGACGGCCTGACCGGTAATCATGTTCGCAAGTTCGGTAATGGTTGCTTTGCCCATGTCGTTCAACTCTTCAATCGGCTCCATTTCCATACTTTGCAGCATTGCTGAAGCAATCTTAATTGCTGTAGCCTTGGACATGTCAAACAACACGCGTCCTTCTACATCACCTGCAAGTCCAATAATGGCAGCCACGCCCAGTACCGGCATAGAGGTGGACTTGAGGTAGAGCTCCCCTCTTACGATTTCAACCGATAGTACTTCCTTGAGAACATTGTATGCCGATTCTACAAATGGGTTGATATATTCGACTCGCATGTTAAAACTCCTCCGAGGTTGCGGCGGTTACGCCAGGTGTTTACAGTCTCCGATACGCGTTGACAACAGCCGATCCGACGTGTTGCCATCCGAGCGTCTCCGAAATGTGTTCATTCTGTCCGAGAATGAGTAGTGCTCCGCTTGCTGTCTTGTCAGAAAACTCGTTCAATACCGAGGCCTGTTGTTTCGGCGGAAGAAAGCTAATGATGTCTCTAGCCATAATGATATCGACATTTGGAACGGCATTGGTATGGGTTACGTCATGATACTCAAAGAGAATTGCGTCCTTGATCGCCGATGAAAAAGCAACCCCATTCTTGGCTTCTACAAGATACGGCTCATAGAGGTTTGGAACGGCATCTGCTCCAAAAACGAGATTTGGGGCGGTCGAAATACTGAGTAAATCATTGTCACCTGCCCATATCTTCAAAATATGACTGGAGTAGCGCATACGTAAGACCGTCGCGAGGGAGTAGGTCTCATAGCCCTTTCCACAACCAGGATTCCAGACACTTATGTTCTTAGGCATTTCCTCGGGAAGAAGCGCCTTCACGCCTTCAATATAGTCTTCACCCCAGAAGCGGCCCGAATAGGGTGAATAAAAAGTGCGGAGGAACTCGTCAGCATCTTCTTCTCCGGTAAGCTGAACGTCAGAGCCAAGTTTTTTGCGCTCGGCGCGCCATTCGGGATAGCGCCGTTGAAGCCAGGAATCCGCCACCCCGTCGGGATAGAAGCCCTTAAAGGTGACCAGCCCCTCACGGATGAACTCCAGATCCAGCTCTTCCTCATTCTTGCCAACTGCCCCTTGTGCGACTTGCGACGTGACGTCGTCCTGGTACGCGCCCAGACCGATCTCTTCTCGTGGCACCGCAGCGGGTAGTCGCTCTGGCTTTTCGGATGCGGATTCTTCCTTGGCAAAAATGCGGTCTACATCGAGGATAATGTAGAGACGACCGTCCTTCTCTACTACTCCACTGATGTACTTGATGTTAACGTCACCAAAAATGGGGTGTGGTGGCTGTATGCGTGATGATACAATGCCAACCACTTTGTCGATGGAGTCCACCACCACGCCAATCATGAGATCATCCAGGCGTAGAATGAGTCCGTCTTCCGCGCTCCCTTCTGGCTTGCGTTGGGCCGGGAGGTTAAACATGACCCGAAGATCTATGATGGAAATGATATCTCCCCGAAGGTTGTACACTCCGGATACAAATGGAGGAGCGTTCGGCACGTAGGTAAATGTTGCAAACTTAGCAATCTCTTTGACCTTGAGAATATCAATACCGTAGTCCTTTCCACCGAGCGAAAAGGTAACCATCTTATAGTCTACGGTTTCAATATCATCTTGTTCCTGCAGTTGATGCTGATGAAGGCCACCGAGGCGCTGTTTGTGTTCTTGCGCCTGCTCGCCACTCTGCGTTCGAGCAACTGGTTCAGAAGTATTACTCATAGACCTCGCTCCGTATTCCGGATCATCGTATTTGGGTTTCGCGACGTTTACGTTGTTCCAACTCATTCCTGAAGCCAAGCTCCAGCAGCTGACTTACATCTATGATGAGCGATACTGTGCCGTCTCCAGTAATGTTTGCGCCAGCGATCCCGGGTGAGTTTGTGAAATGGTCTCGTAGTGGCTTGATGACCACGTCTTCTTCGCCAATGAGAGAGTCGACGATTAAGCCCATTTTCTTGTCACCACTCCCGACAATGACGACGAAGTAGTGTTCACGTTGCTCCTCGGTAGGAATCTTAAAGAGGTGATTAAGCCTCAGCAGAGATATAACGTCGTCCCGGACGTTAAATACCTCATAGTTATCAAGCATCTTGATCTCGGAAGGCTTAATTCTGTGGCTTTCAATGACCGAGGTGATAGGAATGACGTAGATTTCCTTGCCCACTCGGACAAGCAGCCCTTGTATGATTGCAAGCGTCAATGGGATCTTGATGGTGAACCGTGTCCCCACCCCTCGCTCACTCCAGACGGTAACCTCACCATTGAGCTTGTCAATCTGTCGCTTAACTACGTCAAGTCCAACCCCGCGCCCTGAAACGTTGGTGATCTTCGAGGCGGTTGAGAAACCGGGGTGGAAAATCAGATTGAAGGCCTCAATGTCAGTGAGTGTCTTGCTGGGGTGAACGAGACCACGGTCGACCGCTTTTGCCTTCACCGCGTCAACGTCAATACCCTTACCGTCGTCAATGATCTCAATGAGAATCATGTTTCCTTCGTTACCAGCCTTGAGCGTCAATGATCCAGCGTCGCTTTTCCCGGCCTCGCGGCGTTGTTCCGGGGTTTCAATACCGTGATCTAGTGAGTTCCGGACGCAGTGCAGCAGAGGATCTAGAAGGTCCTCAATAACCGACTTGTCAAGCTCGGTATCCTCACCTTCAATCTTCAGATCAATGCTCTTCTTGAGTGACTTGGATAGATCGCGAATGAGTCGAGGAAAACGAGAGAATATCTGCGAGATTGGCACCATGCGGATCCGCATGACCCCTTCCTGAAGTTCCCCAGTAATGCGGCCAAGATTCTGCGCGGTGTTACGGTACTTAGCGATAGTTCCCTTGAAACTGCTCTGAAATGGATCAAAAGTGGTGTAGATATCGTCGTAACGAGTAGAGATCTCCCGTCGCAGGTCTTTTATGGATGCACCGCTTGCGGCCCGCTCCAGGTAGTCCGGCATGGAGTCAAAAAGTTCCTTAACTTGATTTCGCAAGGTGGACTGGTAGCCTTGAAACTCCACAAGCGTCTCGGTGAATCTGTTACTGAGCTGATTAAAGGTGGCTTTTGTAATGACGGTTTCACTAACCAAGTTGAGAAGATTGTCAATTCGGCGACTGTCGACCCTGAGTATCGAGCCATGCGTTGTCCGCCGCGCCTCTTCTCGTATACCGGATACCGCCGCCGCTACCTGTTCTTCGTCAGGTTCATCTTCATCTGCGGAATGAGTGGTGTCAATCGACTGCTGGGCTGCAGTTTTCGATGTCTCTACCCCGGCGCTGTCCGTTCGTGCCGGAGGCTCAGGCACAGCCGCTGCAGTCGGTGTAGTATCCTCACTGGGCAGTACCGCCGCTGGAGCAGTTCCCGGAATAATTTCGGTTACATCAACAGCCAGTGTCACGTCCGAGATCTTCACCGCTTCCTGAATCTCGGGCCCTGTAAGGCGGCAGGTAACATAGTACTCAACCTGCTCATAGAAGGCGTCTTCATAGAGGGCTTCAAAATCTGGATTGGTCTTGAGAACAGTCCCAATTGAGCGCAAGGCCGCAAACACCTGAATTCCTCCGACCGTGTTCATGGGGTTATCTTCGTTGAAGGTAACCCGAACCAGGAGTACCGGTACGCCACCTTCTGCGGCCTCTTTCAACTCCAGGTATTCGTATTCCGAGAGCCCAGTGCTCGAGGCTTCCGCCATTGCAGGGGCGGCTGATGAAGCTATAGACGTTGGGGTGCTGGCAGAGGACGAGGCCGGAGTCGCGGCCTGTGTTGCGGGTTTCTGCCCCGCTTGAGGGCCAGCACCGCTCTGTTGTATCGTTTTGAGCGCGTCTTTGAGCGTGCTAATGTCAACGGAATAAACGTTGCCCTCACGCCGCGTATGGATCATTTCTTTAATGACATCAATGGCCTGAAGAAGAACGTCTACGACGTCACCATCCACCGCTGTTTCGCCGCCGCGAATACCGTCCAGAACATCTTCCAGAAGATGGGTAAACTCCGCGAGTTCACTCATCTGCACCGTGGCCGATGCTCCCTTGAGCGTATGTGCCGCTCGAAAGATTTCGTCGATAGCATCCGAATTGTTGGTGTCATTCTCAAGAACAAGGATGTTGCTCTCTAGACTCTCAACTTGCATTTCAGCTTCAACGAAAAAATCATTTAGTAGCTCTTCGTTTTGGGGGTCGAGGTAGTCACTCATGCTTGCTCCCATACTTATACATACACCCCTTTAAGTCAAGAAGTTTTCGGTACGATAATGTCTATGTGCACCGGTCGCATTGCTTACAACTCTTTGCACTGTGGAGATTTCGGGCTAAACTATACCGGATAAAGGAAAACCCAATGAGTTTACGTATATTGCGGCCGGCGCCTTGGTTGGTGCTACTCTTGATTATCGTCGTACCTGTTTATGGCGTTGAGGAGACGTTCAGCCTGCCCGCCCCCCGTCTCGAGATTCTCAGCTCAGCATCCGTAGTGGACGATGAACTCGTGCTGCAAGCCACTGTCGACCTTGGTCTTGAACTGAACTTTCACACAGGAATAGAAACGGGACTCCTGCTCCGTGCCTATGCTGGTGATTTTCTCCAGGATCCAGTTCCAAATGCTACTACCGATCCAAACCTACAAACGCTCCCGGGTCTTCACCCTCTCTATCTGTCCGGCGTCTACATTGGTTCACGTTCGCTCTTTGGAACACCCTTGGAGTTGCGCTATTTCATAGGAGATTCCGACCGCTTTGGAACCGGACGGGAGTTCCCGTCGCGTTTCGGCATGAGTTATTTTGCCTCGGACATGCGCGGCATGCGCTATTTTCGAGAAACTGCCATTCCGGTGTATGACGGTCTTTACTCGGTATACGGCCATGGTCTGAGAGTCAGCACCGGTCGCCTCAGCGATACCTGGGAGCTTCGAGGATACACCTATGGCGACCCACGTTTGGAGCGGGAAAACCGATACTCGAGCGATCTCCGGCTACTCTATGGAACTTCGGGGTTGTCCATCGACAGCTTTCTTGGAGCCAGTTATCCCTATGGAGATGCTGGTCGATACCGAGCCGGTACCATGCTTTTCTTTGACAACGGCAGCATTGCACAGTTCTTTGCGCAGATAGCACTCCCGGCGTGGGAACCTATGGATAGCATATCTGCAGAGGACCTCTTCCTCCTTTTTGAACCTCGCCTCTACCTGCGGCCGATCTGGTTTGCGCTCACCTTCTTCTGGCACCCCACAGTGTATGAGCAAAGCCTCACGAATGCAGAAGGCTATAGTGACATACAGTTGGAGGCCATGATTGCACGGATGGATCGCAGCGGTCTTGCCGGTGGAATTCGAAACGGCTTTCGTTTTCGACCTCGTGACCCAGACGCCGAGCAACTGTCGGTGCGCCTGTCGCCTTTCATTAAGTCGCGTCTACCAGGCTATTCATGGGAACTCGCCCTTGAGACACAGATTTACCCCTATGAGAACCTCCAATCCTTCACCGGCGTGTTCAGTTTCGCTACGGAGTTATGATGAACCAAACGAAGAAAAGCATGGTGATAGTTGCAACGCTTGTTCTGATCTTGTGTGTATCCTTTCAGGCGCTTGCTACCGAGCTCACCCTTGGTTTCACCTTGGGCAACCAGGAGTTTGCAGCGGACCGGAGCCCAAACGACCTTGACCTTGAGAGCGATCTCTACGTCGCTGGCTTTGAGCTTTCCGGGATAACAGGTCTTCCCTACGGCCTTCGTTTAGCGTATGGGATAGAACGCAACCTGCAGCTGCGCACGCTTGGCTATGCTGGACTGGGTTACCGGGATGACCGAGTATTCTTCTCTGTTACACCGACCATGGGACTGCTCAATAGTTCTGGTCGACCGGTATCGCCAGGAGTCAGATCCTCCATTGGATTCTACATACTCGATCGTGGTGAGGTTGAGTTTTCGCTTATGCGCCCCTTTCTCACGCGACTATCACAGGAGGGCGACAACAATCAGTCATCTGACGGAATCCGTGGCGCTGTCTTCTTTGATGGCTACCTCATTGGGGCAGAGTGGCGTCGCAGTACCTATCGCGAACGCGAGACTGCGTTCCTACGGGTGCAGCAGCTCCAGGAATATGCAGTGTATACCGAGATTTTTCAGAAGAACGTGCCATATACGGTGACTTTGCGGCTTGGTTATCAGGACCGCGTACTGGAGTTCGAGGACAGCGAGGTTGAGCTTCGAACCGGTAGTATCGTATTTGGACCTTCAATCATCGTACATCATCGGCCGGGATTGAGCAGTACTATTGGGATGAACACCGCAATTTTTACTCTCGGCCGTGAGGATCTTGCAGGCGAGTCGATAGGCGATGAGTTTATCTACACCATGAATATCGGTCTGGTATTGGATTTGGCACGTCTCAGCAGAGCTCGTTAGAGATCCTCGGCACCGAGCCCCACCCACAAAAAAGCATGGATCAAAAAAAGGCAGCCACGGTGTGGGCTGCCTTTTTTTATGAGTGAATTATCGAGACCTATCTTTTAGTTGTCGTTAGCATCCGGGCCTGGATACATTCGCTGTTCCTCAAGGAATCGAAGTACCTGAATGTTCCCCAGTCGTCGAAGCTCAGCCTCACGGCGAGCGGTTTCACGCTCTTGGAGAAGACCCCAGACCGCCTCGTCATCAATGTCGCGCTGAACTTCAAGTGTCGCTAGGTCATAAGTGATGTTGATGTCCTTAATGTAGGAAACAAAGTCACCGCCAATCTGCGCTCCGTCGCGGTAAACGCGCATGCCGACAAGCTTTCTCATAGGAGCAAGCTGCGGATAGAGCGGAAACTGCCGTAGCTCACGATGGCGAACCTCGGTAACGTAGTTGGGATTTTCCCAGGTCAGTTCACGCCAACCGTCGAAGTTCAGGTAACCCATGAAGATTTCCTGAGTTCTGTTGTTCTCGTCCTGCAGAATGAGGCTCAGTGCATGCGGGTAGTTCAGCCCGTATACGTTCACCGAAACGGTGCGGAGCGTCCCAACGTTCTTAACAACGCCTTTGTTGTCGTATTTCCGACCCCGACCCTGTTCTTCCTGGGGAACTTCCATTGTTCCGTCGGGTTGAATCTCGTCGATATCGGCGTATGCCGGAATCTCGAACGGTGGTCGAATCAACGCCCAGGCGTTGAAAGGTTCGGTCGGAAAGCTGACACGAATACCCATGACACCCTCACCTTCGAACTGCGAGGCACCCTCACGAACGACAGCTTGCCGAACCTGAGTGTTGCCTTGCCGCAATACGGTGCGTGCCGATGAGTTGAGTTCGACATCCCAGTTGTTGATCGCCAAGGAGGTCTTCATGAGTGCGCGGTCGTCCGCGCTCACGCTTGCTCCAGCGATGTGACTATAGTCAAGCAGAGTCGCTTCACTATCTCTGGGATTATCAGGCGGCCAGTCCGCCAGCAATTCAGAAAAGTCGATAAGTGTAGACTCTTGCGTGAAGCCAGGCATAGCAACCGCCGCCAGCAACACGAGCAATAGAACGAAAAACCGTTTCATCCCCTTCTCCTTGTAAGTATTCCAGCCCAATACCGTGTGTGTGTACAGGCTAAATTATATGGATGACATTTCATTTGTCAACGAGTTTCAACCCATTTTAGACGAATGCCCCTATTGTGAAGCCGGACTTGTTGTGTTCACGGAGCGCCAGCTGATGTAGCGCGTCGCACCCGGCTCCTGTCCACCTACCGTGAACACTATCTCTCGTATTGTACGATAATTAAAGCGAATTGTGTGCTCAAATGCCTTTTGTATTGCAAAAAAGCTGTCTCGATCCTCGATATCATGCAATATATCGGTACTCAGATCCAAATAGAGAACCTTGTCTCGGAGCATTAAGGTGCGAATGCTTGTGCTACGAGGGACAACCCGTGAATGTTGGATGCTTACCGGGCCGAGAATCATTTCTTCAACCAGCTGGCCTGCCGCGTCTTTGCTGTTACTGAGACGGGGGAGCATTCGCCGCTCTCCAGAAAGCTCGCCGGTGCGTATATTTGGGAAGAACAGCACCTGATAGTGCAGCGGACTTCGGAACAGGAAAAAGAAGACGAGGGACACCACAAAGGTTCCTGCAAGTATGCCCAAGCATATCTTCCAGAGCTGTTGTTGAGAGCGTGCCAGACGTATTCGGTGTTTCATAGGCTGTTATTCTTCAAAATCGGTAATGAATTGATGGATGCCATTATAAATGCCCCTGGTCAGCTTGTGCAAGTACTCAGGCTGCGACAATCGGACGGCTTCTTCACGATTGGTCACAAAACCCAGTTCTACGAGTATTGAAGGCATCTTGGCATTACGCACCACGTACCACGACTCCATTTTCATGCCTCGGTTTGGTGCAATGCTCCCTACTGTACCATCCAGTCCGTCAAGAACACTGCGTGCCAGCAAAATGCTTTCGATGGTGAGTTCCTCGTCACGCAAGGTGTTCAAAATAGATATGAGGGCTGGGTCGTCTATTTGCGTGCGCCGACGTGAGATGAGTTCACCCCGTGATACCTCGGGCGAGAGGTACCACACTTCGAAGCCAGTAGCACGGGTGTTGAGAGAAGCGTTTGCGTGGAGCGATACAAAGAGAACCACCTCATTATCCGCTACCACCATGTCGTTCGCCATGTTTGTCCGCTCTTCCAGGGTCAGGTAGCTGTCTTCGACTCGAGACAGGATGATCTGCCGATCGGGATAAGACGCTCTCAGCAGCGTGTAAAGCCTCACTCCGACATCGAGAACAATGTCCTTTTCATGGATTTCAAACAACGAACCATCGACGGTGTGCCTGCCTATAGCGCCGGGGTCCCGTCCGCCATGACCAGGGTCAATGAATATTGCCGCTACTCTGCGTCCATCTGCAATTGTCCCCATATCAATGCCGCGACCGGCATTCTGCAGCAGGCCCAGATAACTCTCAGGAAACAATAGTTCACCATTGTCAAATCTGACCGGTTCAGCGCGTTGATACTCCGCATAATCAAGGGTGATCCAGGGCATGTCGGCAAAAAAGCCGAGGGTGAGACGTGGAGTGCGCAGCACTCCTTCTCCGGCCGCCGCGTCCCACTGTAGTACGGCATCAGTTCGGCTGAGCAGTTGATCAAGGGTGAGGTATTCCTCGCTCCATGTGTCGAGCGACTGCCCATAAAGCAGTCCGCCGAAGAGGAAAACGGATAAACCTAAGAATACTATCGTGCAAAATCGTCGTGCCATAACCTACCGGTGAGCCGCGAAAGTTCCTCGTGTGAGGGTGCGTCCCTGCTTATAGTATCGATGATAAACAGTGCGCCCTGTAGCCCACCTTTCAGCAGCGCACGCCAAAAAATCGCTCCCAGTACCACGGTCGTTTCAGACGCAGCCGTATGCGAAGCTCCTTGAGGCGCAACGTGGTACCGCAGTCGCAGGAGGTCAAGAACCTCAGTGAGCGTGCGGCCATTGTAGTCAGATTCGGTCTCGAGCTCCGGATGCGGTAGTGACAGGTAGCTAACTGAAACCGGAATCCAAGGTGCAGCCTCCTGGGGTTGCTGCAACGAGGTGCTGTTTGGGGAAGGAATGCCGGGCGATGTTGTGTAACGCGGCATGGCTGCCAGAGATTGCAGGTTTGCACTGTGTGTAAGCGAAAATGCCCAAGGCGTCTCATGGCCAGCTGCCCCAAATAAGAACTCAAATGTGCGCTCATCACCCGGCTCTAGTCGAATAATAATCGCGCGGATGTAGTTCTCAGCCTGTCGTATTGCTGTCTCACGCTGGTCTGAGCAGGTAATAATGTTGCCGCACTTTTCGACGTTGTTCGTAGGAAACGAGACCGAGCTGCCGGACTCCACACGGGGAAAACAGGCGATGAGCTCGGCTGCTTTCTCCTCCGCTCGAAGGTTCGTTGAGTTGTGAACCCGGTTGTCGAGGGAATTTTCGGCCGAAGGAAGCCCAAGAACCTCTTTGACGGTACCAGGAATAGAGATCCATGCCCGCTCGGCCGAGGTCTTGTGTGGCCGAATGTCATCAATTGAGTCCGGGAGATTGCGTGGGCGGAGACCAAGAGCGAGTTCCATTGCGGCTTCTACCGGTTCAAAACTGGCGGCAGCTGGGAAGGTCCATCCGGACATGTATCCCCCGGAGAGCCTCGCCGCTATCTCGCCAACGACCGCCTTTCCATCTGACAGAAAAACATCGCCTTTCGCTGCTCCATACTCAATTCCAAGGACTCGCACCGCGCTGCGAAATCCTTCGATGAGCGTTGCGTATTCAGATCCGGAAAGCACGGTTGGGATTGTATGACCCATCTCGACGAAGTATGGAGGAAAAAAAATGTGGCGGTCACCAACCCCTACAATTACGATACGTCCATCAAATACCAAGGCATCGATACTATACTCAGGGCCGTCAATGAGTTGTTCCAGGATTACCCGCCCAGTTCGGGACTGTCCGACGGCCAGCTGAACCGCAGCCTGGAGCTGATTTTTGTCGTGAACCAGTCGAATACCGCGGGCACCCATGTTATCCACCGGCTTAACAACCAGAGGAAAGCCCAAGTCCTCAACGACGGCCGCGAGCGTAGCATCCGAAAAGTCTGGCAGGGCGCGGTGAGGTGGGCTTGGTATAGATCCATGGTGGAAGCAGTCGCGCATGAGCTCCTTGTTGCTGGCTCGCAACGCCACCTCAGGTGGCATTCCCGGTAGCCCAAGACGCTTTGCGGTGACTGCAACGCTGTATGAGAAGTCTGTTCCACAGGTAAAAACGCCGTGCACTGGATTCAACTGCGCGTATTCAGCAGCAAGCCGCGCCACCTCTTCGTGATCCGCGATATCTACCTGCAAGAAATCTGACGCAAGTGCGCGAGAACTGCTATGCGGATCACGGTCAACGGCAACCGCTCGCCAACCGCGCCGTTGAGCGGCCTCGTAGGCAGGTCGTTGCATGAGAGCCGCGCCGAGCACCAGGATGGTTGGTCTGTCCTCGGTGCTGAGAATCGCTTCCGAACTGTGCAAACTCATAGATTGTCTCCCTACTCGACTCTACCTACTTGACCTTACGAGCGTAGACCTCGAAGGTGTCACCCAGGCCGAAAAACCGACTGAGTCTGTTGAGAATCCACCCCACGGGTGCGTGCCTTGCCCATCGGCCAATGAGCGGGAATCGCTCAGGGTGGTGGCCGGTTATCACTCTACGTTCTACCCGGAATCCGTATCGCCTGAGGATTTCGGCCGTTCGCTTTGGTTCCCATACTGTGAAGTGGTCTTCTGGTGAGTTCCGCAGAAAGCGCTCGTGGTTGCAGCGAGCCGAAATCCCCCTACCGTTTGGTGTAGAAAAGGCGAAAACACCATGGAGCGCCACGAGTCCCGCCACTGCTCTGAGAACAGGGTCAAGTCGCTCGAAGTGCTCAATAACATACCACATCGTGACCACCTGAAAGGAGTCCTGTCCAAATTGCTCAGAGGCGTTCAGTTCCTGCACCGGAATGCATGCGGCATGCAGGCCAAGTTGATTGATCACATACTGTACCGCGTCCTCCGCTACATCGATCCCAAAGCATTGAGCGCCCACCTCTTGCGCGGCAGCCAAGAAAGGCCCGTACGCGCAGCCAATGTCCAAAAGGGAGAAAGCGGTTTCCTCAGCCGGCACGGTTGGACCGACCGCTGAGGAACCATGCAGGAGATCGCTAATGTGCTGTACACGTAAGGTACCCATGCCTTTTATGTGATGAAAGTCTTGCAGATAGCTTTT
Organism: Spirochaetales bacterium; assembly: GCA_007127105.1. GTDB lineage: Bacteria > Spirochaetota > Spirochaetia > DSM-27196 > SLAA01 > SLAA01. Next base: position 8,505 of record SLAA01000158.1, on the reverse strand, counting down.
GCCGTACTGTTTTTCATACTCACGGAAGAAGTACTCGGTGTTGTATTCAATGTCGTGTGCCATGGCTCTCTGCATAAAGAGCACGCCACAGTTCCGACACCGCCGATAGTTCCTGGCGGGAAAGCGATACAGCAGCGCATCTGAGTTGGAGGAACATACTGGGCATTGAGCGGCAGCGACCAGGCTTCCATGCTCTAATGAGTTCGAAATCTGCGCCTTGCGATATCTCACAAGGTCTTGTACCACCTCTGTAGTGCTTCGGCCCTTTTCATTGAGCACCGCTGCACTGCGAGCTTGGACATAGCCCGGGTTCAGAAATAATGTGGCGAGAATACGGCGCCACCGTAACTTGGACATCCAGCCGCGTGGCAGGGTGAGAAAGCCGGAACAACGGGAAAGCTGCTCATGATACCTGCCTGGGTTCAGCAACACAACGGCACAACCGGCCGCTGCCGCTTCATAAGCCGTCAGTCCAAAATGGGTAAAGACGATGTCGAACTCTGAAAGGCGCTCAGCCAGGTTTGGATCAAAAGCATGTCGATATACCAGGACGTCCTCCGGGTCTTCGGTTACCAGGTGCGCCCCCTGTGTTCCGTAGATATGCACCTGAAACGGACGCTGCCTGCACTTGGTCAGCGCACGCAGGAGGCGAGCTTCACGAGATGGATCACCCGCACCTCCCAGCGTGACAAGGATCCGAAGTGACTCATCTTTAGGAGAAAGATTGCTCCTTGGCGGGCTCGGAGGACCTACGGCGGCTGAAGTAATGAAGGCTGTATGCTGCTCGTTTCCGCGCAGCCCTTCCAACCGTGGGAAACCATCTATGACGTAGTCACACAGTTCGGCGCCGGAGCCAACCGCATCCAATCCCAGCAGCAACGGTGTATCCCCGCAGGCACGGCGGAGCTCCTCCACAAAGGAACGGTTTACCGTTCGGCGGTCGAGCACAACCAAGCTGCACGGATGTTCGGTGATGCCACCCGCGGGCATGGAGTCGAGCAGGAAGACGGCTGTTGCTGGCAGCTGATATGAACGGAAGAGTTCCTTCAGTGCTTTGCGGTCAAGATCACCTGCCCACAGCCCCAAAACAACGTCGGGTAGCTCGGCTGTCCGCTGCTGCATTAACTCCCGGCGTAGCCTGAGCATCCGAGTGACATGCCCATATCCGTGTTCTGGAGAGGTCTCGGGGAGCAAGAGAATGCTTGAATGCTGGGAATCATGAAGACTCACGCGCCTGGCCCGTTTCGCAGGTAATCAACCAACTGGAGTGTGGAAATGCCTTCATCACTGCTGAGCTGGGCGTAAATGTGCTCGAGATGTCGGTAGTCGCTTACCGTATCAAGTGTGACCCGTGCTTCCGGGAGACAGTACGGCTCGGGGGCATGGGCAAGGTAAACCTCAAAAAGATCACGGTGATTATACAAATAGGGAGTAACGTGCTCCCGATCGTAATACGACTTAGCCCGCATGTGAGCCTGCAATAGGGCATGGGTATTGATCAGCTCAATTCCGACTCCAATAGGGGGGCCTCTATAACCGGAATATGCAGATTCCTGTGCGCGGGGATCTTCAAGCAGCAGGTTGGCAAGTTCAGCGGAGACGAGTGGATTGTCCCCTGTGGCGCGAAAGATGAAGTCCGGAGCGAGCTTCTCGGCCGCCACTGCAAAACGGTGCAGGACATCGTTCTTGGAGCCGGATAGACACTCAAAGGAATGCGCCTCCGCAACGGGTTGGAGCTCCGTATAGCTGTCCCTGTCGGTCAGTAACCAGAACTCATCGGCATGTATTTTGCGAAGGTTGTTCATTGCATGCCCGATAACTGTATCGCCACCCAAGGGCAGAAGCGCTTTTCGCGGAAGGCGGGTAGAACCCAGACGGGCTTGAAGAAACACCGCAATCATGCGTCTGCCTCCCACTCGGAGATGAGTTTTAGTGAGGATCTCTTGTATCGTGAGCCGTAACGGCGAAACTCGCGTCGTAACTCACGGAACGATCGGATGAGCGCTGGCGCCGCGCCAGGCGTTCTGAGCAAGCCCCCAATAAGCCTGCGGGAGCTGAGAGCTGCGCCGTTCGAGGTCATGCGTACTCCAAGTGTCTTCCAGTAAAACCGCAAGTAGTCTTCATCCGGGGTGGTGTCATCAGAGGGTGGAGTGCCTGTGTATGCGACCCGTAACGCTGAACTCAGTCGGATCTTCTCATTCCACATCCAGCACCGTAAGCCGAACTCAAGCTTCTGCCAGTAGGGTCGCTGTATGCGTGCATCGTAACCAAAGACATCCAGGTATCGTCGGGTTTGGTAGAGCCCCACATAGTCGTAGGGATAGAGGCTTTGCACACTCTCGCTGTTAGGCGTCTGTGGCAAGACCCGCAGGGTACCGCTCTTTTCAAAAGCGGGGGTCATGACGGTAGGAATAACCTGTGAACGCTCGTTTCGAATGTACGGAGCGCTGCACAATACGTCTTCAGCCGTCGCACGGGTCAAGGCGCGTTCAGAGAGCTCTATAGGGCGCATATCATTCCAAATCACATATACATAGTCGCTCGAGCACTCTCGCACACCAATATTGATCTGAGCGCCAATATTCATTGCTCGAGACGGGAGAATGAACCGCACCTTTCCGTGTCGTTGGGCAAGGCGCTCGACGTCGTAGCTGCCTTCTGCCGCTTCAATGGAAATGATCTCACCATCATGTCGTTCTGAGAGTTCTCGGAAAAGACCTTCTCGATCGATCCGCCCACCACGATGAAGAAGAAGGATACTCATTGGCTTTCGGATATCGGTATCCCGGGAGCTCCCAACCACGGTGTAGCCAGTGTCTGTTACACTGCCCGGGGCACCGGACTTAGAAATTGAATGTATAGTATTCATCACAGTCCCTGCAAATTGTGGAGAACTCCCCAGATACGTGTTCCTGGAAACGAACCGCACCGGAGTTCCAAACAGAGCCGATACCGTCTTGGAAGATGTTTCCTAAGGGATGACTACGTTCAAGGTCTTCCAAACACATGTATGCTGTGCCGTCGACCGCGATGCTGAGATCTCGTTCAAGATGTCGACATGGATGCCGTCTTAATGGTGACAGATCCGTGACTCGCAGATCGGGAAGGCGATGTGAAAAATGATTGTACTTTCGAATGAGCACCTCGGCACCCTTGTTTTTCCAGTGTGAGTAGAAGCCGTCCAGGTCAACCTCATTGAGCGTCGAGCGAGTGGAGGCGATATAACACCGGTTTCCGAACAGTTTAAGGGCTTCCTCCGCGAAAGCGTAGGCCTCGTCGTAGCCGTGACCTCGAAGCTTCTCATAGGTGAGATGATCAAGCGCATCTAAATCTACTACCAAATGCAGATCAGGCCAGACCGCGTGGACATCGACCAGGCTGCCTGGACTCCATCCGACGCCCCCAGTCTCTATGAGCAACCGGGCCACACCGGCGTCCCTTGCCGCCGCCACGAGCTTTTCGGGGTGTGGGTGCAACCCAATCTCGCCTGGCACAGAAAGAGCAAGGCTTATTTCTGGTGCAAAGTTCACGAGCTCGGTGCACAGTGTTGCGAACTCCGTCACCCCCATGAACTGCTGTCCGGAGGGGTTGCTGTAGGTCGGCAAATACGCTACCGATTGCGCCCGAGCGGTACTCACCTCCACTGCCCCAAAGTTCGGAAGCGTGCGTATCAACTGCCCCTGTTCTCTAAGTATGCTCAGTAGTCTTTCATCGGACTCCTCGCCCCCTGCCTGCATGAGGGCGCTACAGAGTGCCGTGTTTCGTGCCCCGTCGCAGTACAGGTGTAAGCGCAGGTCGCGATAGTCGGCAGGCGCTAACTCGGTCTCTACATCAAAGGAGTTTATGTCCTTAGCGACCGTCTCAAACAGAAGATTTCGTTGCATCGGACTGTCGACGGCGAGTTTCTCAAGTGCAGAGAGTATGCGCCGGTCAATGAACTCAGGCGCCATACCCTCGGGGTAGCCGTCCGCAAAGGTGTACTGCACATGGTAATCCTGATGCAGCCTCTCCAGTTGTAGCGTTATCTTGGGTGAAAGAAACGGTGCGTCTGCATGCAGGAATACAACAGTCGTATCGTTCGACTCTAGTGCTTCGGAAAAGCGCCGCGCGGTCGCGAAAAACTCCTGTGAGGTCCAGTCTGCCCGGGTTTCGACTTTCCATGTATCCGGAATCTCCTGAACAAGGCCTTCAGGCGCAAGAAGAAGCACCGGCGTATCTCCCTGCACACGTGAGAACTCGGGTGTCTGTGTCCGCTCAAGGAGCAGATCCCAGGCGCTTTTTCCGTTCGGGAGTGGGACGAAAAGATGTCGGGTACAGTTGACGGCGTTGACACATAACATTATTTGGACTCCAACAACCAGGCCGAACGAGTGACGACCCAAAGCTCATTGAGTTTATCATGGTAACCGGTTAAGCTGCAAACAATGCATGGACTCAAACCCCTAAGCGTATCGCAAATAACGGGCGTCATAAAAAACACCTTGGAAAGCACCCTTGGAGAGGTCGCGGTTGAGGGTGAGATCTCAAACTATAGACCGGCTAGCTCTGGGCACCTGTATTTCACCCTCAAGGATGAAGACTCACAAATTCAGGCAGTTATGTTCCGAGGCGACGCCATCCGGTTGGATTTCAAACCCGCCGACGGACAGATGGTTACCATACATGGCCGTGTCACGGTCTACGCGAAACGTGGCAATTATCAGATTATCTGCACCGCCATGCAGCGTAGCGGCGTTGGGCGCTTGCTCCAGATGCTGGAGGAACGAAAACAAGCTCTTGCGGCCGAAGGACTCTTTGATACCGACAGAAAGAAAACACTCCCGGTATTCCCGACCAAGGTCGCGGTTGTTACCTCGGCAACTGGCGCGGCGCTGCGAGATTTCCTCCAGGTCGTCGGACGGCGGAACGCCGGTTTGCATGTTGTCATTGTTCCCACCCTGGTACAAGGTGACTCGGCGGCCGCCGAGGTCGCCGCGGCTGTGCGCTATGCTGACCGACACCACTTAGGTGAGGTTATCATTGTCACTCGTGGAGGGGGCTCCATAGAGGATCTGCTGGCCTTTTCGGAAGAGATCGTTGTACGCGCGGTCGCTGAGGCAGAAACCCCGGTGATATCCGCAGTAGGTCACGAAATTGACACTTCCCTGTGTGATCTTGCCGCGGACTACCGCGCCCCCACACCCTCGGCCGCTGCCGAGATTGTAACGGCGCAGCGCGAAGACCTGCATCGACATGTGCTCGAAACCGCCCGCAGCCTCATTCATGCATTTGGCGCGCGGTTTTCACATGCCAGACTCCTTCTCCAACGCTTTTCGGGTACTGAACTTGAACATCAATTCCGGGTACTGAGCCAACCGTATCTCCAACGCCTAGATGATGCAAAGGAAGACCTGGTGCGCGGAGTCACCGACATTCTGAAGACCGCCCGGAATCGACACAACCTTGCCGAGCGTGAGCTTTCCGCATGTTCACCCTTCGAGGTGCTTAGCCGCGGCTACTCAATTGTCCGGGTGATAGAGGCTGATGCCACAACGCTATTGCGTTCGGCGACCAGTGTAAAGTCGGGAACGCTGCTTGAGGTACAACCGGCTGAAGGTTTGCTACATGCTGAGGTGATGAAATCTGGTACCGGCAGTGCAGAACGCGACGCACCGCGAGGCACGAATACCCATGGAGGAGTTGCGCCACAGTGAAAAGTTTTGAAGAACGACTGGAACAACTGGAAGAGATCGCATCACGCATGCGATCTGGTGAGCTTCCGCTGGATGATGCAGTCAAGGAGTTTGAGGCTGGTATTAATCTTGCCCGTGGCCTTGAGAAGGACTTGGCCAAAATTGAGAAACGAGTCGAAATACTGGTAAACAAACCCGGCTCGGAAGGTGAAAAGCCGGTCTTGGAGCTTTTCCCGGAACTCGATGAGCTGAGCCACGGCGCAGAAGAGACATAAGCCGGTTGCGGTGCCTAGGACCTGGTTCTCCGGCGCTACCGTGCTGGCGGAAGTCCGGGAGGCAGAACTACTCGGGCACCCACACCAACTTCCTTGCGTTCGAACCACCCTTGGTTGACCTCGAGCGCGTAACGAACGGGACGGCCGGACGGTACGGGATCCAGCGAAAACGGCTCCATATCATGGATTTCCAGAATGGTTCCGTCGTGACGCAGGTATGCAATTGAAAGCGGAATTGATGTGTCCTTCATCCAGAAGCTCACCTCACGATCGGAAGGAAAGATAAATAACATCCCGGAATCCTCCGCCAAGCTGTCACGATACATGAGTCCGCGTGAACGAGCATCCGGTGTTGCCGCAACCTCAACCCGCAGTCGGTGCCCGCCAACCTGAAGGAAATAATGCTCCTCGGCAGCCGATGTGCAGGCCGGATACAGCAGGCCGACGCAGAAGAGCAGAATACCGTAAGCAAGGGTACGCGGGCTCAGCACCTAGAACTCCTCCAGAAATGACTCGCGACTCAGGGTGCGCAACGACTGTTCAATCTCGCCTGCCTGCCTGAGCGCATGAAAAATCTCGATATCGAGATACTTCACCGTAAGTGGACGCTCAAGCGATATACGAGTCAGTTCATCTTCCCAAACAACATGGGAGGGGTCAAGCCGCAATGGTTCACCGTAACGATCGGTCATTGTGGTGTACATGGTGTAGAAGTCCATAATGTTTGTATTAAGGTTCAGGATTATTGTGTAGAGCTCGTCGTTATGGAACTGGAACATCCCCCGACGTACAAAACTCGCACCAGCCGTGTCAATGAACGGAGTGCGCTCACGTGGAATGAGCGATACATCCGGGTCACCCCTGTACAAAAAGTATGGATTCTCCAAGAGATCCTGCTTGACCTGTTCAACGGGTGTCCCAAGCTCTATCCCAGCGAAACCGCGAGGAAGCTCGTTAACCCCGTTTTCATTGAGTGCTGCCTGGGACCACAGAAACGCAGGGCTGAGAATAAGCAACAGCAACAGTGCGACAGGTATGCGAACGCCGTTCCCAGAGCGGCCAGAATTCATGCGGAGTTTGTACATCATCAGTCCTCTACTCATCACTAGTATCGACCTTCATGGTATAGTAGTGTACATGAATTGCCCAGGAATAACCGGCCGAGCTCAATGGCCCGGCGCCTTGCTTGCTACCGTGCTGCTTCTGAGTTTCCTGGCACCAAAGGTGCTGGCAGACGAGGCCTCGCGGCACTCAGGATTGGAGATTCGCAGCGAAGCGGCCTTTCGTGCAACGGGAGATGGCTCACTGCTCCCTGATCGTGAGGCGTTACGAATCACCGAGCAGGCGGTTGAGCAAACGACCCTTCAGGTACTCACCACTCCGGACGAGGCTGATGTTTTTTTGGACGGTCGATACCTGGGGCGTACCCCGATTGTTGTGCGCGATCCGGGGATCGGTATGCGCACTCTACGGATTTCTCGTGAAGGTTACAGAGATCTCAGACATGAAGTCACACTCCGGGAAGGAGTTGAAACAAGGGTTGAGGTGCGTCTCCTGCGTCGAAGCGGTTTCCTGGTTATTGAGCCAGTAACTCCTCAAATCAACAGAAGGCCTGCCGAGTTCCTCCTCAACGGTGAAAGGTTGCGGGCGGGAATTCATGAGCTTCCGGTAGGCAGGTATCAGTTTCAGGTTAGGCGCTTTGGATTTCAAGAACTCAGCTCACAGATTACGATACAACCTGATATGGCCACCATTGTGCGCGCCCACCTGCAGACCCAGCAATTTGAAGTAACCGGCCTGCAGAGTTCTACGCGGGTGGTGAATCCTGATGATGTAGGGCGACTGGGACAGGTTCAGTTTCGCGTTGAGGCAACTGCCCCTGGTTCCTTTCTTGTGAAAATATATGATCCGGATGGTGAGGTCGCGCACAGCATAGGTCCGGTCAGTGCAACCGATTTCACTACGGTGGTGCCGTGGGACCTCGGTGCTACCCACGGACAGGTCCTTCTGGACGGACGCTACAGGGCGGCTGTGTACGAGCTCGCTGAGCATACCGATCTTTCCGAGGCTGGCGAGGGTGATCTGCCTTCCTATGCGGACGCTGCCGGTGCACCAGCACTCACCACCAGCTTCGAAGTTAACCGTAGTTTCCGCGTCCGAATGCGGAGTCCTTTTACCGTCCAGGCCGGAACAGCCTTGGTGCCCGGGCTTGAGGTGCTGCCGCGAGGGCGGCTGCAGTTTGCCGGGGCAATTGGGTATCACGCTGGCTCCTTCGAAAAAGGGAGTCCGGAGTATTACCCGGGGGTGATGCAGGTGCGAGTTGGCTTGCCAGCACGCCTCGAACTGGGCGCGCTCGTGGGTGGACAGTTCTATGACGACCCCGAGCTTCACCGCTACTACGCTGCGCTCGGGCTGGTGCACCGTACCTTGAGCGTAGATACTGGGCCGTTCCAAAACTCGCTGGGCATAGGTCTGCGCGGAACGGTTTCAGATACTCGTCAAAACTCGCTGGCTGCTCGTCCCGACCCGTTCGGCGCATCGAACGGTTTCGCTCTTTC
>SLAA01000181.1 GCA_007127105.1 Spirochaetales bacterium | reverse complement strand
TCGGCCTCAACCTTATCGGGATCGACCGACTCGGACAGTGCAATGCTGCGTTGGAAGCTCCCGCTCCAGGTTTCACGGCGATAGTACTTTGTGTCCTCCTTTTCCTCATCGCCATGCTTTTCACCCTTGATGGTAAGCACATTCGAGGAGATTGAGATCTCTACGTCGTCCTTCTTAACTCCCGGCAGATCGCAGCGTACCAGGAACTCGCCGTCATTCTCAACGACATCCATTGAGGGTGCGCTTACACCATCGAAAAGCCCGGATGTGTCTCGGTCCCAGCCGAAATCAAAGAGTTTGTTGATCTCATTGTGCAGCCGATCAAGCTCATTCGCAGGCCTGTTCACCTGATTTCCTCTTCGTCGTACCAGGTTCATATCGTACCTCCTTCATCAAAAAGGTTTTGTTCTATCTATAAATAGTACTGCAAACTCTGTGCCAGCTGCGAGAAAGAATCTTAAATGATTGCCGTGTATAGATTTATAACGAAAAGGTGCTCGTGAAGCGTGTCAAAGGGAGGTTGGTCGACTTGATCATTTCGATACACTCGCTCCGAGGCTCAATGGCGTAAGTGTAGCAAAATGACCCGGTTTTGAATATCTTCATGGATATTGTGTGTCGACTTGCCGGAAGCACAGAAATTTGCTAACTCTAATGAATAATGAAACTACCAAACGACGGAACCTCCCGGGTTGTGGTCTCTGCAGTACGGCCTGATATCGACGCTGGTGCTTATGCGGCGAAACGTGTTGTTGGAGATCACCTTGTAGTTGAAGCCGATGTCTTCTGCGACGGTCACGACGTCGTACGTTGTATGGCGGCATATCGTAGAGCTCGCGACAAACGCTGGACCGAGGTCGAAATGGAGGATCTCGGGAATGATGTCCGGCGCGCGTCCTTCCCTCTTGATGAGATTGGCCCGTGGGAATACACGGTCCACGCCTGGGTAGACCACTTTGCTGGCCTTCGCAACGGCTTGGAGAAAAAGATTGCTGCGGAGCAGGATGTCTCAGTAGAGCTCCTGGTAGCCGCTGATCTGGTGCTTGCAACCGCTGAGCGGGCCAAGGGTAAAGATGCCACGAAGCTCAGCGAGTTTGGGCGTAAGTTGGGCTCGCCGGGCTTTGAGTATCCTGACAAGCTGGGGATGGTGCTCTCTGAGAGCCTGTTTGAGCTCGTGGAGAAGTATCCCGACCGGTCGCGCGAAACTACCTATGCGCGGGTGCTCCCGCTGTGGGTCGACAGGGAGCGGGCAGGCTTCAGCGCGTGGTATGAGCTCTTTCCGCGCTCTACCGCCGAGCAGCCTGGAAAACATGGAACCTTTCGTGACTGCATTAAGCGCCTGCCGTATGTAGCAGGTATGGGCTTTGATGTGCTGTATCTCCCACCTATACACCCTATTGGAAACACCTTCCGGAAAGGACCGAACAATAGTTTAAAGCCGTCGCCCAAGGATCCGGGTTCACCGTGGGCAATTGGTTCACCTAAAGGTGGCCATACAGCTATTGAACCACAGCTTGGGGACGAGGACGACTTCCGGGCTCTGGTAGATGCAGCCCTGCAACACAAGATGGAGGTTGCACTGGACATTGCCTTCCAGTGTTCCCCGGATCATCCGTGGGTTAAGGAACACCCGGAGTGGTTCATTATTCGTCCCGACGGCAGCGTGCAGTATGCCGAGAACCCTCCCAAGAAGTATCAAGACATTTACCCACTGAATTTTGAAAGCAGTGACTGGAAGGAGCTGTGGCAGGCCTTACTTGGGGTTTTTCTTTACTGGATTAATCTTGGCGTAAAGATTTTTCGGGTCGACAATCCGCACACCAAAGCTTTTGGGTTCTGGAAGTGGGTTATAGCTGAAATTCGCAAGGAGCACCCCGAGGTCATATTCCTTGCCGAGGCCTTTACCCGGCCCAAGGTCATGATGCATCTGGCCAAGATTGGGTATACTCATTCGTATACCTACTTCACCTGGCGTAATACTGCCGCCGAGCTCCAGGAGTATCTGACCGAGCTCACAACAACCGAGATGGTGGAGTACTTTCGCCCGAACTTCTGGCCCAATACTCCGGACATCCTGCACGAGGACCTGCAGCTCGGTGGTGTGCCAGCCTTCAAGGCCCGACTTGTTCTGGCGGCAACGCTGAGCAGCAACTACGGAATTTACGGCCCAACCTATGAGTTGTGTGTGAACACACCGCGTGAGGCCGGAAGTGAAGAGTACCTGGACTCGGAGAAGTATCAGGTAAGGCACTGGAACCTTGACGATTCCCGCAGCATTGCTCCGTATATCACCGCGGTCAACCAGCTGCGCCGGGAGAATCCAGCACTGCATAGAACCACGGGACTACGGTTTCACCAGACCGATAACGACTTGCTGCTGGCCTACAGCAAGTTCGATGAGCAGGGAGCAAATCTTGTTCTGGTGATAGTGAACTTTGACTTTCAGTATCAGCAGTCGGGATGGATAGAGTTTGACCCGCGGACCTTCGGCCTCGATTCCGAGTCACATTTTGTTGTGTACGATCTGCTGACGGATCACGGGTATCGTTGGCAACCCGGCTGGAACTATGTTGAACTTGATCCGAATGCGAATCCGGCCCACGTTTTTCGGGTGGTGGTACCCTCAGAGCTGAGCGATTGAGGCGTGCACATCAATCAAGCCGTCCATGAAAGAAAGAAACGAATGAGAGGATCGGACAACGAAGCAACAAAAGGGGTAAATCAGTGAGCCAATCTCAGGAAAATCTAAGCCAATGGTATAAAGATGCCATCATCTATGAGTTGCATGTACGCTCGTTTCTGGACAGCAACGGAGACGGCATGGGCGACTTCAAAGGGCTCACCGAAAAGCTTGATTATCTTCAAGACCTGGGCGTCACGGCGGTGTGGGTGTTGCCCTTCTATCCATCACCCTGGCGCGATGACGGCTACGACATTGCCGGTTATACGGGTATTCATGAAGCCTACGGTACACTTCGGGACTTCAAACGCTTCTTGCGTGAGACTCATGCGCGTGGAATGCGGGTCATCACCGAGCTCGTCATTAACCACACCTCCAATCAGCATCCCTGGTTTGAACGTGCCCGCAATGCCAAACCGGGAAGCAAGTGGCGTGACTATTACGTGTGGAGTGATACGCCGCAGAAGTACGAGGATGCCCGCATTATCTTCAAGGACTTTGAGGCATCTAACTGGAGTTGGGACGCGGTTGCTGGAGCCTACTACTGGCACCGCTTCTACTCGCATCAGCCTGATCTGAACTTTGACAACCCGGACGTGCAGGCTGAGGTGTTTAAGGTGCTTGACTTCTGGCTTGAGATGGGCGTTGACGGTTTGCGGCTGGACGCGGTGCCATATCTTTTTGAGCGGGAGAATACCAACTGCGAGAACCTGCAGGAGACTCATGACTTTCTGCGAGATCTCCGAACCCACGTGGACAAGAACTTTCCAGACTGCATGTTGCTCGCCGAGGCCAACCAGTGGCCCGAGGACGCAGTAAACTACTTTGGTGATGATGATGAGTGCAACATGGCATTCCATTTCCCGCTCATGCCGCGGCTGTTTATGGCCCTTAAAATGGAGGATCGGTTTCCGATCATCGACATTCTTGAACAGACCCCAGCAATTCCACCAAGCGCTCAGTGGGGTATTTTTCTTCGCAATCACGATGAGCTTACCCTTGAGATGGTTACCGACGAAGAGCGTGACTACATGTACCAGGTCTACGCTGGCGACCCACGTCAGCGCATTAACCTTGGAATACGGCGTCGCTTAGCTCCCTTGCTTGACAACCACCGGCGCAAGATTGAGCTTATGAACAGCCTGCTTTTCAGTCTGCCCGGTAGTCCTATTCTGTACTACGGCGATGAGATTGGTATGGGCGACAACGTGTATTTGGGTGACCGTGACGGCGTACGAACACCCATGCAGTGGAGTTCCGACAAAAATGCCGGTTTTTCGCATACTAATCCTCAGCGCCTCTATCTCCCGGTGATCATTGATCCTGAGTACCACTACGAGGCGGTGAATGTAGAGACGCAGCAGGCAAACACCGCATCACTGCTGTGGTGGATGAAGCGAATCATAGCTACCCGCAAGCGCTTTCGAGCATTTAGCCGGGGGGACATCAGTTTTATTTCCTCATCCAACATTCATGTTCTGACCTTTCTGCGGCGCTACGAAGATGAACACCTGCTCGTGGTGGTGAACTTCTCCCGGTTCGCTCAGACGGTCGAGATTGAGCTGGCAGACCAAGACTACCAGGGGTGGACGCCCGAAGAAATATTTAGCCGCAATGAGTTCCCTCGGGTGCGTGAGACTCCGTATCTGATCATGGTTGCTGGACACGACTTCCTATGGTTTCGGCTGCTGCCCCCCAGTGAGTCTCAGTCTATCGTAACAGCCGAGGTCAAGGATCTGCCAAGTCTTGGCGCACGTGACTGGGCTACCTTCTCATCCAAGCTTGGCAGACTTCTTGGGAGCGAGACTCTTGGCGCCTACCTGCGCTCGGCACGTTGGTTCCGTGACAAGGCACGCAAGATCAAGGATATTTCCATAGCGGACCGCTTTCCTTTTGGCGACACCTCGGAAAGGGTCTGGCTATTGGTAGTTCAGGTACAGTTTGCTGACGACAAGCTTGACCGATACTGCGTACCAGTAGCTATTGCTACCGGGGCCGAGTACGACAATGTATTTGCCGATCATCCTGATGCCGCCCTGTTACGTGTGAACTATGACGGCGAGGATGGAATTATTTATGACGGCATTCACAATGATGAGCTGCGGGAACAACTCTTTGAGCTGATGATGCGAAAGCGCAAGTTGAAAGGTAAGGCTGGACAGCTTGTGGGTATGGCTGGCCGGTCGGCGCGTGCTGTTCTCCAGGAAATGGAGAAGCCATACCAGTCGCGGGTTCTGCGTGCCGAACAGACAAACACCTCGATCCTTTACCGTGATGCGTGTTTCTTCAAAATGTATCGCAAGCTTGAGGAAGGCGTGAACCCGGAGATTGAGGTGCTGCGCCATCTGGCGGATACCAAGTCCGAGGTTGGAACACCCTCCTATCTTGGCAACCTTGAGTACCTCGACTCCCACGGGTCGATGTCGTCGTTAGGCTTGCTCGTTGACTATGTTGGGAATGAGGGGGATGCCTTTCAGTTCACCGTAGGAGCGGTCGACCGCTACTTTGAGAGTGTGTTGACCTCGGCTGCCGAGGGTATTAAGCCGCCAAGCCTGCCACCAGCGGTCACAGGCCCCCATATTGATGACCTGCCCGATGAGTTTATGGGCAAGATGGATCGGTTCTTCCTGGAAATGATGCGACTTCTCGGTCGTCGCACGGCAGAACTCCACAAAGCCCTTGCAGTATCGAACGGTAATCCCGATTTCGCCGTCGAGAACTTCTCGTTGCTCTACCAGCGTTCCGTTTTCCAGTCAATGCGAAGTCTCTTTCGGCGCGTAATGAGTCAGGTGAACAAGGCTCGCAAGGATGATGCGCTGAGTGAACAGATTGCGTCCATAAGCGCGCGTGAGGACGAGATTATCGCCACTTTTGCCCGCATCAAGGATCACCGCATAAACTCGCGCAAGATTCGGATTCATGGCGACTATCACCTTGGGCAGGTTCTGTTCTCGGGGCGCGACTTCACCATCATTGACTTTGAGGGTGAACCAGCTCGAGCCACAAGTGAACGACGCCTGCGCTACTGCCCACTGCGCGATGTGGCGGGTCTGTTACGCTCGCTGCACTATGCTGTGTACTCTCGTTTTCTTGAGTATGCCGAGCTTCGCGAGCATGATCTTGAGTCGCTCGAACCGTGGGTTGAGCCGTGGTACCGTGCTGCCGCTGGAGCTTTCTTAGAAGGGTATAACCAGCTCATTCAGGAGAGTGGGCTTTTACCGACCACTGAAGAGGATTCGCGACTCCTGCTTGAGGTATTTTTGCTGGAGAAGGCGGTCTACGAGGTGGGCTACGAGCTCAACAACCGCCCCGACTGGATCGGCATACCTATAGCCGGGATACAACAGATCCTGGAGGTTGACAGTGAGTGAGGAGCTGAATGCGTCTGGTAGCACCGAGGGACTACCGGCGCCAAGCCTCTCTGAACCGGAACACCCGCTTCCGCCGTTCGTGGGCGCGGAGTACAACTCGCAAGCACGCCGCGCTGAGTTCTGTGTCTGGGCTCCACTGCGTTCGCGACTGCTGCTGGAAACAGGTGAGGACAGACTCCTCTACACCATGCAGCGCGATGACGACGGATATCACCGCTGTGTGGTAGAGGGGTGTGAGCCGGGCCAGAGTTATGCTCTGCTGACCGAGGACGGCCGCCGTTTGCCCGATCCGGCCTCACGGTTCCAGCCGGATGGGGTTCATGGCCCTTCTGCGCTTGTTGACACCCGGGCCTTTGCCATGCGCAACACTGACTACATCGCTCCTCATCTTCATGATTACGTTATCTATGAGCTTCATGTCGGCACCTTCACCCCCGAGGGTACCTTTGCCGCGGCCGCACAGCAGCTGCCCAGGCTCGCCGAGCTGGGAATAACCGCGGTTGAGATACTTCCGGTAGCGGCCTTTGCCGGTGAGCGTAACTGGGGCTATGACGGGGTGCAGCCCTATGCGGTGCAGGCTTGCTACGGAGGGCCCGAAGGCCTGGCGAGTTTTGTGGACGCAGCGCATGGCCTGGGACTGGCCGTGGTGCTGGACGTTGTTTATAACCATCTTGGTCCGGAGGGAAACTACCTTCGTGAGTTTGGCCCCTACTTCACCGATGCATACCGCACACCCTGGGGTGAGGCCATTAATTTTGACGGTCCGGACAGCGATGAAGTGCGAGCCTACTTCATTCGCAATGCCCTGTTCTGGTTGGGGCGCTACGACATTGACGCCCTGCGCCTTGATGCGGTGCATGCAATTTACGACACCGGTGCGCGCCCTTTCCTTGCCGAGCTGCAGGCAGCGGTGGAAGAGGCCTTTGGCCCGGACGCTCCCATGGATTCCGAGACGACAGCACCCAGGCGTCCTCGTTACCTCATTGCCGAAAGTGACATGAACGACTCGCGACTCGTTCGCAGGCGTGATGAGGGCGGCTACGGTCTTGCGGGCCACTGGGCCGACGACTTCCACCACGCGGTACATGTACTGCTGACCGGTGAGCGTCGTGGATATTACGCGGACTTTGGCGGACTTGAGCAACTCGAGCGCGCGATGTTTCAGGCCTACAATCTGAGCGGGGGTTACTCGGTCCAGAGACGACGCAGGCATGGGAACAGCCCGCAAGGGGTGCCCACCGAGCGGTTTGTCGTCTGCATTCAAAATCATGATCAGGTGGGAAACCGCATGTTCGGTGAACGACTGTCGCAGCTCGTCACTCCGGAACAGTATCGCTTTGCGCTCAGCCTGCTCCTTTTGAGTCCATATGTACCCCTGCTCTTCATGGGGGAGGAGTATGGTGAGACGCGTCCTTTCTACTTCTTTGTAGATCATGGCGATGAGGCCCTGCTTGAGGCGACCCGCGAGGGACGCAAGCGTGAGTTTGCTGAGTTCTATGACGGGGTGGAGCCGCCGGATCCCGTAGCCAAGAGCACCTTCAACGACTCTGTGCTGGACATTTCTGCAGCCGAGCGCCAACCGGGGAAGGCAGTTCTTGCGTTGTATCGCGAGTTGCTGGGGATTCGGCGTGCGTCCGGCGGGGCTCGTGTCGTCGAGCGAGTTGAGGTGGCACTGCCGGTGATTGCCTATAGGCGAGGGGGCTTTGTTGTTGTCGCGAACTGTGGTGAGGATGAGGTTACCCGTGATCTGCCTCAGCTGCCGGTCGAGCGATCCCACGTGAGAGTATGCACCTGGATGGGTGAGCAGGAGTTATCTGAGCAGATCAGGGCGGGCTCAAGCTCGGGGCCTGGTGTGCGGCTTCCTGGCTGGGGTGTTGTGGTGCTTGAGCTGGACGAAGGTGATTAACTCATGAGTAACCGGTTCATCTGCATTCACGGACACTTCTACCAGCCGCCACGAGAGTCTCCCTGGCTGGAAGAGATTGAGCTTCAGGACACAGCACATCCGTACCATGACTGGAATGAGCGCATAACCGCTGAGTGTTATGCGCCGAACGCATTTGCTCGCATTTTGGATGATGAGAACTACATAACGAACATCGTAAGCAACTACGAGTACATGAGCTTCAACTTTGGGCCGACCCTGTTGTCATGGCTGGAGTACAAAAAGCCGGAGATATACGAGGCGATCATAGATGCGGATCGCCGGAGCATGTCCCACTTTGGGGGACACGGCGCGGCAATGGCACAAGTGTATAACCACGTTATTATGCCTCTGGCATCACCGCGGGACAAGCTTACACAAGTTCGTTGGGGTATGAGCGACTTTGAGTATCGCTTCGGGCGGAAGGCAGAAGGCATGTGGCTTGCCGAAACGGCGGTCAATACCGAGACACTTGAGGTGCTGGCCTCGGAGGGAGTGCGGTTCACCGTGCTTTCACCGTATCAATGCGCCAGTGTTCGGGTGCTGGAGAGCAATGACTGGATTGATGTAGCTGGCGGTCAAGTTGACTCCCGGCGGCCATACCTCTGCCGACTTCCGTCCGGGCGGAGTATAGCGCTATTTTTTTACGATGGCGGCGTGTCACAGGATGTTGCGTTTGGAGGGCTGCTTGACAGCGGGGAGAACTTTGCAAACCGGCTGTTGTCAAGGTTCTCGGATCAGTCCCGGCGGCCGCAGCTGGTTCATATTGCAACCGACGGCGAGACCTATGGGCATCATCATCGCAACGGTGAAATGGCCCTCAGCTATTGCCTGAACACGATCCGCGAGCGGGAGTCTGCTCGAGTTACGGTCTACGGAGAATACCTGGACTTGGTTCCTCCACGGTGGGAGGCTCGGATTATTGAGGACAGTTCATGGAGCTGCATGCATGGTGTTGAGCGGTGGCGTTCGGACTGTGGGTGCAACTCTGGGGGAAAACCGGGCTGGAGGCAAGGCTGGCGCGCACCCTTACGCGAGACCCTTGACTGGCTGCGAGATGAACTTGAATCGCTCTACGAAGAGATTGTTGAGTCCTATTTGTCTTTTCCATGGCGGGCGCGCGATCGCTATATCGAGCTCATGGTGGACAGATCACCGGAGGGTGAGTCGCTGTTCCTTAAGGAGGAGGCTCGCGCCGACCTGAGTGACGCAGAGAAGGCGAGGGTGTTCTCCGCCTTGGAGATGCAGCGGCATGCGCTGTTGATGTACACGAGCTGCGGCTGGTTTTTTGATGAAATCTCCGGGATCGAAACCATTCAGATTCTTCAGTATGCGGCACGCGCAATGCAGCTCGCAAAGACCCTGGCTGATAAGGACCTGGAGCCGTTGTTTCGGACTAAGTTGAAGGAAGCACCAAGCAATATTGCGGGACTCGCCCATGGTGATGGGGTATATGAGCGCCATGTTGCGGGCGCGGTAGTCACCTTAGACCGAGTTGCTGGCCACTATGCTGTGAGTTCGTTATTTCATGAAACCGAGGAGAGTGAGTTTCGCCTGTCGTATTTTCGTGTGCGTCGGAGTGACTTTAGCAGGCATCGTGCCGGAAAGTACCGTTTCGCCTCCGGTACACTGCTGCTCCGCTCAGAGATTACCCACGATGAAGCCGAGGTCATGTTTGCCGTTCTTCATCTTGGCGACCATAACGTGATTGGTGGGGTGAAACGTGTAGATCAGAAGCCCCGGTTCCAACGTACCCTCAATGCGGTTCAAAACAGCTTTCTTGAAAACAATATCCCAAGTGCCATTATCATGCTTGACAGGGCATTTGGCCGGCAGAGTTATCTTCTCTGGAATCTCTTCAAGGAGGAACAGAGACGAGTCATGCGGAGCTTGCTTGACCTCACCTATAAAGATGTTGAGATCAACTATAGACGAGTTTTCGACTCCAATTACTCGATCCTCCGAGCCATGAGAGATCTTGAAATGCCCATTCCAGATGCACTATCCGCTCCGGTGGAGTATATACTCAACACTGACCTGCGTTCAGTTTTCCAGGGCCAAGGTCTGATTGATATAGGGGCCTTGCGAAACGCGGTTGAGGAGTTCCGGCGCTGGCCATTTGAGCCGACAGGTGAAGATCTGATTTTTGAGATCGGGAACCGCATTGGAACGATCATGCGAAGTCTTCGGGATCACGAGGTTTCGGCCGAGACGCTTGAGAATCTGGTCTCTATGTTTGAGGGGCTCCAGGGACTTGAACTTAAACTCGATTTACATGAAGCTCAGAACATCTACTTCGCCGTGGCACGTGCGGCAGATGTATTTCCGGCATTCCGGAGCTCGAGGGTCAGAAAAGCCTTCCAGGCGCTTGCTACGCATTTTCAGGTACGGATTCCTCCGGCTCTGGCTGATCCGGAGAATAGTCGAACCGAATAGCTCAGGTCCGTTCTTTCTTGCCTTTGGTTTTTCCTAGTATTTTGGTATATTTATTCATGTACACCCCGCAAGGAGATGCTTGTGAACCGATCAATACGAACCTTCCCCCCCTTTGCCGTAGTAACTACTCTGGCGCTTTTTGTGCTGCTGCTGCTTGGCGCCTGTGGCGGCGGAGAGGAGATCCATGAGGACGATATAGCGACCGGTCTCATAGACAGTCGAGAAACCATCCTGGAGCGAACAGTTCACCGCCCCGGCGGTGAGGAGCCATTTCGTGTTGGCACAGTAGGTGGTACCTGGACATCGAGCATAAACAACGACCCGCGGACCTTCAACACGCTTACCGCACGTGACGCAGACACCCGTGCCGTCATTGACCCCCTGTTTGACTTTCTCGCCGACTATGATCCGTACAAGCGTGAGTTTACTCCGGCACTGGCAACCTTTGAGGTGCATGCGGATGAAGAAACCGACAGTCTTCGCGTTGTCTATACACTTCGTGACGAGCTCTACTGGACGACCCCAAACAGCAGTCCGGACACCTGGGTGGAGGTGACCTCGGATGACGTTGTGTACTGGTACAACGAGATCAACGGCGACCGATCACTGCAGCTGCCTGGGTATGCAGGCCAGTTCATTGAGATGCCAGACGGGACCGCGGCTCGCATAGAGGTTGAACGCATAGACGACCGGAGCTTTGCCTTTATCTATCCTCGGATTGTGGCAAACCCTATTCTTTCTACCAATATGCAGTTTGGACCGCGGCACATCTTCCAACCAGCTAAGGAAGCCGGTGGCGCCGAAGGGGTGCTCGATCTGTTCAGTGTAGATACACCTGTGCGCGAGATTCCTTCAGTGGGGCAGTACCACCTGATAGAGTATGACCCGGGCGTACGCGTGGTACTGCAGCGCAACCCAAACTACTGGAAAACTGACGAGGCGGGCACCAGCCTACCGTACATCGAACGAATTGAGTACCGGATTGTGCCGGACAAGAATAGCGAGTTTCTCATGTTCCGTGACGGGAGCAGAGACAGCTACTCAACCCGCCCGGAAGATCTTGATACGCTGCTCAGACAGCCAAACCCGGACTACACCGTGTTTAACGGTGGGGCAACCCTTGGGTCTGCCTTCTTTACCTTCAACCAGAACCCGAACACTCTCGATCCGCTGAAGTACTCGTGGTTCAGTCAAACCGCGTTCCGTCAGGCAATGAGTTCTATGCTTAATCGCGAGCGCATTGTCCGGCAGGTGTACAGGGGGCTCGCCGAGCCTGCACACCATTTCTTTGCCAGGGTCAACCCGATGTTTGATGAAGATATACGTCTTGAGTACACCTTTAACCCGGATCGTGCCCTTGAGCTGCTTGCGAGCATTGGCATGCGTCGTGATGCAGACGGCACCATGCGCGACGCCGACGGTAACGCTATTGACTTCACCATCAACCTCGGAGCCGAGAACAATATTGGCATTGATATTGCCCAGATCTTTGCAGATGAGCTGTCCGAGATTGGGATTCGTGCACGAGTACGTCCTATAGATTTTCAGCGCGTGGTTGAGATGCTGACCAACACCTATGACTGGGAGGTGGTGACCGTCTCTTTGGGCACCAACTACTGGCCCTCGAGTGGCAGTAACGTATGGCAGTCGAGCGGCAATTTTCATCTCTGGCACCCGTTGCAAGACTCGCCAGCCACCGAGTGGGAAGCCCGTATCGACTATCTGTACAACGAAGGTCGTTTTACCCTTGACCAGGAAGAGGCTAAGGAGATCTACGACGAGTTCCAGCGAATTCTGCTCTCGGAACTGCCGGTCATATACATTGTTCACCCATGGGCCTTTCTTGCGATACGGGATCGCTGGCAGAACGTACGTTATGACACCTTGGGTGGTTTGAAGTCCGAGCGCCTGTTCCTGGAGTAACGGTAAACCTATGCAGCTCAGTTTACGCCGTTTTTGGGAGCTGACTCTCTCCTTTGTCTTTAAGCTTCGGAGTCGGCATCCACTTGCTTCCTTCATCTTTGGGCGCTTTGTGTCCATGGTTGTTCTCATGTTTTTCCTTGGGTTGGCGGTGTTTGGACTCATGGAGCTGACTCCCGGAGATATAGTGGACAACTACGTTCGGTCGCAGATGTTCACCCTCGGTGAGTTCCGACAGGACGACAACATCTATTCTGAGGAAATGATGGCTGCAGCGCGCGCGCGTCTTGGCCTTGACCAGCCCTTTTACGTGCAGTACGGCCGCTGGTTGCATCAGGTGTTTGTTGAGCGTGACCTGGGGCGGGCTATGATCACACGGGCCCCTATTCTCTTTCTCATTCGTGACCGAATGATCAACTCCTTGATCTTGAATCTGATATCTCTTGTGTTCTTAACAATTATCTCGTTTGCGCTTGGAATCTATTTCTCGTCCAAGGTAGGGACTCGTGTTGATCTGGCGGCAACCTTCACCGCCCTGCTGTTGCATGCCTTTCCGGGACTGTTGCTTCTCATTCTTTTGCAGCTGTTCGCCTCGGTTTCCGGGCTCTTTCCTATTACCGCCTATCCACCTTTTCCCTTTCGAGAGGCGCCTGGGCGCTTTATGTTCAGTTATGTGTACCATATCTTCCTGCCCTTGCTGGGAGCCTTCCTGGGTGGCATAGGTGGCACCATGCGTATGATTCGAGCCACCATGCTGGACCAGTTGGGCCAACCCTATATTACGAGTTTGCGGAGTAGGGGAATTAGCGAGAGGCGAATATACTTCGCGCATGCCTTTCGCAACACTCTCAACCCGTACATCACGAGCAGCGCTAATATCTTTGCCGGTTTGTTTTCGGGTTCGCTGATCCTTGAGATCATTTTCTCTTATCCCGGCATAGGCCGACTGATGTATGAAGCGGTGAGGCAGGAGGACATTAATCTGGTTGTGGCGAACATGATGTTCATTAGTTTTCTGGTGCTGCTTGGAATGATGGTGGCCGATATACTCCTTGCTCTGGTTGATCCTCGTATACGGTACGGTAGCTCATGAAGCGAGTTCGACGCGGATTCCGAGGCCGGCCAGTCGCCATGGCATCACTCATTATCCTGGCAATACTCTACGGTGGCATGATCACCGCCGAGTTTATCTCGCCTTATCGACCCACGACGGTGTTTCGTGATCACGTGTACCATCC
The DNA here is from genome assembly GCA_007127105.1 of Spirochaetales bacterium. Taxonomy (GTDB): domain Bacteria; phylum Spirochaetota; class Spirochaetia; order DSM-27196; family SLAA01; genus SLAA01. The sequence continues at coordinate 14,147 of SLAA01000181.1, read as the reverse complement.
GCCGAACCTCACCTTCTACTCGCCTCAGCTTGGTTTTGGTCCCCAGATCCAGGAACGGGTGTTGGTAGACCAGCTCAACTGGCGTTACGCGCGTGTAAGCGGGCGCTATCACCGGGTAGAGCTCTTTGTTCGGGGTCCGGAGTACCGGTTCTTTGGGTTGTTCCGTAGCGACCTTCACCTGTTCGGTGTGAACGCTCCCTACGTGCCCGGTGGTACTACATGGGAAGAGGGCGGGCGGAATATGCCGGTGTTCGTGTTTGGCGCAGACCACATGGGGCGGGATCTTTTCTCGCGAGTGTGGCACGGAGCTCGCATATCGCTCACCATTGGATTTGTGGGAATTACTATATCGCTCACCCTGGCAATTGCCTTAGGGGGACTGGCCGGGTACTACGGTGGCAAGTTTGACTGGTTCGTCATGCGCTTTGCCGAGTTCGTTATTCTCATTCCCGGGCTTTATCTCATTCTGTTCTTGCGTTCGGTGCTTTCGCGCGATCTGGATAGCGGGCAGTCGTTCATGTTGATTACCGTGATCCTTTCTTTTGTAGGCTGGCCGGGAAGTGCACGTCTCATACGCGGCATGGTGCATGCCATAAAACGGGAGGACTTCATTGCTGCGGCTCAGCTTGACGGCATTCCACCCTTGGTGATTGTGTTCCGTCAGATTATTCCACAGATGGCCTCAATCTTGATTGTCAGCATTACACTGGGCATTCCTGGTTTCATTCTTGGTGAGACCGTGCTTTCCTATCTTGGACTGGGAATTGTGGACCCGGCTGTAAGCTGGGGAAGCCTGCTGAACCGTGAGATATCGACCTTGAACAACCTGCGGAACTTTCCCTGGTTTCTCTATCCGGGGCTGTTTCTCCTGTTGACGACGCTCGCCTTTAACCTCATCGGCGACCTGCTGCGTGACCTGTTTGATCCTTATTACCGGGAGAAAAAGATCGGATCATGATACTTGAAGTCCAAGACCTGAAGATTGATTTTACCACCGCTGGCGGAATGCTGCATGCAGTCCGGGGAGTGTCGTTCTCGGTATCAGAGGGTGAGGTACTCGGTATTGTCGGCGAGAGCGGATCGGGAAAGAGTGTGACTGCCCACAGCATTCTCACTTTGTTGCCTGGCAATGGTGAGGTGGTAGGCGGTGATATTCGCTACAACAATAGTTCGGTACTGAGTCTCAGTCCGGAGCAGTTGCGGCGTTTCCGCGGGCAGGAAGTCGGTATCATTTTCCAGGAGCCTGGGAGATCGTTTGATCCCATTTACTCAATTGGAAAAGCAATGAGCGAGACGCTGCGCGCGCATAATCCAGACATAAGTGACGAAGAGGCACGGCGACGTTCTATTCAGCTCCTGGAGGAAGCGAAGGTGCCACAGGCGGCCGAGCGACTCGGCAACTTTCCCCATCAGTTTTCCGGCGGCTTGTTACAAAGGGTCATGATAGCCCTGGCGCTGGCCTCCGACCCCAAGATACTGATTGCGGACGAGCCAACAACCGCTCTGGATGTGACTATACAGGCGCAAATAATTGAGCTGTTGCTGGAGCTGAAGGAGCGTCGGGGCTTAGCAATTGTGTTTATCACCCACAACCTGGCTCTTATTTCCGGAATTGCCGACAGAGTTGTGGTGATGTACTCAGGCCTTATTCTTGAACAGGGGCCAGCCGAACAGGTGCTGCACACCCCCCGGCATCCGTATACCCGCGCCTTGCTCTCCTCCATACTGAGTATGGGCGACCATCACAGTAACAGACGTGTTGCGATCATTCGCGGTGGAGTGCCCGACCCAACACACCCGGAACCTGGTTGCCCATTTGAGCCGCGCTGCCCTCTGGCTGCTCCCGAATGCCGCGTAGCGGTTCCTGCCTTAAACTCAGAGGCTGGCGTTGACCACCGTTGCATTCACCCTGGGGTAAAGGGAGAGGATCTCTATGCTCGTTCTTAAGAACGTGGAAAAAAGGTTTTCGCTCGATGCCGGGTTTTTCGCGCCGGTAGGGCGCTTTGTGTACGCCGTTAACGGCGTTTCGCTTGAGCTCCGACCCAACGAAATCTACGGACTTGTGGGCGAGTCCGGCTGCGGGAAGACTACTACTGCGCGTCTCGCGGTTGGAATGTACCATCCCGATGCTGGACAGGTAGAGTACACCGACCGTGAAGGCCAGGTATACGATATCACACGACCAAACAAGCGTGAGCTGGATGCACTGCGCAGCAAGATCAAGTATGTCTTTCAGGATCCAGCGCGCTCGCTCAATCCACGAATGAGCGTGCTTGATATACTCACCGCTGGCTACCGTTACCTGCCCGGTTGGCCGGGAAAGAAGAAGGCCCGGGACGAGGCGGCCGCCATTCTCGAGGATGTAGGACTCCGGGTCGACGACCTTGAACGCCGACCCGCCGACTTCTCAGGCGGACAGAGGCAGCGAATCTCCATTGCGCGGGCGCTTATTGTGCGACCAGAGGTGCTCATCTGCGACGAGGTAGTATCGGCCTTGGATGTGTCGATACAGGGGCAGATTCTGGGCCTGCTGTTGCGTCTGCGAGAGGAGTATAAGCTCTCCATGTTGTTCATTGCGCACGATTTAGCGGTGGTAAGTTATATCTGTGACCGAGTTGGGGTGATGTATAGGGGACTGCTCATGGAGGAGGCACCGGCCAGGGAGATTGGCAAGAACCCGGTGCATCCATACACCAAGCACCTGTACGCTGGCATTCCGCAGCTTGAGAAACCAGTGGTCGGCGAGGTGGCGGCTCGGCGCGGGTTTTCAACCGCACGTTTTGGCGAGCCTCCCGACCCGACCCGACGCCCGGAGTTCCTGCCCAGCCCGACCGGGGGCGCCCTCGATCGAAGCCAAGCAGAAACAATAGATCCCGGTGCCGAGTTTGAGGAAATCTCGCCCGGACACCGGGTGTCACGCTATCTCAGAGCTCATCCTCAGAGTACTTCTTAAGTGACCGAGGGGCGCCAAGTATTTCGCCGTACACAAGACCGCGTTGCCATTCCGTCAAACTCTTAAGCGAGCGGCGATGCCGCTGTGAGGCGACCGACACCACCGGCGGAGATTTCGGAATTCCGGTCTCGGCCAGCCCGGTTGAGAAGCCAAAACCAATTGAAGGCCGGTTGTTATCCTCAAAGTTCCGCCCTTCGCTTACCGACCGAACTCGCTTGGGCCGTGTGGACTGTGCCGAGGGCATGCGGTGCCTCGATGCGTCGGGCGTTGCCTCGGGCGTAGGTCGAGCCTTGGCGTAGGCCGGGGCCTCTGGCTGCTGCGTGGTAGAAGCAGCTGTCCGTGGCGTCTTTGACTTCTTCACAGGCCGCAATGAGGGCTCATCGTACGGGCTTACATAGTCGTCCTTATCGTGGTCATACTGATTCCGGTCCCGCTCGTCTGGTGGCGGCGTTGCTACCGTTGTGGGTGGAACACGTGTTCCAGGAGCCTGACCCGTGAGCAGCGCCTCAAGGATACCAATGACCCGACCTTCCTGCTCGCTATCGGTGCTGTAGTCCTCCTGCGTTTCCCTGTTCTGTGATCCTTTCTGAGCAATTGCGACCTCTTCAGCCTCCAGACGTCTGCGTCGTTCTTCGTTTTTCCGTTCGCGGTTTCCCCGCATACGGTAAAGATAGAGCAGCGGAATGAGGGCTATGAAGAAGGTCGTAATCATGGAGAAGAGTTCTTCAATCGACTCCATGCCGCCTTGTGCGAAAAATTCGCTCATGGTATTACCTTTTCCGTTTAGGTTTCACTCGATCCGGAATCGGTCGACTCACCACCAATGTTCTTACGCATCTCGGTGTCGGCCTGAATATTGCGGAAGCGGTAGTAGTCCATTATTCCCAGGTTACCCTGTCGGAAGGCCTCGGCAATAGCTTTTGGTACCTCAGCCTCGGCTAACACAACCTTGGCTCGGTTCTCCTGTACAGCGGCCAACATCTCCTGTTCGCGAGCCTGGGCAGCGGCGCGGCGTTTCTCGGCTTCCGCCTGGAAACGGCGACGGTCGGCCTCGGCCTGGTCTGCCTGGAGCTTGGCACCAATGTTTTCACTAACATCAATATCCGCAATATCAATGGAGAGAATTTCAAATGCAGTTCCGGCGTCGAGACCCTTTTCCAGGACGCGACGGCTAATTTGGTCCGGGTTCTCAAGTACAGCCTTGTATGACTCAGCGGAACCGATTGTGGTTACAATGCCTTCGCCGACGCGGGCAATAATGGTTTCCTCGGTGGCACCACCAACCAGTCGCTCAATGTTGGCTCGTACCGTTACCTTGGCCTTTACCTTGAGCTGAATCCCGTCCTTAGCTACTGAGTCAATAGCCTGTTTTCCTTTGCTTGGATCCGGACAGTCAATGACCTTGGGATTAACGCTCAGCTTTACCGCCTCAAGGACATCGCGACCTGCAAGATCAATTGCCGCCGCACGCTGGAAAGGGAGAGGGATGTTGGCCTTGTTTGCCGCAACCAGCGCCTGGCTTACCCGCCAGACATTTCCGCCTGCCAGGGCATGGGTCTCGAGCACGTCGGTCTCCAGGGGAATACCCGCCTTCACCAGCATAATCCGGCTGTTGACAATGACAGAAAGGTTGACCTTTCGCAGCCACATACCAATGAGCCGACCTGGCCCCACCGGTGCGCCGGACAGCAATGATCGGAACCATAATCCAAAAAACTTAATGAACAGAAACAGGATGCCGAGGGCAAGTATACCCGCGACCAAATAGAGAATGATTAACTCGAACTGCATCTCTTACCTCCTACTCAGACTGACTTGATTCGTGCTCCGACTCCGGAGCATCGAGACTACGACGCACTACAACACGGGAACCTTCATGCTTTAAAACAACAAGCGGTGAATTCCGCTCAATATACTCTCCTGAACTCACGACGCTGAACTTGCGCTCGCCTATGCGGGCCGTCCCCGTTGGGCGCAGATCGGTCAAGGCTATGCCCCTTTGGCCTACCCATGACGTGGCCGAGTCCCCATCACCGGACTCGCCTGGCACGGGGTCTCCTAGCGAAGTTCGGAGTATAAGCCACTTACCAACAATGCTGTTGGGAAAAAGCTTGAGCGCGAACATGATCACGACCGGGGTTCCAATTGCTGCAAAAAGCAACACCGCGGCCCCAGCACCCGTTCCATGTGTCGAGAAGGCTGCCGAGACACTCCCAATAATTGCCACCAACCCTGCAACGCCAATAATGCCGCCCGCCGGTACAAAAACCTCTACCAGGACCAGCAGTAAACCGGCCGCAACAAAAACAAATGATGTCCACAGCGGCATTAATGTATCTCCCGCACAATGATGTTGTTGCCCTCAAGACGTAGTACTTCTATTGGGGCTCCCACCGAAACATACTCTCCATCTGCCTCCACTACCAGTACCTCGCCTTCGATTTCCGCTTTTCCTGTTGGACGCAAGGTGGTAATTGCACGCCCGCTTTTGCCGACCGGACTACCGGTCGCAAGCATTGGTTGAACGGTGTAACCTGACTCGACATCCTCGGCGGTAGTGAGCGCCAGCCTCCCGAAGAATGAGAACCTCTGAAAACTTGCCGCAAGTACTGCAAATCCCAGGATCGCAGCCAACAAGTTCATAACGACCAGCAGAATGTTGCGATGGAACATTTCCCATTCCCACTCAAAAGCCGGAATCACGAATTCCTGCATCGAGAGCACCAGGGAAATGCCAATGAGCGCCACACCAGAGATTCCGGCAACACCAAATCCCGGAATAATGAACAGCTCAACAATGAGCAGCACCACGCCTACCAGAAAGAGGATGAGCTCAACCGAACCGACGGTGCCAAGAAGAAAGTTGCTGCCAAACAGAACGGCAAAGGCTGCAATTGCCACGGTACCGGGAATCCCAAATCCTGGGCTTGATATCTCGGCAAAGAGAGCCATAAGGCCTACCAGAATAAGCAGGCTGGTAAAGGCTGCGCCGGTAATGAGCGATACAAACTCGTCAGCACTGCTGGGGCTCACCTCGATTACGTTCGGCTGGACGAGGCCCAACTTCTCGTAGAGTTCGGTGCGGTTTACCGGCGTGCCAGCCGACACACCGTAGCGTTCCATCTCACCCGCAGTAAGCGACAGGAGGCGGCCTTGTTCCGAGATGACGCGCAGCGTCTCCAGTTCCAGTCCTTCCTGTTCAGCTCGGCGTTCGAGCTCCATCATCTCCTGCCGGGTAGCAAGCCCCCGCTCCTCGCCTAACAGGTACTCAACGAGCTCTACCTCGTTGTCCACCATTGCAAGTGCCACCCCGGGTGAATGGCCGTTCTTCTCAGCAATTGCTGCGGCCTGCGTGCGCACCGCACTTACCATTTTTTCGTCCGCCGCAGTGGCGCCCTCCGGCCCAGCCAGCACCGGAGCAGCTGCTCCCATGGAAGTGCCGGGAGCCATGTAGATCTGGTTCATGCTGAACGCGATTAGAGCACCCGCCGACCAGCTCACCGCAGTGCCTTCCGGAGTCAGGGTGACATAACCGACGGTCGTAATATCGTCCAGGGAGCCAATAAGTGAGGTAATGCGCAGGGTCGTGTCGACCCGGCCACCAAAGGTATCAATCTCAAAGACAATGTGCGAAGCCCCATCTCTACGGGCAGCCTCTATTTGGCGTCGCAGAAAGACCAGCATTGAGGGCTGAATATCGCCCTGTATGGGAACTATGTAGACTGTGGTAGCCTGGTTCGTCAGCTCGGTCTCAGTCTCGGTCTCAACCTCGGCCTCGGTCACACCGCCAGTTTCGTCCTGCGCAGGCAGGAGCGCCAGGCTCGAGAAGAGGAGTGCGAAGATTGTTATTCGAAATATGCGTTTCATGTTTGTGTTTGGACCTCGATCTAGGCTACAGCTGCCTTATACGAATGTCAAGCAATCGATACAATGGAGTTGAGGGCACACGTCTCTGCACAACTCTGTTGCAGGGGCACGGTGTTGGAATCTGAACTGCGGTAGTGCAGCGACCGGAAGCGAGTGGGAGACATGACAATTCCTGAAATTTCATTTCAAGAGTACCTTGAAGCAAAAAGAGAGGTGGACGACTCCGCTTTGAACTCCGAGGTTCGGAAGCGCTTGTTGTCCGGCATTCGTGATGCAGTGACAGAACACAGCGGGCCGTTGCGCGTTCTCGATCTTGGCACAGGTACCGGGGCCATGGTTCGTCGCCTCCTGCGGGATCTTGGCGTGGTACGAAGCTCCGGAAAGGATCTTGAGATGTGTGGGGTCGATATGGACGCCGCTCTCATAGAAACCGCCAAAGCTCTGTGTGCAGAAGCCTGGGCGGCGAGCGGGTTGGAGAACAGGCGCTCGACAGGTTCTGGCGAGGTGCAGATAGAGTTCCGGGTGATGAGCGTGGAAAGGGCGCTTGCTGAGGAGAGCTCGCGCGAACTCATATCGGCTCACGCGCTCATGGACCTGCTCCCATTGGATGAGACCTGCGTTGCAGTTCGCAAATCTTTAGTCCCAGGCGGCCTCTTCTACGCCACCATTAACTACAACGGCCTGACCCGATGGTATCCCAAGGCCGAAGATGCTGAGTTTGAACAGCAACTCCTTTCCTATTACGACCGCAGCATGCGGCGGGTGAGAGAGGATGGTCGCGAGCAGGATGGGGCCGCAAGTGGTGGCCAGCTGTACGAGGCCTGTGGTGCTGCGGGTTTAGATGTGCTGGCCTTAGGTGGTTCCGACTGGTGTGTATTTCCCAAGGTCGATGTCGGATCGGGCGCCGCAGATGGCGCCGAAGCACAGCGGGGCATTCCACCGGCGTACACGAAAGGTGAGCTGCGCTTGCTCACCTGGATGCTCGGCAACATCTATAAGGAAGGTCTTCGAGAGTTCACAGCTGGACAGATGGAGACCTGGATACAGGATCGCCTTGCCTGTCTGCAGCAGGAACGGCTTGCTATGGTGGTACATCACCTGGATGTGCTGGCACGACGGCGGCCGAGATAGCGCCCAACCCGAGTTGCGTACTGGGCGTATGCAGCACCAAATTTCCCCCGAACCGCCTGCTCCTCCATGCGCACCTTTCGGTCCAGATACAGCACGGTGTAAAGTGCGGCTAGTAGGGCGACGGTGCGCCAGGGCTGTGAAGGGCCCAGGAGAAGGCCCCATCCGAGCGCACAGAGCATGAGACCAAGCGCAATTGGGTTGCGCGAGACCGCAAAGGGTCCGGACTCAACAAGTACGGGCCCCACATCACCTGGAGTGGCCCCAGGATCTCCGGCCCGCTGCCGAAACACCAGTGTGGCTGTCAGGTGCAGCACGCTCCCTACCCAGACCAACACTACTCCCGCGTGCGCTGGCACGGACTCCATGGCTCGGAACAGCGCCGCCTCGCCGAGGAGTTCCCCCAAGCTTGCAGCAACCGGCGCGACATAGAGTAGCAGCGCCGGTAGTGCCGCCAGACCGGTAAGCATGCGCCGCCTGAGGGCAAGTGGCCGGTTCCAGAGCGACAGCGCCGAGGCCTCACTTGGTATAGGCAACACCACGAGCTCCAACAACAGCGTGCCGTAGGCCAGAACAACGGTGATGAGCAGGACGCTATTCATTGCTGGCACCCACCGCTTTCTGGGTAAGAAACGCATAGATGTCGCCGTTGCGTGACGACATCGACATAGTGTTCAGGTACTCAAGCAGATGCTCTGCAGTCCATGGCTCAGACGCGACGTACCGAGTGCGTTCGGCACGGGTGAAGTGATACCGGTAGCGCCCAAGCCCTTCCAGGTGCTCAACGCAGAGTTTGGTCAGCTCCAGGCTCGAAGGCACAATCTCGAAAGACAGCGCGGGCACCGGCGAGCTCAGTCCGCGGACTACCTCGTACTCAAAGCCCTCCACATCAATTTTGATGAAGGCTGGTGGCCCATACATCTCTGTGAGTTCATGCAGGGTATACATGCGCACCGTCTCACTACGATTGTAGGTGACACCACGCAGCACGCCGGTGGAGATTCCGGTTTTGATCCAGTCGGAAGACAGGCTTGAGACCGTTGGGTGCCGGTCGCTAATCTGAATCTCGGCAGTACCGCCCTCCGCTCCCACCGCACCGTGAACGAGGCGACAGTTAGGCTGCTCGGCAAGCGCTGCGGTGAGGATCTCAAAGAAACAGCTTTGAGGTTCGACCGCCACAACCGGATGTCCCAGGCTGAGAAAGACTCGTGTGCGTGAACCCATATGGGCACCAATGTCATAGATCGTGCCCGCTTTTGAGTCTATGAACGTGCTATAGAAGGCCCGCTGCTGGCGGCGTCGAAATGGAACCGCGTAATAGAGCAGGTATGAGCGCACAGCACCAATCGCCGAAGCCCAACTCGGGAAGGCTGCGCGCAGGTTTCCGGCCCAGGCCCAGCCAAAGGATAGCAGCAAAGTCAGCAGTACCAGCCCGGCCAGGGGAGACCTCATGGCCGTGGGCAGAAAAGGGGCGGTGAGCAGAATAAGGCCAGCAATGGAGAGGGCGCAGACGGTTTTTGCAAACCAGATGTAGGCGACAGAGCGCTGCGGGGCTTCTGGAATGAGCACGAGACTTGGCAGATATAGGTAACGAAGCGCGCCAGCAAGCAGTATCCAGGGGCCTAGACCGAAGAACCGGTGCGCCACCACCGACAAAGCTGCAACAAAGAAGGCATCGACCTCTTCATCAAGCCTCGCACCGAATGGAGTAGGGCCATGGATGCGCGCAGCAAGCCCGTCAAGGAAGTCGGTTAACTGTGCGGCCAAAAAGAGCGCAAGGGCAGAATAGGCGAGCAAAGAGGGCGCGCCATCGCCAAATGCTCGGAGTAGCGTAAGAGCACCTGCAACAGTGAGGAGCACCCGGAGGGTACTCAGAATGTTGGCGGCGTTCTTCGCGGCAAGCTCGGCCTTCATACCGCGTGCCCATAATCCACCAAAACTCAGTACGCCCCACGCGGATAGTGCGGAGATAGTCACTGATGCGGAAATGAGAGGCAGCGCCGCGGCCGCAAGCACGAGCAAGGCCCCGGCGGTGTTGTAGCGCGACCAGTCCTTAAACAGGCGTCTGGTGTGAGTTTTCAGGTCTGCGTCAGAGGAGGCGCTGGCGAATCCGGGTGGGGGGGCGAAGTTAGTCACAGCGGGAAATATACGGGTATGAGCCACAAAGTGCCAAATTATCACACCGAGACTCGCTCTGTATCCGAGGCTATGAAAATGTCGAAATTTCTTGCTTGTGCATTGAAAAATTTATGAGTAATTTCCGTCAATGAGTATTCGGCTAAAAATTGTGTCGATTGTGCTGCCGCTTCTCATCACGGCACTTGCTGCAGCGGGCACCAGTTCCTACTTTCTCGCCACGAATGGTATTACGCGGGTAACCATAGAGCTGCTGGATTTCAAGGCATCTGAACTGGAGCGGCATATTGAGAGTCAGTGGAACCTGCTCGTGGAGAATGAGTTCACCGATATTCCCGAAATGGTGCGCGCTGCCGAAAGCGGTATAGAGTTATACGCTGCGGGTCTTGTCCGCAGCGAAACAGAGCTCATTCTTGCCATTAACAATGCCGGACAGGTGGTGATGTCGACCGGTCCCTACGCAATACAGCCCGAGGAGCAGGCAGAGCTCCAGAGGCTTCTTAGCCGACCCGCTGGCGATCTGGTGAACGTTCGTTTGGACGGTATCGAGCGGGTGGGAATGGGGTTTCCCTTTGCTCCCTTTGACTGGTTTGTACTCATTACCGAACATCGTGATGTGTTCTACAGCCAGGTTGACCGTATTACTACTCAGACGGTACTCATTTTGCTGGTTGGCATTGTTGTTTCGGCACTCCTTCTTGTGCTCTTTGTGCGCTACCTCACCCGGCCGCTGACCGGGGTGGTCGCAGCTATGGAGCGGATCATCAGCTCGAACGAGTTTGGTGACAGGGTAGAGGTAGAGTTCAATGACGAGATAGGCAGGCTTTCCCACACCTTCAATATCATGATCTCGGAGCTCGAGCGCGCCTACTCAAAGATCAAGAGCTACGCCTTTGACGCAGTTCTGGCTCAGAAAAAAGAAGCAAAGATTCGCAACATCTTCCAGAAGTATGTTCCGCAGGATCTCATTGACAAGTTTTTTGAGAATCCAGAGTCGATGCTGGTGGGTGACAACCGGGTTCTTGCGGTGTTGTTTTCCGACATCCGGAGTTTCACCTCAATCTCCGAGAGCATGCGGCCCGACGACCTGGTCAACTCACTCAACCGCTACTTCTCGGTCATGGTGGATATCATCATGGAACACAACGGGATTATCGACAAATACATTGGTGACGCAATTATGGCCTTTTTTGGGGCCCCAGTTCATCATGAAAACGACGCTCTGCAGTCGGTGCATGCTGGCATTGCTATGGCAGAGGGGTTGAAGGGCTTTAATGAGGAACAACGGAGGCTTGGCCGGCCTGAGTTCCAAATAGGGATTGGGATCAATTACGGCGAGGTTACGGTCGGAAACATCGGCACCGACAAAAAAATGGACTACACCGTTATCGGTGACATGGTGAACCTGGCCTCACGACTTGAGGGTTTGACCAAGCAGTATCAGCAGGCCCTCATTATCTCGGAAAGCCTCTATCTTGAGGTCAAAGACCACTTGCCCTGTCGGCTTCTGGACTTTGTGGCGGTCAAGGGCAAGACCCAAGGGGTCCGAATCTACACTACCAAGGCTGTTCTTTCACCCGAGGAGGGGCGAGGCTGGGAGCTTCATAACCGGGCAATGGAGTTGTACTCCAGCACTCGGTTTTCTGAAGCAATTTCGCTCTTTGATGAAGTTTTGGCGTTGCAGCCGGGTGACTACGCAGCGGAGTTGTTGAGGTCCCGCTGTCAGCGCTACTTGGTTCAGCCGCCGGAAGCAAACTGGAACGGGGTTGAGATTCTGACATCCAAGTAGGCTTGGCGGCAATGACAGGCTCCGCTGCATATATTGAGGATTGGGAGAAATACCATGAGCACCGATAGAGAGTATCGACTGGTTGGGCGACTTCCAATTCTGCTGTGCTGTCTGATCCTACTGAGCGCAACCCTGTCGGCTCAGCAGGCCACCGCACCGCATGTAACGGCTTTGTATCAGGATGAGGGGGCTACGGCCTCACCCCCTGAGATCCCGGAGATTCTCCGTAGCCGGGTGACTGCCTCACTACGAGAGTCGGGATTTGTGGTTGATGAAGGTGAGAGCGGCGCCAAAGGGCTTCTGCTGCTTGTTGGGTACGAGACCTTTGGCAACGAGGTGCGGCTGCGCTTGCGCTTGTATGACACGCAGGAAGCGGTGGTTCTCGGGGGAAGTGTTGCGCGTGGTCGGGCGGGGCTCAGCCTGTATAATACCGTTGACGCCGCAATTGACCGCCTTCGGCCGGGGCTTGAGCGCTACCTGGATGACCCCTATACCTACCGGTCGCCTATTAACGAGGTAGAAAGCATTACCTTCCGGTCTCGTGATGAAGGCGCAGAGGTGTTTTTTGCAGACGCTCGGGTAGGAAGAATCTACGACGGCAGCTTGAGACTTCCGTACACTCCCTTTGCCGTGGGGTCGCGGGTTCGCGTGGATGTAGCCAAGGAAGGGCATCATGGCATTACCTACGAAGTAACTTTGAACGAGTCCGATAACCTTATTCAGTTGCGCCGCTTGCCACGGAGGCATAGGTACGGTGCGCAGGTGTTGTGGACAACCGGGCAGGCCCAAGGCTTAGGGGTTGGGTTCCGGTATTATGCGGTGCCGGACTATACCTTTGTTCAGCTTGAGCGTTCCTTCTACCTGCAGGGGGACGTCAACACCGGTGGAGACGTGTATCACAACGATTTGTCGCTTACGCTGTCCCAGTACGTCTTTTTTCCGCACGACTCACGGCTGCGAATGACTTTAGGGGGCGGTGTGGGTGTCGTCTTTACAGATTTTGCGGATGATCGCCTGCCCGAGTATGCTGACTTCTATGTGACTGTTCTGAGTCTAGGCCTTGAGCTCAATCTTAATAGCTGGGCCCTGTTTTTCCGGCCACAGTTTCGGTACGCGCCGGGAGTTGGCGACGACAACCTGCTAGGGAGGCGCTGGGTAGGCACCGAGACTTTTGGCCCGCCTTTGGGCGTAGGAGTGCTGCGAAAATGGTGAGACGTGCGTACCTGCCCAGCCCCAGACCCAGAACCAGAACCAGAACCAGAACCAGAACCAGACTCCGGGTGTTGCTTGGCATGAGTGTGTTCTCTTTCCTGGTGCTTGGGTGCGATGCACTCCTCGAAACCCCGTTTCCGGCGAATCTCACTGATCTTACCGCGTCACAAAACGTAGGGAGTCTGCTTGGCACTGGGGCTCATGACAAGGAGTTTGAACTCCACTCGGTTCTGGACAATGCCGGAAACGAGTATCTGGTTGTGTTGCGCTGGCCGAACCAAGATTGGACGGGGAATGCAGCTGAAAAGCTGTGGATCTTTGACAGCACGCTGTCCCTGGTGCGAGAGTATCCGCGTCGCGGCGAGACACCGGTAGGTGTGGATCCAGGCAACCCGGCGAGTGACCCAGTGTTCTTTGGGCGCCCGGTAGTTGCCGACGGTGCCGGAAACATTGTTGCCGGTGACCTGCGGTTCCGCCTTTTTGATCTGGATTCGGCGCCTGAGCCCCTTGAGTTTCCGGTGGCTGGTGGGGCCTTTAGGCCGGATTACGGTGTTTCGGCTGCGCCTACAGTGAATCTGTCCATAATGGCGGGTATAGAAGGAGACTTCCTGCTGTTGGCGGTATTCCCCGGGTTGGAGCTTGGAACCGAACTCCCAGAGGATGATGACGACCGTGTAGAAATCGAACTGGCAGAGGGAAGCCTCCCGGAGGGCTCCTTTTTCCGAGTCACGGGAGCTGGCGCCTTTCCGGAGGGCGTTCGGTTTCTGATTGAGGAGCAGTCCTCGTCGTCAGGTGGGCGAATGCACCTGTTTTCACTCCTGTTTGCAGAAGGTGACCCACCCCTGGTCTCCTTGCTTGACGCTCAGGGGCAGGTGCGTGACGAGTTTTACGGTTTCACGGCCCAGTACGGTGCGGCCCGGGGGACCCATCTCACCGCGCGCGGGGTGGTTGTTGACCGTGGTGACGGAAACCTGAGGCGGTACAGCCTTAGCGGGAAGGCTGCCGAGGAGTTAAACACCGGCGACCGGCAACGGTCGGTGTTTGGTTTTGCGCCCAACGGTC
>SLAA01000055.1 GCA_007127105.1 Spirochaetales bacterium | reverse complement strand
GCGTCGCAGCACTGCAGTCTGCGGAACCACCAAGGCTTGCGGTGAGTCATTGGTTACCACACGCAGGCGAACGAACATACCCGGGCGGACTCCCGCCGGTAGAGTTTCGGGACTGTCGAACTCAAGTATCGCCTCAAGGGTACGGCTGCGCGGTTCAAGGGTTGGGCTTAGTTGTTGGATCCGGGCGAGGGCTGGATCGCAGTTTGGATAGGCCTCAATGATCACCATGGCCCGGCTCCCGCGCGCAACCTGGCCTATGTAGCGTTCCGGAATATGCGTGACAACTTCCAGGTGTTCAGTCGTGGCTATACGCATGACAGGCGTTTGTCCAGAAACCCGGGAGCCGACCTGAGCAAGCTCCGACACCACCGTCCCGCTCATGGGAGCGCGAATTGGGCTGGGAAGATAAGGCCGCCCCGGTTGTGACTGGTCTACGGTACCGAGTATCTCGTCCTGCTCTACCCGTGAACCTACACGCACCTTGATTTCCGAAACCACACCGGAGGCTTGCGGATAGACCTCTATACTGGCTGCGGGCCGGATTTCTGCCGTGGTATCAAGGTACTCCACCACGCTCTGTGGTGTGAGAGTCATGACGCTCACTACCGGGACTGATCTGTCGCTGGCATTTCGTTGTGCCGTGGGCGACTCCTCGGCCTCCGAGCCAGGTACAAGCGCGAACACAACAGGGAGTACCGACATCATGAAAACCGCAAGAACGACTCGAAATCGGCGCACCGTCATCAATATCTTTTTTCCCATAGCCCATGCTCCTTTGGGTCAGTTTCACTACCTGGAGTCTGCGTGGTTTTTGGCAACATGCGTATCCGGAGAATTCCGTAATCTGCTATAGTTAGGGCATGTATCAGGTGTGGCTTGTCATAACGGTCCTGAGCCTTGTTGCCGGGGTGGGTCTGTTGCTGTCATTGGTGGTGCTGCGCGGCCTTAGTGCCCAGCAGCGGCCCCCGCTTGAGGTGGTGGTCGGCGCCTTTGTCGCTGTGGGACTCGCGGCCTTTCTGGGCGTATACCTGCGCGTTCTGGGAGTACCACGGTCGGCCCTGCCGTACCGCGTAATAAACAGTATGTCCTGGGGTTTTGCGGTATTCGCCGCGCTGTACTTCCTTAGTTACTGGCGGGGTGCCGACCGGCATGCAGATTGGGTCAAGGCCGCAGTCGTCGCTGTGGGCCTGGGTGCGACAGCCTTTCTCATTGTGCACGCACCTACGCCTGAAAACCTGAGCCCGCATGCTCTGCAACTTCAACTTGCGGGAATACTGATCCTTGAACTCATTGTTGGGGTGGCGGCACTGTGGGTTGGAGTAGTTTCCATAAAGAGGGCACCTGAGCTGAGGAGCCTGCCCTGGCGCATTGCTCAGAAAGGAACCGGCATTGCACTTCTGCTCCTTGTACCGGCCAATTTGCTTGAGTTCACAGGGAGTATGGTGCTGCGCCTTCAAGGTCACGACGCTCCGGATGGTTTTCTGTTTTCTTTCGGATATGGTGTGGCGTGTGTTGTACTTGCCGTGGCGCTTATTCGTGCCTTGCGTCTTCGACATGCGGGCGAGCCCGGGGCAGGGACACAAGTGCCGGACTCCATGATGCAGGTGCTGGCAATTACCCCGCGAGAGCGAGATATTATTGAGAAGCTGCTGGAGGGCAAGTCTGACCGTGAGATTGCGGCCCTTTTGTTCATTTCCCCGCGCACTGTGGATACTCATTTACGAAATGTGTTTCGAAAATGCGCGGTGAGCACGCGGCTGCAACTCTCACAGAAGGTGGCCGAGTATCGTGCGATGGTTGAGTGAAGTGCGAGGTGGTTTGCGTTCCATTGTGGGTGGCGGCGGTCACCGGCTGCAACGAACTCTGCTGCCAAACTATCTCCCGGGCGTACAGAAAGGCCCAGTGGTATTTCTTGGCCTTGCGGTTGCGTTTTCTCTGCTTGGTGATGTAACGCTCTATGTCGTGCTCCCTGTCTATCACGGTGCGCTTGGGCTGAGCCCTGTTCAGGTAGGGATTCTGCTTTCGGCCAATAGGTGGGTTCGGCTGCTGACAAACGACTGGGCGCGACGCATCATAGACCGCAGGCGCCCGGAGCATGTCTTTGCGGCGGTGCTGGCAACCGGCGCCGCGGCTACCGCGCTGTACGCAAGCTCACCTCCGTTCCTCATTTTTCTTGCTGCTCGTTTACTGTGGGGAGCTTCCTGGAGCTTTATCCGGCACCTTGGCGTTATGACGGTGCTCTCGGTAGCTCCGAGAGCAGATAGCGCGGCCGCGCGGCGACTTCTGTCGCCGGGCCGGACTGCACCGCACCGTCCAGCACCAACTGGGGGGCATAGTGGCGGCGTGCTGGGCCTGTACAACGCGGTTGTGCAGGTGGGATTCATTGGTGGAACCATAACCGGCGGTCTGCTTTTTGACCGCTTTGGTTTTGGCCCGGCATTTGGCGTCATGGCGCTTGTCTCACTCACCGCGCTCATTTTTGACTACGCGGGCTTTGCCTTGCTCAGGTCGGCTCAGGCGCAACCTGGCGGCACAGCCTCCGGGCCAGTTGCTACCCCGGCTCACCTGCACAGCGCCAGACCAGCACCCCGGCCAGCGGCCGCTCCGACAACAGCTCACACAACAGCTCACACAACCGCACGCCCGTCCTATCTGCTCCTGTTGCGGGGCTTTGTTGTCACCTGCGTGGGTACCGGGCTCATTGTGTCCACCCTTGGGTTTGCTCTGCAGTCACGCCTGGGGCCAAGCATTTACGCGGGCGGGGTGTTGATCGGCGTCACAACCATTACCGCACTGGTCATTGCGGCACACTACCTCATTCAGAGTATGGGCTCGCTGCCGCTGGGTCTTATGGTGGACAGGTTGGGCTTTCGCCGAGCCGAAAACTACGCATTTGCCATAGGGGCAATCGCGCTTGGCGGAGCTGCGTGGTTTCCCGAGTATCGCTTCCTGCTACCCGCGGTGGTGGTGTTCTTCATTGTGACGGTAATGGCCAAGCTAGCCCTGGTTGCGCGCGCGGGGCTTGGTGGCTCGGTGAGCTTCTCCCGGTTTATGACCGCGGCCGACCTGGGTGCGGCGGTGGGTCCCATTGTCGGTTGGGTTACCATAGCACAGCTGAACTCGGCCGACGCGGTGTTCGCGTTTGGTGCCGTACTGTATCTCCTTGCTGCGGTAGCCGGGAGTGGGTCACGGGGCACTGCTGTGCTCACAGAGAATCCAGGATCCAAAGACATCGCATCACAAGGAGAAGGCTCATGGCAGGACTAGTATTTCTGCGGACTCAGCAGCAGGCACAGCTCCGCCGTTTTTACACAGAGCGGGTTGGAATGCGCATATGGCTTGAGCAACCTCGCATTTGCATTCTCAATCATGAGAACCTGCTCGTGGGTTTTCAGGAGTCCGATGTCTCAGATATCGACACACTCCTGACCTTTTTCTACCCGGCTCGGGAAGGGGTAGATGCAATGTACAGGGAGTTCTCGCAGGAAGCCGAGGGTGAGCCAGAAGAAAACGCAAGCTACCGCATTTACAACTTCTTTGCGCGAGACCCGGAAGGCAGACGCATAGAGTTCCAGTGCTTCCTGCACAATGTCGATATATCCGCTTTGGGGTGCGGGAGCTTTCTGCCGGGCCCATAAGCGGGTGTGCTTAGTTGGTTAGTACCGAGTGGCGGCAGACGGTATTTCCGCCCCGTGCCTTTGCGGCGTAGAGGGCCTGGTCGGCCTCCTTGAGCAGCGTTTCCAGAGGTCGAACCTCACCCACAACCGAGCATACGCCAATGCTCAGGGTAGGCATGGCAGGCAGCCCCTCCGGCGGCGTTGCAGCACGGACATGGTCACGCAGACGTTCGGCCAAACCCAATGCTGCGTGTTCATCTGCCCCGGGCAGCAGAATAGCAAACTCATCTCCACCGAGTCGCGCGAAAACATCGCCCTGACGAATGACCGAGGTACCTATTTCTGACAGGTGTCTCAAGAGACGGTCACCCGTGTCGTGCCCGTAGGTATCGTTGAGGCCTTTGAAGTGGTCCAGGTCAAAGAAGATGAGTGCTACCTCGGAGGACTCTTGGGTGGCGAGTGTGTAGGCGGTAGCGAACGCGCGACGGTTGGCAATGCCGGTCAGGGGATCACTTTCGGCAAGGTTCTTGAGCTGCCGGTGCTCGGCAACCTTTCTGGAGACATCCACCATGAAGCCTTCAATTGCAAAGGCTTTGGACTCAGGTGTTTCGTGGTGTACGACTGCGGTAACGGCAACCCAGATGCTCTCGCCTGTTTTCTTGAGGAACTCCAGGTGCATATCACGCACCTCACCGTGTTCAATCAACCCGCTGATAAAGGCTCGGCGTTGCTCCGCGCGACGGTAGAGCTGCAGCGCTGTAGAAAGCCGGTAGATCTCGGACCGCGTGTAACCAAGCATTTCGGCACAGAACGCGTTGACATAGACGGGCATGCCGTCGCGGCTTATCCGGAAGAAACCTATAGGGGAGTGCTCAACCAGGTGCCGATATACCCGTTCCTGGGAAAGACGCTCCTCCTCACTGAGACGTGCTTTCCGCAGAACAGCATTGAACTGCTGATTCAGGTGAGAGAACTCGTCGTGAGTACGGTAGATCGTGCGCAGTTCGTCACGGTTATCCATGACGCTTGCAAAGTAGTGTGAAAGCTGTCGAGCGCGTGAGCCAAGTCTCAGCACCAGAAACGAAACTGCCCCGGCAGAGAACAGAAAGAGCATCACAGAGAAAACCAGGAGAGGGCGTGCGGTGTCGGCAAAGGCCTGCGACAAGGCCTCTCGAGAGACTACCACCGCAACAGACCAGTTGTTGGAAAGCGGCCCGGTTCGCTGTACAAGCAGGTGCTCAGAACTCGGTGGTAGGGCCTGCCGCTCTATGTAGCGCGTATCGGT
Source organism: Spirochaetales bacterium (assembly GCA_007127105.1). Taxonomy (GTDB): domain Bacteria; phylum Spirochaetota; class Spirochaetia; order DSM-27196; family SLAA01; genus SLAA01. The sequence goes on along the minus strand of SLAA01000055.1, from coordinate 4,782 downwards.
GCCAATAAAAGGGTGTCCGTTCTCGTCTACCAGGTAGACCGATGCATCAGACGGAAGCGGGATGTCGCCAAGTGCCTGCTCTAGAACCGAGTAGGTGAGGTCGGTGGCAAAAACGCCTATGCGCTGGCCGTCCTGGCGGAAAATTGGCATATTTGTGCTGATAATGATCTCACCGGTAATGATCTCGGCATACGGTATGGACCATTCCGGCTCGCCCTCAGAGCGGAGTCCGGCGTGGTACCATGGGCGGCTTCGTGGATCAAAGTCCGCTGGTAACTCCCAGTCTGGATAAAGCTCAACCGTTCCGTCCTCCAGACCATAGTAAATGAAAAAATATCCGTCCAGCAGTTCAAAGGCGGACCGCCACTCAGCGTACAGTTCATGGAAACTGGCCTCGCCAGCAATGCGGCGGTGCAATGTCTCACTCGTCGACAGAGCCTTGACAGTTGCGTTGCGGGGTGCAATCCACATCCGCTCTATGGAGTTTGCCACCAACCCTGCCATGTCGGAAATCTGCTGTTCCTGTGCCGCAACTGCAATACGCTTTGAGGATTGAAAAGCCACCCACACCAAGAGAAGGAGGACCAGGCCTACGACGATCGGAACGAGAACGGTGAGAAGCAATGGACGCGAAAGCTTATGGAAGGTGCACACCTGAGGAGCCTCTATTGTTTTTACATGTTCTTTGGGTTAGAACTCGTTGAACCAGTCGTCTTCCATGGCCCGAGCTCCCAAAAAGTTAATGCTGCTAATGCTGCGTGAAACCGAGGGCGGGAGTTCCGCCATTTCAATTGCATGGCCTGGACAGCCGAGGCGGGCACACACATACACATGGCTCCGACCGTCCGGCAGGGTGAGCATGATTGACCGGTTGCAGCCGCATCCCTCCACCTCGCACGCGTGGCCAGCCATGAGTGAAGCACCGGTTTCCGGAACAAAGGCCTCTACCTCGGTGTCTTTACCACCACTATCTGGCAAGAAACTGTACAGCTTTGCATGGCCGCCCCAGAACGCGTCGACAAAGATAAGCCCTTCCTGGCCGTTAATGCGAACCCCTAGTCGGATTGAGGGCTCGCCGTGAATCTGAACCGAGTTCGACATGAGGTCTTCGCCATTTGGGCCGGAGATGTGTTCAACCACCATAAACTCCCGGCCGTGTCGCTTAAGAATTTTAATTCCGTCCGGCAAGCGCTGCAAAAACTCGACCGGGATCTCTTTGTGCTGGAGCTCCACATGCTCTCCTTGGTGTTGGTGTACCAGATTATACCCCGGCTGCAGGCTTCGGCCAAGTCAGTTCTGAAAACTGTTGAGAAATGCTGTTGTGAAACTGCGTAGCACTCTGACAGGAGTTATTGACATCGGCTGCAGAATTCTCGACTATAAAATCAGAAAGGGGCTCTATGCGCACCTCGCTACGCTTAGTTCTTGTCCTCGTTTTCGGTCTGACCGTTTTCAGGCTGTACGCGTTTGATTTCAACTTGAGACTCACCCCTGTTGCAGCTATTCCCATAGGAAGCGCTTCAACGCCGTATTACTCACTTGGTGGTGGGGCTTTTCTCAATGCCGACATCGACCTTTTTCATTTTCTCTCCATTGGCCCGGAAATTGGCTATTACGTTACCCCGCTCCTGAATACCGGCACCTATCCCACCTTTTTCAGCGGTGGCCTTGGTATTGGCTCGTACTTCTATCCTGCCTCACGAGTTGCCCTCCAGGCTGGTGGCTCCGGCGGGGTTTATGAAATGAGCTACGACGAGCTCTCGTATAGCAACCTCTGGTGGAAAGCGTATGGCGATGTTGGGTTTCGCATTTCTCCCTCGCTTACACTTTCCGGGGGAGCGGGGTATCTGAACTTCCGAGCCGAAGATGAGCCGATGTATACCGGGATCCTTGCCGGTATTGGGGTGCGCTATTTCTTTCGTGTGGGCGAGGTAAGCGGAAGTGTGACGGCTACGCTTGAACAGCCCGAGCCAGTATTTCCACTCCTTTATGGCCTGTACAACCGTAACAGTATAGGCACGCTTACCATCCACAACGGTGAAACGGCCGAGATCCGCAACGTCTCGGTGGGTTTCCGGGCAGATGCCTATACATCGTCCCAGGTTCTGTCCGGCACCAGGGACATTATTCGACGGAACGGGACAACGACCATGCCACTGTACGCCGAGTTCTCGGAACGTATTCAGAACTTCACCGAGAGTGGGGTTATTCGTGGCGAGTTGGAGATCAAGTACGAACTTCTGGGTGCCGAACGGGTGAGTTACCAAACCCTCGTTATCCCGGTGCACAACCGCAACACCGTGCGCTGGACGGACCCGGCAGTTCTGGCGTCCTTTGTTTCGCCCAACTCACCGGAGGTGCTCGACTTTTCCAAGTACATTGTAGGAATAGCCAGAAACAGCCTGCGCACCGGGCTGAACCGGAACATGCAGTTTGCTATGTATCTCCTTGAAGGAATGAATGTCGCCGGTATATCGTACTCCAACGACGACACCACACCCTATGTTGAGTACCACCGTGACCCGACCTTGCTTGACTATATACAGTATCCCTTCCAGACCTTGGCCTTTAGACTTGGTGACTACGACGACCTTGGACTACTGTATGCAGCGGCCCTAGAGTCGGTTGGCATCCGTACCGCCATAATTCCGCTGCGCAACGACTTCATTGTGGCCTTCTCGCTAGAAGTCACCCAGCAGCAGGCCGAGGCACTTTTTGACAACACCGACAGGTTGCTGACCATTGGCAACGATATATGGATGCCGCTTTCCTTCACCGTAATGCGTGAGGGCTTTATGAACAGCTGGAACAACGCCGTTACCAACATAGAGGCGGCGGTGAATGCCGGTGACCCCATAGAAATTGTTGTCCTGCGTGACGCCTGGGCAACCTATCCGCCCTCCGGTATACGGGGGCAGGAGGCTGGTTTCCAGAATCCTCCGGAGGCCAGGGTAGACCGCGCAGTAGAAACCAATATGCTGCGCTACATCGCCACCGAGTTTGGCCCCAAGATCCGTGAAGTAGAGGATGAAATAGCGCGCAGCGGCGGTTCAACTCAGCTGTACAACCGCTTAGGTGTGTTGTACGTCCGTGCCGGTCTCTATAACGAAGCACGCCAGGAGTTTGCAGCATCTGCCGAGCTTGGGTCGCTTGCAGCCATGATCAATCTTGGAAATATTGAACTGCTGGACAATAACTTCACAGCCGCCGGAAGGTGGTTCAGGGAAGTGCTTGAGCAGCAACCTGAGAACCAGGCTGCCCGTACCGGGTTAGAACGTGTTGAGGCACGTACACTCGAGTGAAAGGGATGCGAGGGGCGCGTGCGTGTCCCGCCTTTGTCTACCAGTTGCATGCTCAGCTGCTCCGGTTCCGTGGTAAGATCCGCCGCTCTATTGCGGTCTTTGTCTTTGTGTATATGCTGGCGGCCTCACCGGTGGTTTCAGACCCTTCCATGAGTGTGCGGGTGCTACCCGGGTACTACTTTCCCATTAATGACCCGGTCTACCGGCCGGGCCTGGGTGCGGTGGCTGTGATGGACTACACCCCCTTTCCTTTCTTCACCTTCTTTGCACAGGGTGAGTACGTGCAGGTAGGGCTGGAGAATCTTGACCCATTCACCTTGACAGACGGCAGTGTCGGGGCAGGGTTATTGTGGCGCGTAAACGACCGGCTCGGTTTCCGTACCGACCTCATGACCGGGCTCTACCAGAGTGAGCGCAACGAGGCTGCCATCTCCGGCATCTCTGCAGGGGCTCGTGCGGTTGCCAACTACTATTTTTCACCGGCGGTTAGTGCAGAGGCCTACACCTCGTACCGGCATTATGCCTATACACCCGAGACCTTCATGAGGTCAGTGAGTGTCGGGGTGGGCTTGTCGGTGAACCTGAGCGAGGCCTTTCGTGCCGAACCCCAGATAGCGGTTCAGGCAGAGCACCAGGATCCGGTCTTTCCGGTGCTGTACTCCTGGTATGACGACAATAGTTTTGCCACCGTCACGGTGACAAACAAAGAGCCCAACACAATCACCGATGTACGTGTGTCATTCTTCCTTGAGCGCTACATGGGCCAGCCCAAACTCAGCACAACTATACGGAGCCTTCGTCCCGGACAGTCGGTTGAGGTTCCTATCACCGCCTTTTTTAATGAGGCGATGCTGGAGCTCAGTGAGACCATAAACACGCAGGCCCAGGTCATTGTGGAGTACCGCCGGCTTGGTTCCCGCCGCACCGCGGTGCTGCCGGTTGAGATGCCGGTGTTTCACCGTAACGCCATGACCTGGACAGACGACCGCCGCGCGGCAGCCTTTGTTTCCGCACGTGACCCTGCTGCGTTATGGTTCTCAAAATATGTGTCCAGTATTGTCTCGGACCGCTTCCGCCACGGAATAAACCGGAACCTGCAGTATGCCATGGGACTGTTTGATGCCTTGGCCGCCTACGGTATTAACTATGTTCCGCGCCCAACAAGCCCCTTCTCGGACGGGCCCTTTGACGCGGCCTCTATAGACAACCTGCAGTACCCCTACGAGACGCTGCGATACAGGGGCGGTGAGTGCGACGACCTTTCCATTCTCATTAGTTCGATGCTGGAGGCAATAGGCATAGAGACCGCCTTCATTACAATCCCCGGTCATTTGTTCATGGCGTTCTCGGCCGGAATGACCGAGGCCGAGGCCCGCGAGTCCTTCTTTGCACCGGAGCTGCTGATCTACCACGAGGGGCAGGCCTGGGTTCCGCTGGAAAGCACCCTCATTCGAGAGGACTTCAACACGGCGTGGCGCGT
>SLAA01000096.1 GCA_007127105.1 Spirochaetales bacterium | reverse complement strand
GCGCGTAGCGTGGGCTCAGGTTGCGTTCCAGCAACCAGGTGCCAAAGCGAACACCGAGTCCGGTCTGTATGTGCTGCGACTCGGCCACCACGACAAAGCCGGTAGCACCAACCCGCGCCAGCATTTCCTCATCTGGAACGTTAAGCGTTACCTTGTTCATAAGTCCAACATCGATACCGTCAGCCCGCAGCCGTTCCACCGCATCCAGTGCGCGGTAAAGCATTTCGCCGTAGCTTACCAGGTAGCCCGCACTGCCCTCGCGTATCACTTCATCGCGGCCCGGCCTGAAGGTGTAGCCTGACTCCGGAGCGTAAAGCGGAGTCCCGTCGCTCCCCAGAATCTCGGGCGTTTTGCTGCGGGTTGAGAACACGAAACGCAACCCCTTGTCGCGATATATGGTGGCAACCACCGCCCGCATTTGGTGAGGGTCGGCCGGGAAGTAGAGCCGGGTGTGCTCGGAGAGTTCGGCCGGGCCGTTGTCGGCAAAGAAGATATTGGCACCGTAGTGACAGGTATTGTCGGCCATGTCGTCGACACCGGCATGCGAGAAATGCGCCAGAACGTTGCTGTCGTTGAGTCGAGCCATGGTGATCTCGGAGGTGACCATTTCCAGAAAAGCAGAGAAGGTAGCGTACACCCCGTGGCGTCCTTCCTCAAAACCAAAGCCAGCCGCAGCCGAGTAGTTGCCCCGCTCCATGATCCCGCCAGCAACATAGATCTCAGGAAACTTCTCCCGCAGGACCGCAATTCCGGTTGAACCCTCAAGATCGTTATCAATAACCATGAAGTCGCGCGAACGGTCTTCCTCCGGGAGCTCGGCCAGGACGTCGGCAAGGGCCGTTCCAAAGGTGTTGCGGTTGCTCCCAAACTTCTCCGAGACGCCCAGGTAGGTGAAGCTGGACTGGGGTTTTTCCAACTGCTCTAAGTAGCGGAGTGCGTCGGTCTGCCCCCGAGTTTTGAGGTAGTCACAGGCGATATCGTAAGAAATGACGTCGTGCCCTTTGGGGCTGCCCTCAAGTCCTGCAATTCCGGGAGCCATGGGCCGTCGGTTTATCACCGCCACCGGGCCGGGTGTGGCTACCGCGCGGCACATCCGCTCGAAAAGTCCAACAAGATCCTCGCCGTCACCCACCTCAACACTAAGACCGTGGCCACGGAGTGTCTTTTCAACATCGTAGCCTGGGAGATAGTGCGAGGGATGCCCGGCAATGGTAACGTCGTTGTCGTCAATCATCAGCTTCACGTTTAGGCCAAGGGCAACCGCAAGTCGAGCGGCCTCGGCGTCGTTACCTTCCTGCTGTGAACCGTCACTGCCAAACACAAAAACACGCTGACTTGGGTTGGCCCGTGCAACACCGTTTGCCATAGGCCAAATGTGCCCTAAGCGTCCAGAGCTGAAGTCTATGCCAAGCTCGGCATCACGTTCAGGATGTCCGTAGAGTCCTTCCCCGGCCTCCCGGTAGTGCAACAGTTTCTCAAAAGGCATGCGTCCTTGAAAGGCAGACAGAGCGTACTGAAGCGCGACACGGTGGCCAGCTTCATCAAAGCACACCGGATAAAAGGCGCTGCTTCCGGCAACAAAGGCATCCCAAACCATGACCTCCGGCACAATGTCGTAAGGCCCACCGCTGTGTCCTCCCAGCCCCCTTTTGCCCGCAACCGCGGTCAAAAACACAATAGTGTCTCGCACAACCTGGATATTCGTCTCGAGCTGCCGTTTCACATCCGGACTCAGTGCTGCAAAGTTGGGGGTCAGAGAAATGCGCTGGTAGGCGCTGGTGTCAATGGGAAACTGCATAGTACGGTCACTCCTCGGTCGTTTGCTGTTATTGTTCCAATCACAATGCATTGATCTCACAATCTACCACAAACGGGAAACGAGCGCCAACGCTTCGGCTTGACAGTGCCGGGCGCGCACCGTAGGCTCAACCGCAGTGAGTGAACCTACAGTTAAGACCCGTAATGGCGGCATGCGAAGCACGGTGCTTCTGGTGGCAGTAATCTACCTGCTCCTTGCCCTTGCCTTTGTAGCACTATTTGTGTTTCAAGTGCCGCTGCAGTTCCGGCCCTTTGTGGCCTTTGGTGCGCGGTACCTGGGGGCGATCCTGCGTGGAATGCCCTTTGTGGCCGCCTCTGCAGTGGTATCGATGGCGCTGAAGTTCTACCTCTCTCGCCACCCCGAGCGCTGTCCTGCCATGCCGTATCGCCTCGTACTTGGCGTGCTGCACCCGGTCTCCATTGTGGCGGTGCTGTTGTTGTTCAGCGCGCGTCCTGCACCGGCCTATGGCGCCCTGGTTTTTGCGCCCGTCGCAGCATTGCTGACCGCAGTCGCTATCCGTATTGTCGGTCTGGAAGGCCATTCGCGAGCCGGGGCTGCCACGCAGTCAGAATCCGCATCACCCAGCCACCTGCTCCTTGAGGAGAGCTTTGAGGGGTTGCGGGCCCTGGCGGTTGCCGGGTTGTTTGCCGCAGCGCTGCACAACTTCCTGCCGGTAGAGATCTCTACCTATCTGTACCGAAACCACATTCCGGCGGCGTTGGTACTGGCCATTTTTTGGTTGCTCTTTCCGGTGCCTCGTGGAGTACATGCGGCTATTGCCCCATTGTTCGTGGGGCGTTTTCCAGCAGTGGCTGTAGCCGTGTATTTGGGACTGGGCCTGGTGCTGCACGGGCAGGAACTGCGGGACTTGTACGACTCATATGGTAGGGTTTACACTGTGGTAGTAGTAGCACTCCTGGTATTCGTAATGCTGCTGCTGAGTATCCCGGCCGCAGGACTGGTGTCGTTATGAGTAAATTCCAAGTGAAGAACAATTCTGGAGCAGCCTACGCTTTTTCGCTCTCACTCCTGTTGTACGGTGGCGTTATTGCTGTGTTACTGGTGACCGGACGTGCTTCACACTTTGTCGAGGCCCGGTTCCTGCCGCTTGTTGGGGCATCGGGAGTATTTCTACTCCTTGCCGCTGGACTACAAGTGCGCGCCCTGTACATTGGCAACGCCTTTAGCCCTCGAGCCGGACTGCCGGTGCTCATCCTACCACTCCTGTTTAGCTTGGTTGCGGCGGAGTACCGCAGCCCCCTCTCGGCTGCCCGCTTTGGCACACCGCTCGACTCCAGCACGTTCGCTGTTTCACCGGTGTCCGAAACTACCGAACAACAGACAGGGACCGTCCGCTCCTCCACTAATGAGGGCGGTTCAGTTAATGTAACCAGGATAGATGACATTGTCGAAGGCGAAGCCTCGCTCGCCGACTACCTGACCGCCGAGCTCTACGCGCAGTCGGAACTCCCCGCGGCTGGTCGCATTGAGTTTGACGACATGAGTTATTTTGCCTACTACAACGAAATTTATGACAACATGCAGTCAATGGTTGGGCGTGAGATCCGGGTCACAGGCTTTGTCCATAGAGAGGAGCACCTTGGAGGAGACCAGTTCATTGTTGCTCGCATGATGTTGTGGTGCTGTACTTCTGACGCCATGATGCTGGGCTTCCATGGCTCCTATGACCGCGGCCGCATTCCTTCTGAAAGCACCTGGGTTGAAGTCACCGGCACGCTGGACGTAGCGAGTTACCACAACCCCCACACGCGGGAAGACTACCCTATTCCCAGCATCCGCATTAGCTCAATTGCACCAGCAGATGAACCGGAGTTTGAATACGTCTTTCCGTTTTAGTACTTTGTGTACATGACTACACTGCACAACAATATGGGTTCGGCTCTCTCACCCTATCTCCAGCAACATGCGGACAATCCGGTGGCCTGGCAGGAGTGGAATGACCAAACGCTCGAGTTTGCGCGCGCGCATGACCGCCCACTCTTTGTCTCGGTCGGTTACTCAACGTGCCACTGGTGCCACGTCATGGCCGCCGACACCTTTTCATCCACCGCCGTTGCCGACTACCTGAATGAGCATTTTGTGCCCGTGAAGGTAGACCGCGAAGAGCGTCCCGACATCGACCGCTACATGATGGAGTTTCTGGTGGCACTCTCCGGCCAGGGTGGATGGCCGCTGAATGTGTTCTTGAGTCCGGAGATCAAACCAATTTTTGCTCTCACCTACGCCTCGGTTGAACCGCGTTACGGCATGCCTGGCTTTGTTGATATTCTCAAGAAGGTACGGGCACACTATCAAGAAAACCGGGGGACGCTACAGGAGTTTCCCGTTCAGGGCGCTGACTTTAGAACTCAGACGCAGGCTGATGTGCCCCAGCTGCTGGAGAGAATTCACAAGGCATACGACGCAGAGTACGGTGGTTTTGGTTCTGGTCAAAAATTCCCGCCCCACACCACACTGTTGTTCTTGCTCCATACTCCAGACATCGACACCGACACACAATCGCAGCAGGTACTGCGTGGTACCCTTGACGCCATGGCCCGGGGCGGCCTGCACGACCACCTCGGCGGAGGCTTCTTTCGCTACTGTACCGACACGCAATGGACTATTCCCCACTTTGAGAAGATGTTGTACGACCAGGCGCTCCTGCTGTGGAACTACTCGGCAGCCTTTCAGGTACTGAAGGAGCAGCGCTACAGGGGCATTGCGCGTGGAATTGTGGCCTGCCTTGAACGCAGCTTCTCCCTTGAAAATCTGCTGATTTCCGCGCATGACGCAGACACCAACCATGAGGAGGGCTTAAGCTACGTCTGGAGCGATGACGAACTCAAGGCGGCCCTGAGTGCACCACAGTTGGAGCTGGCACACGCCCTATTTCAACTCGAGCCTGGTGGGAACTTCGAGGGTAATCATCACCTTATTCTTCAGCGCTTCCCTGAGCCCGAGGAAGAACAGCAGTACCTTGAACTGACCGAGACCTTGCTCGCGCAGAGGCAGCGCCGCCCCCAGCCCTTTGCAGACAGGAAAATTGTCACCTCCTGGAATGCCCTGGCCGGTTGTGCGCTTGTCGCCGCATATCGCTACGGGGTGGAGGACACAGCGCTTGAGCGCGCTGAGCGGCTTCATGCGGCCCTGAAAGCCACACACTACAGTAAGGGAAGGCTTCTGCACTCATCGCTCAACGGTGAGTCGGCAGAGTTTGAGTTCCTGGAAGACTATGCGGCCTTTGCGGTGTTTACCTCCATGCTTGAGGAACACCATCCGGGCGACCATACCGAACTGCTTGGAGAGTTAGTGGCGCGTATTGAACAGTTCCGTAGCGAACAGGGCTGGATAGGCGCCAGGAACAGGGACTTCATTCCCATTCCAGAAAATGACTTTGACTCGCCGGTACCCTCTGCGGCGGCGCTTGCAGAGCTTGCTCTTTCGCGGGTACATTTCCAACTGGGCACGCAAGATCAACGCAAGGGTATCAGCTACAGCCGAGCGCTCATTGCCGACTTTCGCAACATGGTTGCCATGGCTGATGCGGGCCTGCGTCATGAGTATAAACTGACCCACAATGCTGATTTTTCACAGTTGCCGATATATAGTATCTGCAAACGTGCCGAACATAACGAACATTGTTTTAAAGGAGCGTGCAGGAGGTTGCCGTAGCTCGCCGCAAATTGGGGGAAATTTGATTTTTTTTCTATGTTTAACTAAACTCACGAGAGTAACCTAAGCGATGTACAAAACGATGGTTTAAGCGGATCAATGAAAAAACGCAAGCCTAAGAACAACAGAATTGAACTGAACAACGACGGCACGCTCAGCATCTTCACGGTTGGCTGTGGCAGTGCCTTTGCCAAGACGCTAAGTCAGAACAACGTGCTGTTGATCAAGGGCAACACTCATGTTCTGGTTGACTGCGGCACCAAAACCCCTGGTATCCTGTTCCACCACGCAATACCCATTACCGACATAACGAACTTCATAATAACGCACTCACACGCCGACCACATTGGTGGACTTGAGGAAGCTATGCTCATGTCCCGCTACGTTGCCCGTAAGAAACCCAACATCGTCATTACTCCGGAGTACCAGAAGCTCCTGTGGAACCAAAGCCTGCGTGGGGGGTGTGAACAGAACGAACGCCACGACGGTACCCCGCTCTCATTTGAGGATTTCTGGGAACCCCTTAGGCCAGCTGCGGTAAGGGGTTCGTCGAGAATAACTCATGAGATTCAACTCGGCGAGCTTAACCTCAAGTTTTTTCGGACACGTCACTTTCCCGAACAAGCCCAAAGCTGGAAGGACAGCGCATATAGTGTTGGGCTTGTTATTGATGACCGCATTCTTTACACCGGCGACACACAGTATGACCCGGACCTCATAAACAGCCTCCATAAACAGTTCTCATTTGAGGCGATATTTCATGACGTTCAGTTTTTTAACGGTGGTATTCACGCCTCGCTCGACGAGATCTCCAACTTTAGCCCTGAGATCAAGGAACGGATGCTCCTCATGCATTACGGTGACGCGTGGCAGAGCTATGAGCAAACAGCTGCCGACCGCGGCTTTGCCGGTTTTGCCACCGAACACCGCTACTATGACTTCCCGTAGGGCTGGCCTGCGGCGGGCGGCCTTGACGCGGGTGGCGGTGAGCCGCTAGCTCAGGTAGCTGTACCGCTGTAGATATCGCCCTGAGTCGGCTGGATCTACAAGCACCGACAGCAAAGGCTCGGTGAGCTCAAAGCTCAAAGGGAAGTTCTCCGGCTTAAGCCAGACACCTTCACCATCGAGCTGTAGAGGAATAACCCGGTCGTACTCAATGGTTGCCTTGCGCACCCCGAGCATCTCGGTGTTCTCATGATGCACATGATCACCTGCGTAGAGGCGCTTCTTAAGATCAAGGCGGCGTGACAAGGTCATGTTGTCGAGCTTAATAGCACATACGTTGTGCTCATCTGGCAGTACCCATTTGTGGTCGCCGTAACACCGGTAGCCACTAACCCCAACCGCAAAGAGCATGAACTGTCCACGGAGCTCCTCGGTCGGCTGCTTGCCAACCCTTTCAACCTGCACCTTCATCTCACCCACACCGTAGATGCGGTCATAAAACAAGGTGGAAAGGTCGGCCACCAACTTGTAGGTGTCACCCGGAAGTCGCTTACGCAGCTTGTTGGTCATGTAGGTGACATAGGCGTCAATTCCAACCGAGGTAATGTTAAATGCGTAGCGCGTTGGCAAACCCTGAGGACTCACACCTACCCCACGGCTGGGAACCACCTGCCCAGTCTTTGAAATTATTTCGGTTGCATGCACAAGGTCACGTGCATCCGCCCCGTCATTCCCACTACCGAGTGGTAGCCGCATAAAGCTAAACTGTTTCAGCGCCTCCGGTCCGGCCTGTAAACAAACATCCAAAAACTGACTGTAGGTACCGTCTCCACCACACAACAGCACCAGCACCCGCTCGTTTCCGTGGTCTTGCGACATGACCTCAGCGGCAATCACCTCGGTGTTACCCGCCTCTTTGGTAATGTGGAGTTCAAAGGGCAGCAGACCCGGGGCGGGCAGCGCCCCCCCTGCCTCAGGAAGCGCGGCGGCAACTGTGCCTTGTGGGGCCGGTGTAACGGCCTCCAGGGCGGCAATGTGTTTGCGGCGGCGTATGGCCTGTGCCAGGCCCCCGGCGACCGGGTTCATAACTACAATGACCTTGTCGGCGCGGTCGGTGCCCACATGTGCTACCAGCAGTTCGGCAATGCGCCGGAGGTTTGATTCCAGGCTCGTTTTCATGAAGGCGAGCATATCACAAAGTTCAGGGGTGGTCTGTATTTATTTCGGTTTCGGGCCGATTCGCACGCTCAGCCAGCAGAACCGTATATGGGGTGGCCTCTATTCGCGACCGTGGAATCTCAAGCTCGTCGAGCATAGCGTGAAGCCTCCGCACAAGGGCCGAGTGTCGGGCCGGTTCTGCGGCCGCCTCTTCTGATACCAGGAGTTCCAACTCCAGAAAACTGCCAAGCCCAACTACTTCTGACAGCTCGAGCACCATGTCGCCGCTGCGAAAGCGACGGCCTATTTTTTCTTTGCGAATAAACTCACGCGCTCCTAAGAGTTTAACAAAACCTTCAAAGGCACCCGGGTCGGGGACATCAAACTCATTTTCATGACTGGTCTCAATACCGTCGTGTATCTTTTTTGTTTTGTGCGTGCACAGCGTCCGCTCACCGTCCTGCCGCAGCCGGAACTCAACTCGGCTCTCATCAGACTTGACACTGAAGTAGCGGTCCGCCTTGTGATAAGGCTCACCTATCCCAAAACGACGCTGCAGATCTGCCTCCAGTCGCGGGCGGTCCTTCACCCAGACCTTCAACTCAACTTCAACCGGCATTGGAGACCTCCTCTACAAAGCACCAACGATGTACTGGGCGTAACTCCGAATCCAGGTAAATGAGCATGGGAGATGCGGTGGGAATTTTCAACAGCGCAAACTCAGGTTCGGGGAGTGTGTACATGTCCCGAACAAGCGCCCGAATTGTGTGGCCGTGAGCTACCACCAACACCCGGCGTCCGGAAGCTATCTCGGGCAACACGCGTTGTCGCCAAAAGGGCAAGACGCGGCGCTGGGTATCACGAATGGACTCACCTCGCGGGAGGTCTTGTACCGGTATACCAGCATACAAAGGGTCCCTGGCCGGACAGCGCTCGTCCTGCATGCCTATTTTCGGGGGGCGGGCAAAGGAACCGCGACGCCATTGGTGAACATGTGCCGGGTCGTAAACACGCAGCACTTCTGTCTTGTTTTGGCCCTGCAGCGCACCGTAATGCCGCTCGTTGAGCTGCCAGTGCTGCTGTCGCTCGACCTCGGTGTGCAGGCCCTCCAAGGAATGCTGCTCAAACTCGCGCAGGAGAATATCCAGGGTCTCGGTTGATCGACGTAGCACCGAGCTAAAGGCTAAATCAAAGCTGAAACCACTCTTGGCCAGAAGGCGGCCAGCCCTCTGGGCCTCTGCTCTACCGGTAGAAGAAAGCTCAACGTCAGTCCAGCCGGTAAACCGGTTCTCACAGTTCCAAACACTTTCGCCGTGGCGCATCAGCACCAACGAAAATGCCGAGCCGTCTACGAGAAGAGGCCCATTGCCCATTTAACCTCATCACTCGCCATGGTGGCCGGATTCCAGGCCGGGCTGAAGCTCCATTGCAGGGTGGCCTTGGAAATGTCCGGGTGCTTTTCCAGAGTGTCCACTACCTCGTCGGCAATCTGCGGCCCAAGCGGACACATGGGCGTCGTCAGGGTCATGGTAACATTTACGGTGCCGTCCTCGTTGTGCACGGCCTCATAGATGAGTCCCATATCCACAATAGAGAAGCCAACTTCCGGATCAATGACCGGCCGAATGAGTTCTAGCAGCTCGTCCTTACTTAGCATTGTTCAAAATCCCCTCTACCGTGTTCCACGCAAGTAATGCGCATTTTATGCGCACCGGGTATTTCTTAACACCCTGCATAGCCTCCAGATCCGAGATTTCATCCTCGAAATCAGGCTCCTGCTCCTCAAGTAACATACCCTTAAACTGCGCCACAACTGCACGTGCCCCGTCAAAGCTGCGTCCGGTCAGCGACTCACACAACAGATTTGCACCAGCGCAGCAAATGCTGCAGCCAATGCCTTCGTAGGTCATGCGTTCTATCACCCCATCCTTGACGCTGAGAAAGAGCTCAAGGTCGTCTCCACAGCTCGGGTTTGCTCCCTCGGCATGGAAGTCAGCGCCTTCGATAGGGCCTTTATTTTTCTTGGAACGGTAATTTTCCAGTATGATTTCTTTGTACAGGTCCTCTTCATAGCTCATCTGTTGAAAATTCCTCTTACCCTGTCGAGTCCCGTAAAAAGCATGTCGATGTCGTCGGTGTCGTTATACAAGTACATGGAGGCACGCACCGTTCCCGGCACGCCAAACAG
>SLAA01000135.1 GCA_007127105.1 Spirochaetales bacterium | reverse complement strand
TCTTATCAAAGGCAATAGCGCGAATATCCTTCATTGTCTGCACCGCTTCACCGTTGCGAATGAGTATGCCTCGCTCAGCACCAATGCCACTTCCCACCATCAGGGCGGTGGGAGTTCCCAGACCAAGGGCACAGGGACACGCAATGACCAGTACCGCAGTAGAGGTGATGAAGGCGGCGGTGAGTGGCGTAAGGTTCGGATTCACCCACGGCAGGAAGCCTGCTCCCCACTGCATAATGCCTTGGTGGAACTCAGGGAAGAGGTTGAAGGAGATAAAGGTCAAGGCGGTAATGGTAAGAATGATAGGAACAAAGTAACCGGTTACGCGGTCAGCAAACTCCTGTATAGGCACCTTGGTCCCTTGGCACTCCTCTACCAGCTTAATGACCTGGGAGAGAAAGGTGTCTTTGCCTACCTTGGTAACCTCTACCCGCAGCACACCGTTCTTGTTGATTGTTGCTCCAATGACCTCGTCACCCTCGGACTTGGACACCGGCACTGGCTCACCGGTTGCCATGCTTTCATCGACACGGCTTTGCCCGGATACAACGCGTCCGTCGGTGGGAACCTTTTCGCCCGGCTTGACAATCATTAGGTCGCCAGCCTTGAGTTCCTTGACCTCAACCTCGGTTTCCTGTCCATCTACCAGAATAATAGCGGTCTTGGCGCCCATCTGTATGAGTTTGCGTATAGCTTGGGATGCACGACCTTTTGCACGTGCCTCCAGATACTTTCCAATGAGATGGAAGGTCATGATGGTGGTCGCCATCTCAATGAATGTCTGCACTGGAAAGAAGAACCCGGCCAAACCAATTAAAAAGGGCGGCAGTGAACCCAGGGACACCAGGACATCCATGTTAGGTCGGCCGCTGCGGAGCGCCCGGAAACTTGCAATATGCACATGAAAGCCCAGCCCAAACACGACCGGCGCCCCCAGCAGGGTAACAAGTGCAAGATAGCCCGGAACCTGTGCGACGAACATATGAAGGACCATGAGAACCATCACCGTCCCGGCCAGTAGGGAGGACAGCACCAAACGTCGTTTGGCCTGGTTCATCTTGGCAACCTCTGCATCTGCATCGGTCTCGTCGTCCTGCTCACGCAGTTCGTAACCAACATCCTTCACTCGTTTCTTGATTTCCGAGAGCCGAATCGTGTTGGGATCGTAGCGGAGATTCAGCTTCTCGGAAGCGAAATTGACACCGGCTTCCTGTATTCCCGGGACGCCCTTTAACACGGTCTCTATAGATGCGGCACAGCTTGCGCAACTCATTCCGTCTATAACAAGCGTGTCCTTAATCTCATTCCCACCATTTTCCGAGCTGCCCGGGGCCTCGGTGGAGGCAGGATTATACTCAGCAATACCGAAGTTTTGCGTGCTCATTGTGGCCTTCCTTTGCTTACGCTATTTGTAAGCTAATATACCCCATGGGGGTATGTCAAGTCCGTTCTCGTCGCTTTATTCACCAGACTCTATGGGCGATGTCGGAAGCCGACGCACACTTATGGCCAGCATAAGCGCCGCAACGGCTGCCAGGAAGACATCGACCCCAAAATACGCAAGATATACACCGTTGACTCCAAGCCGAGCAGACACAACTATGGCAATAGGAATGAAAAGCAGAAACTCGCGCGCAAAGAGAAGAACGGTGCCAGGCAAACCGCGCCCCACCGCCTGAAGGTAGGTCACCGTGATAAAAATCATGCTCAGCATAGGAAGCAAGGTTACGAATAGGCGATAGTTGCCAATCTCGGCACCCGTGAACGCGCGGCCGGGCAACATGGTGGAGAGAAAGAGTGAGGGCGATGTATTGAGCAGCAGCCACAGACCCAGCAATAGGCCTACATTCGCGCTAAGAAATACAAGCACCGCTGAGCGTACTCGCCGGTAGTTCCCGGCCCCAAAGTTAATTCCCACAACCGGTTGTAGCGCCCGAACAAAGCCGTTTGCTGGCAGCAGGGCCACGAAGAACAAGCGGTGAACCGCGCCGAAAAATGCTATGTCGCCAGTACCGCCATGAGAGGCCAGGAGTCGGTAGGTCACCAGCTGCTGTATGAGGCCCATAACCTGCAGTACCAGCGAAGGCGCGCCAACCGACACAATTTCACGTATCAGCGTTCGGTCAAAGCTGAGTGCCGCTACTCGGGTTTCAAAACTTGGCCTGCTCGAGCTGAAGTAGCTCAGTCCTGTGAGGCAGAACAGGGCCATGGCAAGGACGGTTGCCAGTGCAGCGCCAGTCATTCCCCAGCCGAGTACTCCCATAAAGATGTAGTTCAAACAGGTATTGGTAATCACGGTCACGCTTGTGCGCAGCATGGCCGCGACCATTCGCCCTTCGGCCCGAATAAGCAGATTGGAGCCAAGCCCCCAGATGGGAAAGATGGCGCCCGCCGCCATTATGCGCAAGTACTCGCTACCAAGGTCGACGAGCTCCCCAGTTCCGCCCATCATGCGAATAATGGCAGCTGCATGTGGTACGCCGACAAGCGCAACGACGACGGCAAGAAGGAGCGCCACACTGTTCATGGCCGGGATGATTGTGCTCTGGAGGCGCTTATTGTCGGCACCTATGGCCCTGCTCAGAATAGATCCAGCGCCGCTTCCAATCATTGCGCCTAACCCAAGTGTGACCTGGGTAATAGGCAAGGCGAGTGAGACGCCTCCAAGTCCAGCCTCACCCACAAACTGGCCCACAAAGATCCCGTCAATGAGCTGGTTAATGCCCACCAGTAACAGTCCGGCTATGCTCGGAAGTGAGAGCCGCCACAAGAGTCGGGGCATGGGGTCGGCAAGGATGCTCGCACGCACAGGGGACTCGCTAGCCTAACACACGCTGGCACGCCTGAATGTTGCCTTGGTTGCGCCAGGTGGAGCCTTCATCCGTGTACATATACTCAATCAGATCGCTGTGGTGTTCGGCGACCTTATGGCGCACGAGCTTGGAGGTAGAGTTCAACAGCCGGTTCTCTACACTCCAGGCCTCGGTCACAATCTGAAATGTTGTTGGTACCCATTGACCCGGGAACCGTGACTTGAACTCCGGATCCTTACGGAATATTGTAATGGCTTGCGAGAGTTCGTCGAGGAGCTTTTCCGGTGTGAACTCGGCCTGACGGCGGCGGATCTCGTCGAGCTCCGGTACAATAAGGGCGCTGGTATAACGGCAGTGATCATTGTACAGCATGACCTGAGCCACGAGGGGTGACTCGGCGGCAATAGTGGCCTCAATCTCCTCTGGGGAGTACTTTTCGCCGTCAGATGAGATTAACAATGCCTTTACTCGCCCAACCACCGAGAGAAAACCGTCCTCATCCATAAAGCCCAGATCCCCGGTATGCAGCACTCCACCGCGCATTGCCTCGGCTGTTGCTTCCGGGTTCTTGAAGTAGCCTGCCATGACATTCTCACCACGCACCACAACCTCGCCGCGCTCGTTTGGGGCGCAGTCCGAGCCGTCCTCACGGACTATGCGCACCTCAACCGAGGGGGCTGGTCTGCCAGCGGTACCCAGTTTGCATTCACGCGGATTGTTGGAGGACACCACCGGGGCAGCCTCGGTAAGGCCATAGCCTTGATAGACCGGGACGCCTATGGCACGAAAGAACTCCTGTTGTTGGAGATCAAGCAGGGCTCCGCCACCAACGCAGTACTCTATCTTGGTACCAAATACCGTGCGGAGCTTACCGAAGATCAGCAGTTGTGCCAGCAGATAAGCCGGTAGTGCCCCAAGACGGGTTCCCAGGGATGGCCGGTGGTAAACATTCCCATGATACCGAATACCAGCTTCCAGACCCCGTTCGAATATCGCCGAGATCAAGGGGCCTTTCGCACGGACACCGGATATCATCTTCTTCATCATGTTCGCGGTGAGAGCCGGAACACTGAGAAGAAAGTGTGGCGATGTCTCAACGAGATTGGTTGGTATGTTTCGCAACATGCCCATGGGACCGCCACGTGCGTCAACGAAGTACAAACTGAAACCGCGCGTGAGTGATGCATAGATACCAACAGTGTGGGCAAAACTGTGATCGCACGGCAGGACAAGCAGGGTTTGAAAGTCGTAGGGCACCTCAAACATCTGAACCGAGTCCTCGCAGTTCACAAAGTAGTTACGGTGCGTGAGCATAATACCCTTGGGGTTTCCCGTGGTTCCGGATGTGTAGCTAATGGTCACCACCTCGTCCTCGCCCGCCTGGGTTTCGCGCGCCACAAAGGTGGCGCGCTGCTCGGGCTCAGCGCTCCGTCCGGTTGTGAGCAACTGGCCGAGAGATAGAACGTCTCGGAATCCGGCCTTTTCACCAAGCGCCTGAACCCGTTGTATGCTTTCGGGATCGTCGTCCAGAAAAACTACCAACAGGTCACGGCGTTCAAACTGGGGAGCGGCAGCGAGAACAGTGTCCACGGTGTTTCGTGAAACAAAAAGGCATTTGGCTTCGGAGTGGTTCATACGGTACGGCAACTCCTCCGGCACCAGCCGTATGGAGAGGGGGACACTCATTGCTCCAAGATAGATAGTGGCAAACTCGGCCATGATCCATTCCGGGCTACCTTCGGCAAGTACGACCGCGGTATCTCCCGGGCCAATTCCGTAGGGTGTGAGACTACAGGCAAGCGTAATTGCGTCGTCACGCAACTCCGAATAGCTCCGGGAGAACCAGCCGGACTCGGTCTTTCGTAGAGCATAGGAACGGTCGGGGAATGCCTCGGCGGCAGCGGCAAGCATAGAGAGTACTGTTCTGGACATGCCAATGAAGGTGGCCCGGATTGCACTGACTGTCAAGGCAGTTTGAGCTCTTTGGGGCATGCCGACCCGCCGACCCGCCGACCCGCCGACAAGGAAGCTGACTTCGTGTAGACTTGAAGCATGATAGACGCTCAGATTGAGGCCCGTCTGAAGCTCGGGCAACCGGACGAGCTCATGGTGTACCTGCACATTCCCTTCTGCAGCACCCGTTGTGGTTACTGCGACTTCTACAGCGAGACCAATGTAGGCGAACTGCGTATTGCCGCCACGCTGAAGGCCATTCTCCGTGAGGCTGAGTGGTACAGATCTATCTACCCACATGCCCGCATCAGTTCCCTCTACCTTGGTGGTGGTACACCAAGCCTCATTCCAAGCAAGCTTCTGGCGCCTTTTCTTGTCGGCCTGTCGCGACTATTCAGGCCTGCAACTCAAGGGCCGGTGCACAGCTTAACGGATGAGTTCGAGTGGAGTTTTGAAGCCAACCCCGAGAGCCTTGATCCCGACAAGCTGAACCTACTTGCTGAGTCCGGTGTGAACCGTCTCAGTCTGGGCGTTCAGAGTTTCAATGACCGGTTCCTTCGGGCGCTGGAGCGACAGGCGGACAGCCGAATGGTTCAGCGTGCGCTGGAGGCAATCCAGAACAACGGCCACTTTCAGCTCAGCCTGGACCTCATGACCGGTCTGCCAGATCAGAGTAAGGACGATGTAGCCGCAGATGTGCAGCAACTTCTGAACTACGCGCCGGAACATGTCTCGCTGTACTCGCTCACGGTTGAGCGCGGAACACCCCTGGAGCGCCGGGTACAAGATGGCTTGGTGAGTTTGGGGGAGCCTTCTCACCGCGACAGCCTATGGGAGACCGCGGCCGCACTGCTGCGCCATAATGGATACCGGCACTACGAGATCTCTAACTTCTGCCTGCCCGGGAAACATGCGCGACACAACTCAGGCTACTGGCAGGGGCGGCCCTATCTTGGGTTAGGCCCCGGCGCAGTCGGCACACTCCCGCTTGGCCCGCCTGGCCCGAGCCGCCCGCCTGGCCCGCCTGGCCCGCCTGGCCCGCTCGCAGTACGCATGAGCAACCCCGCACTAGGTGAGTACCTTCAGGCCGCAGGTGGCGAAGGCGGGCTGGGTACCGCGGCTCATACGCTTGAGTATCTCAGCGGCCAGGACCTGCTTCTGGAGCGTTTTCTCTTGGGGCTGCGTACGAGCGAGGGGGTGCGGATCGGCGCCTGTGCAGGCGAGTTTGGGATAGATGTAGCGGCACTGCGTGCGGCTCTGGAAGGCTGGAAAGGAGCCGTGTATCTTGACCGTCGTAGTTTCGCGGCAGGGCGGGTTGTTGTTCGCAAGCGCGGGCGCATGCTCCTTGACCGGCTGCTACCGGACCTTGCGGTCCGGCTTGAGTCTCTTGCAAACGAGTCCGGAATCAAGTGAGCTATGCATCGCCGTTGAGCTTGAAGCGTGAGATGAGTTCGCTCACCGTCTGTACCGCCTCCTGATTGGTGCCGGTCATTTCCACTATCTGAGTCACCGCCGCGGTAATCTGGTCTGCGCCGGAGGACATCTCCTCCATGCTTTGACGAACCGATTCAGAAATCTCAATGAGGCGTTGCATTTCATCGGTTATCATGCGGCTGCCCTGATTCATTTCCTTGGAGCCCTCACTCACCTCGGTGGTGATATCGTTCATGCTGCTTAAGGCCTGCAGGATCTCGGTGCTCCCGCTGCTTTGCTCGTCCATTGACCCCTTGATTTGCAGCTCAAGTTCGTGTGTCTCACTCACCAGTTTATGAAGATCAGTAAATGAGATGGAGACCGAGCCAGAGGCATCGACAACATTATCAATGGCAGATTTCACCGACTGCAGCGTTGCGGTACTCTCGGTCGCCTGTGCCGCAGCACCCTCGGCCAACTTGCGTATCTCGTCCGCAACAACCGCAAAGCCACGGCCATGTTCGCCTGCATGGGCCGCTTCAATTGCCGCGTTCATAGCCAATAGATTGGTCTGGGAGGCTATGTGCTGAATTGCGGCATTTGCCTCAAGCAGGCCGTCCGACTGCGCCGCAACCTGGGTGAGTATGTCATTCATTCCGTCAATCTTGGTGCGCCCGTCCTCGGCAGCTCTCTTCAGGGCGTCAAAACGCTGTGCTGAACTCTCCAGAGTCATGGTCACCGACTGAATATTCGCAATCATTTGCTCAATAGCTGCCGAAGACTGCCTCAGGCCGGAAGCCTGGTCCTCTATACGTTTGTCCAGGGACTCAATGTTCTTGCTAATTTGCTCCACCGTGCTCGAGGTTTCGGTGATGCCGGTCGACTGCGTAATAACCTGATTCTTGACGCTGGCAATATTTGCGCTAATCTCGGTAATGGCCGAGGACGTTTCCTCCATGTTCGTCACGAGACTGCTGCCAACCTCGCTCAGGGTATCGGTTGAGCTTCGAATGGTTGCCATCATCTCACCGAGTCCGCCGACAAAGCTGTTAAAAGCCATGGCCACGCGGCCTACCTCGTCCGTACCGGCTCCCGCTATCCGCTGCCTCAGGTCACCGCCCCCGCCCGCTATCTCTTCCAAAGCGGCGGCTGTGCTTCCCAGCGGCTTGAGCTTTCGTTTCACATAAAAGGTCATGACGGCCAGGGCGAGAAGCCCAACCACAATGCTTCCCAGTGCGGTGTTCAGGAAGCCGGACATGACTGCATCCAGTTCGTCTTGTATGCTGACTGCAAGCAGAAGGGCTCCAATCTCTTCACCCGAGTAGTCTCTCAGTACAAATTCCTCAGCTACATAGGTGTTGCCGTTGAGTTCGTAACTCTCTGTCTCCGGCGTGAAAAGGCCAGCAAGACCGGCGTAGATCGGCCTGCTGTGTCGGTAGTACACCGAACCCCGGGCGAGCACGTCGTCCACCAGTGCATCAAACCTGCGAGCCTGCTCAAAGACCTCTTCATAGATTCCTATGCTGTATCCAACTTCCATGGTTGCCTGCAAGGTCGCCAGAAGCGAGTCGAGCGACCCGGCCAACTCGAAGGAACCCACATGTTCGTCCTGATAAAAAACAGGGTGCACCACGCGTAGCCCCGGTCCGCTCCGGCCAACTTCCAGACCGCGCACCGGGATCTGGCGCCGGTTTGCCACCAGTACCGTGGTGCGGAACGCGGCAAGGTTGTCGCCGTACTGGTGAGGCGAATGCGCACGGAGAAATGATACTGCTGGGGGTGTGTGAAACTGCATCTGGTTTATACCGGCCAGCTGGTCCAAGCCTTCAAAATAGGGAACAATACGAGTGGCAACAGCCTCACGGTCGCGGGCGGAAAATGCTGAGCGTAGTGCTTCATCCCGGAGAACCGACTCAACCACCAGCGAAAGATCCCGCAGGCGTAACTCAATCATGGCCTCAAAGGTGTCCGCTGCCTGCTGTAGATCGCTACGTGCCTCGGCATAAATGGCTGTTCGCATCTGGGTGAAGGAACGCCACAAATTCAAACCGGTGAGGGCCAAGACAACCAATGATACAAATACAATAATACTTTTTGACATGCTTTGGGACCGTGCCATGTTCACCCTCCACAGGTCGAAATAACTCTAAGGCAGCAATTGGGCCGAGTGTACCGGAAAGTTCTACAATATGCCAAGCATCGTTGAGGGGCTTCGCCAGGAAAAGCAGAGTTGGACGGAAGCTGAGCGGCTATGCGCGGGCGCTTATGACCAGCATTGGGGAGTCCTGCCGCTCAAAAGCGGCGCCAGAGAAGTTAGCCGCCACCTCAATCTCAGAGAAGCTGGCCTCTGAGAGGTGCTGCCTGAGCAGCGCCTCGGTGATAGCGAGCAAGGTCTGGTTCAGCTCCACCTCTTCACGCTGGTCCGTGACCAGCTGTGCAGCAAACTGTATGTGTGCCGACTCGGGTGAGTAGGTATAGCTGCGGTGCAGTGCTACCCCCGGCGCCTTGAGACTGGGCAGGGCAACAGCTTCGTTTGGTTTGAGCCGCTCGGGGTTCATAACCTGAATCAGGAGAGGGGCGCCAGGCAACATGCCTTCCTTAGCTCGCACAGCAAAGGCCGCCACCTCGTCTCGTGAGGACACATGCGCCAGCGAATTGCCAATGCAGAATACCCCGCCAAAGGGCGCCGGTGGGAGTTGATGGAGCTCAAGCATATCACCTGCGAAGAAGCGCTCGGACTGTCCTTTGGCGCGTGCAATCTCAATCATCTCTACCTCGGAGTCGACTCCATAGACATCCAGCCCAAGGTCTAACAAGGCGCGGGTATAGTTCCCGCTGCCGCATGCCGCATCAAGGACCGGCGAGTTGGACCTGAGCCGAGAGGTGAGGAAGTTGAGGGTGTCCTCCTCGGCGGGAAACAAGTCGTCGTAGTAGCGTGACAGCACTGTGTAGAAATGGGTTTGAGCCATGAATTCCTGTACCTTTCTGCGCTATGCTCGGCGCTCGTCCACATGAAACTGACGTATGGATCGAATTGCATTCGGATCGTCGGATATCTCACAGGCCTTTCGGATCATTCGCTGGAGTTCCTCATCCGAGAGCGGCTTGTCAATGGCACTAATGTCGTAGGCTATTCCGAAACGCGGCAGGTCACGATGACTGGAGTCGATGTTGTTGGCCCCAGACTCAAAGATAGCGTCACTGATTGCTTTCTTGGTACCTCGGCGGTCACTGTGAACAACCGAGAGTGCCCAGTACGGGGGGCGGGTATCAAGGTTGATCTGAAGCTTGGGACGAAATACCGTGTCCCGTATTGCTCCACGTTGATCGAGCATGTGGGCGCTCATTGCCATGTGGAGCGCGATTCGAGGTTGCGCGTCTTCGGTTGCAGCTCCAATGTGAGGTGTCGTTGTCACAAGGTTTAGGTCTGCATAGGGGTTGTTCCAGCCGTCCTCTCGACTACCGGGCTCATTTGGAAAAACATCAACCGCTGCCGCCCGTATTGTGCCGTCGGCAAGGGCCTGCCGCAGGTCCTCCGGGTCATAGAGAAAGTCTCGTGCGGCATTAATGAAGACGCGCGGGCTTTTCCTGCCGCACTCGGCGGCGAGCTG
>SLAA01000039.1 GCA_007127105.1 Spirochaetales bacterium | reverse complement strand
GCATGAAGGCTACAATGAATCGCCCGTACTGAACCGGTAGCGGTTGATCCAGGGCGTAACGTACGCGCACCTGCTCAATAAACTGTGGAGTTGCATTTACTCCTGCCATTGCGCGGGCGGGGTCTCCTGGAATAAGTCTGATTATTCCAAAGACAATTATCGAGACTCCTATCACCACCGGTATCGTGAGCGCCAGGCGTCGTGCAATGTACTGGTACAATGAAGTGCTCCCCAAAAAAAGGATGGCCTTGGGCTCCTCTTCAGAAGAGCCCAAGGTCATCCCGGCCCTTTGCGGGGCCGGGAAAACTCCGTCACAACGTGACGGAGTCTGGAACTGTGATGCTATGTTCCAATGAACCGCAATGGTCTATCGGAAGTAGGCATCCCAGGCGCTGAGGTTCTCAAGTGGGTGATGAATGAGCCCCCCAACATCGGTGCGAACCGCATTGATCTGTCCTGCATTGTAAAGATAGATCCAGGGAGCGTCGTCCCAGATCAGCTCAATTGCTTCATTGTACATGGGAGCTCGTTTAGCTGGATCTGTCTCAACACGGGCTGCGCTCAGGAGCTCATCGACACGTTCGTTGGAGTAAAAGCCACGGTTGTTGCCGTTCGGGTTCCACTGACGTGTGTGCAACAGGGCAAAGAGACCGTAGTCAGCATCCAGAGTGACCGTACCCCAACCGAGCATGAATGCATCGTACTCGGCCTGATCTGGCGGCTGGCTGGTGAACTGCAGGTAGCTCGTCCACTCACGGGTTTCCAGGGTTGCGTCAATGCCAACCTCGGCGAGCATGGACTGGACCGCCTGTGCAACTGTTGAATCAAGCGGGTAACGACCGGTAGGGTGGTGCAGCGTCATGCTGAAACCGTCCGGGTATCCTGCTTCGGCCAGCAGTTCACGGGCGAGTTCGGGATCATATGCATAGGGGCCAACAGAGGTGTGACCGAATACTGCATCAGGAATTGGCGCATCCGCGACAAAACCAACACCTTCAAAGATGGAATCTACAATGCTTTGTTTGTCCACGGCATGATTCAGTGCACGTCGTACCAACGGATCGGTGAATGGTTCACGAATGTTGTTAAAGCTGATGTAGATCGTGCGAACGGCGGTTTGAAAGACGACATCGATATCCGGGTCTCCCTGAAGTCGTTGAACGTCTGCCGGGGGGACGGCCATGATGGCATCTGCCTCACCGGTTTCAAGCGCAACAATTCGAGCCGACTCTTCCGGAATGAAGTTAAAAACCAGGTTTGGAATCTGTGGAGTTGAACCATAGAAGTCTTCGTTCACGCTGAGACGGATGCTGTCGCCACGGCTCCAGCGGTCCATCACGTAGGGGCCGGTTCCTACAGGAATCTCAAAGGTTTGCTCGGGCGAAAGTCCCTCGAGTTGGGCAGGACTAACAATACCGATAAAACTGTGGGACAGGTGCGACAGGATAGGAGCGAAGGGCTGAGCAAGGGTTAGTTGGAGGGTGTACTCACCAACAGCCTCAATTTCTTGAACGCTTCCGAGGAGGAAGGCGTATGCTGCTCCTACATCGGGATTCACAAAACGTGAAAGGTTTACTGCAACCGCTTCGGCGTTCAGTGGCTCGCCATCGTGGAAGGTTACGCCCTGACGAATTTCAAATGTCCAAACGGTGCTGTCCTCGTTCGCCTCCCAGCTTGTGGCAAGCATAGGGGTCAGCGTACCGTCCTCTTCCATGTAGATTAACCGTTCGACAACGTGCTCACCCACGGTTGCCGCCGGGGCCGACGTCATTCGAACCGGATCAAGCGATTCCGGCTCCGCGCCAATCGCAATGGTCAGGGTGTCGCGTTCTACTGCGGCTTGTTCCGCAGGGCCACAAGCGACCAACATTGAGGCAATGATGGCCACCGTTGCCAACACAACAAACCGTGTCAGGTTCGACTGTGTACTCATTTTTTGCATAGCTCCTCCTTAAAATCCGACTTTCTTAACAAAAGTCTAACGCGAATCATAGGAGGTCATGCGCTTGCGGTCAATATGGTTGTGGACACAGAAGCTCAACAAGATCGGGTGTTGTCATGTCTCTACCGTTTATTGCTTCAGGAAGAAAAATTACCCCATATGCCGCTGCTCAGGTTTGACGAGGACTCACCTTTCTCTCTACTCTGTTCCGAAGGTGTCATGATTGAGTAGAAGCTATATCTATTCAAAAAGAATACGGAGGGAAATGATAATGAAGAGTCGAACATTCATTCTACTGGCTGTAGTCACGCTTAGTGCTGCAATCCTCATCGGATGTGCGCCAAGCGAGGAAGCTGCGGTAGCAGAAAGCCACTTGATAGTGGCCAACTTCGCAGAAACTCAGACCATGGATCCACGGGCGGTTGAGGACACCGCTTCTCACTGGATAAACAATCAGATATTTGACGGTTTGGTTCGGAGAACCGACGACATGGGCGTGGAACCAGCGCTTGCTACCGACTGGTCATTTGTAGATGAACGAACTATAGAGTTTAATCTTCGCCAGGATGTCTTGTTCCATAACGGGGTTGAGTTCACTGCCGAGGACGTAAAGTTTACCTATGAGACGCTTCTGGACCGCAGTTTGGGTTTTGCGGGTCGATCCCGTCTCGCCATGATTGATGTAGAAAACATTGAGGTAATTGATGACTACACCATTCGCATTCCCACCAACCAGCCCTTTGCGGCAGTACTCACGTATCTTGCACACAGCTCATCCTTGATCGTTAGCAAGGCGGCAGTAGAGGAGCATGGCGCGGACTTTGGTGCGAATCCGGTTGGAACCGGGCCTTTCAAGCTTTCTCGCTGGGATCGTGGTACGGCGGTACATCTCGAGCGCTTTGATGAGCACTGGCGTGGTCCTGCCCAGGTGGAACAACTTACATTCCGCGGCATTCCTGAAGGCAGCAGCCGAACCATTGAGGTCGAAACTGGTGGTGTTCATGTGGCACAACAGATTCCGGAAACGGATTTTAATCGTCTTCGTGAAAGCAGCAGTGTAGAGCTTTACGAATACGCGGCCATGCGACTGCATTACATTCTGTTTAATACTCAAGCGGAACCCTTTAACGATGTGCGTGTACGGCAGGCTATTAGTTACGCCCTCGATATTGAGGAGCTCGCCGAGGTTGCCTATGGTGGTGCTGGAACCCCAGCCCGTGGATATATGAACAGCTCAATCTGGGCCTTTAATCCCGATGTGTACATGTACCCCCGTAACATGGATCGTGCTCGCGAACTACTCGCAGAGGCCGGTTACTCTGACGGTTTTCGCATGACCATGACCATTGACGACAGCTCACCACGTCAGACCATTGCCGAGATCATGGGTAGCCAACTGCGAGAGCTTGGAATAGAGATTGATATCGAGATTATGGAGTGGGGCGCCTATCTGCAGATGACTGCCGGTGGCGAACACGACATGGCTCAATTGGCATGGCTCGCGAGCACCGGGGACCCGCATCATGCGCTGCATCCGAACTACTTTTCCGGAAACATCGGTGCGGCAAACCGTTCTTACACCGAGCTGCCCGAACTGGATGAACTGCTCCTGGCCGGTGTCAGAGAACCTGATGCAGCACGTCGTGAGCAGATCTACCGCGAGGCTCAGGAGCTTATCTCAGGTTTTGCGCCTATTATCCCGGTAGCTGACGACCGTGAAGCGGTTGGCGTACGGGCAAACGTAACTGGTTTTGTACCGTCGCCTTCCGGCTACCACATGTTCCACGAGGTGGGGCTTAACTAGAAACGTTGAAAGGGTTCGCGCTCCACGCATGGGGCGCGAACGGCGAGTTTGGGGCTGGCAGGCGCTGCCGGCCCCACCGCCTTGTGAGGTTGAACACGAGTGATACGCTACATCTTTAAACGACTACTCTCGCTCATCCCGGTACTGCTGGGCGCCACCTTCATCGTGTTCGCCATTATGTTTTTCACCCCCGGAGATCCGGCCACGATCATGCTCCCACAAGATGCTACTGCGGAGGATATTGCAATGATGCGCGATTTCCTGGGACTGAATGAGCCCTTTCTTGTTCAGTACCGTGACTTCTTGCTCCGTTTGGCACAGGGGGATCTAGGAAACTCCTTTCGCACCGGTCAGTCGGTACTTGGACTCATACTGTCCCGACTCCCGGCTACAATGCAGCTGGCAACTGCCTCATTGGTGATAGCGATCATGATCGGCCTCATTGCTGGAGTAGTTGCTGCGGTACGTCAGTACACCGTCTGGGACGGTGGCGCAATGGTAACCGCGCTCTTAGGCGTCTCAATGCCAAACTTCTGGCTTGGACTCATGCTGATCCTTTTCTTCGCGGTATTCTGGGCCAACAGCTTTGGTTACACGCTGCTTCCGGCATCTGGATACGGAACAATGCAGCACATGATCATGCCAGCGATTGTACTTGGTACGGCTCACGCTGCCTTTATTACCCGGATAACGAGATCCTCAATGCTTGAGGTGTTGAGGCAGGACTACATTCGGATGGCAAAGGCCAAGGGGTTGAGCCCATTTAAGGTTGTTTTTGTGCATGCGCTGCGCAACGCCCTTATGCCGGTAGTTACCATCATTGGTCTGCGTTTTGGGGTGCTTCTTGGAGGCTCGGTTGTAACCGAGAGAATCTTTGCCTGGCCCGGAATTGGGAGACTTCTGATTGATGCGGTGCGGGCTCAGGACTACAACGTGGTGCAGGGTATTATCTTGACCTATGCCATCATTTTTAGCCTCGTTACACTGGGGGTTGATTTGCTCTATTCCTTTATAGATCCGCGGGTCAAGGTACGGTATAGGTAGGTTATGGCAGTACGACTACGAAATGCAACAACTGGCGAATCCCTTCCGGTACCACCGACCATAGGTACCGGGCGCAAGCAACGCACTCGCTTTGACGAGACCTGGCGCCAATTCCGAAAGAACAAGTGGGCTATGTCCGGGATGGTTCTGTTAATCTTTCTGGCCTTTGTTGCAATCGGTGCCGACTTTGTCGCACCGGAAGGTTTGGATGATCAGCAGCTTGGTCGCAGGTTCCTTGCGCCGTCGGCAGAAGCTATCTTGGGAACAGACCATTTGGGACGCGATATACTCTCGCGCATCATTCACGGATCAAGGCTTTCGCTCTCAATCGGGTTCATCACTACATCGATAGGACTTGTGATTGGCGGGGGCTTGGGGGCCATTGCCGGGTACTACGGTGGATCGCGTGACCAGTTCATCATGCGGATCATGGACGTGATTCTTGCAATACCGGGATTCATTTTCGCGGTAGCCTTGGTGACGGCCTTGGGGCCAAACCTAACCAACTTGATGATTGCTGTTGGGGTTAACTCTATTCCCTATTTTGCCAGAATCATTCGCTCTTCGGTAATGTCGGTCAAGGAGAATGAGTATATCGAGGCCGCCAGAGCCCTCGGATGCAGTCATACCTGGATTATTCTGCGTCATGTTATTCCAAACGCCTTTGCACCGATCCTGGTGCAAGCGACCTTGAGAATTGGTGACACCATTATCATTGCTGCCGGACTGAGCTTTCTGGGACTTGGCGCCCAACCGCCGCTACCGGAATGGGGAGCAATGCTGTCCGGAGGTCGCCAGTATCTCCGTGACGCATGGTGGATGGCGACCTTTCCCGGAGTCGCGATCATGTTCACAGTCCTGGCATTCAATCTGGTTGGTGACGGACTTCGCGACGCACTTGACCCGCGGCTGAAGAACTAAGTGACAAGGAGCGACGCGTGAGTAGCGAATACCTTTTGGAGTTGAAAGGCCTCCATGTACACTACGTAACTGACGACGGTACTGCTGAGGCGGTCAACGGTATAGATCTAACACTCAAGCCTGGTGAAACGCTTGGTCTGGTGGGTGAGACCGGAGCAGGAAAGACCACAACCGCCCTCTCCATTATGCGCCTGGTTCCGGACCCTCCTGGGCGGATTGTTGCCGGGGATATCTTGTTCCGGGGGGAAAGTCTGCTGAAGAAGACTGAGCGTGAGATGCGAAGGATTCGCGGCAACAAGATTACCATCATCTTTCAGGATCCAATGACTTCCCTAAACCCTGTCTTTAGCGTTGGAAAACAAATTGCCGAGAATATAGAGCTTCATCAGGGGCTAACTCATTCCCAGGCGATCAAACGGGCTGGAGAAATGCTGGAGGTGGTCGGCATTCCGGCAGGACGCATTGATGATTACCCCCATGAGTTTTCCGGAGGGATGAAACAAAGAGTAGTAATTGCTATGGCGCTTGCCTGTAATCCGGCTCTCCTCATTGCAGATGAGCCCACCACTGCGCTCGATGTAACTATTCAAGCACAGATCCTTGAGATCATGAAACGCCTCAAATCCGAGTTTGACTCGGCAATGATCATGATCAGTCACGATCTAGGAGTGGTTGCCGAGGTTGCGGATCGGGTTGCTGTCATGTACGCCGGGGACATTGTAGAGACAGGAACAGTAGAGCAGGTCTTTGAGCACCCCCAACACCCCTATACCGTCGGACTGATTGGTTCCATCCCAGATATCGAACAACGCGGCAAGAGCAAGCTTAGGCCTATTCAGGGGCTCATGCCCGATGCAATGGAACTACCCAGCGGCTGTAGCTTTCACCCGCGCTGCCCTCACGTGATGGAGCGCTGTTCCGGTGTGATCCCACCCATGTACGGGGTCGGTCCCGGCCACGAATCTCGATGTTACCTGTACGACAACAAGGAAGGCACCGATGGCTGAGAGTATACAAGGACCCCTGGTGAAGCTTGTTGACCTCCACAAGGAATTCAGGACCAAGCAAGGGACACTGCACGCAGTCGACGGTGTGAGTCTCCATATCAACCAGGGAGAGACGCTTGGCCTTGTGGGTGAGAGCGGCTGCGGCAAGTCTACAACCGGCCGCCTTCTGGTTCGCCTGCTGGACGCGACATCCGGTCAGGTGTTCTTCCGTGGAACCGATGTACAGTCACTGAATAGAACGGAGCTCAAGAAGTTTGCACGGAAGGCGCAGATTGTATTTCAGGATCCCTATTCCTCACTCGACCCCAGAATGAGTGTTGCCGAGATCATTGGTGAAGCACTCCTGGTACACAAGCTGTATACCAAGGGGAAGGCATTGCGGCAGAAGGTTGAGTCGCTCATGGACTACGCTGGTATTGCCTCCAGATTGATTAATTCTTATCCGCACGAGCTCGACGGTGGACGTCGTCAGCGGGTGGGAATTGCGCGAGCCTTGGCTCTTGAACCGGAGTTTTTGGTTCTGGATGAACCCGTCTCGGCTCTGGATGTTTCAATACAGGCCCAGATTCTCAATCTCTTTGAGGAGCTGCAGGACGAGCTGCAACTCACCTACCTCTTCATTGCACATGATCTTTCGGTTGTGAAACATATAAGTGACCGAATCGCGGTGATGTATATGGGACAGATCGTTGAGCTAGGCGATGCCGACGAGGTCATTCACAACCCTTTGCATCCCTATACCGAGGCCCTGGTCTCGGCAATTCCAAGAATAACACGGAGTACCGAGCACCACCGGATTATCCTTGAGGGTGATGTGCCGAGTCCAGTCAATCCACCATCAATCTGCCGCTTTTACGGCAGGTGCCCTGTTCGGCAGGACCGGTGCCGCCGCCCGGTGGAACTGCTTGAAGTTGAGCCTAACCATTATGTACGCTGTGTGCTTCGCGAGACGGCGTAGAAACGCCACCGGGAATCAGAGCGTACCCAACCTCTTCAAACACAAGGAGCAACAACCATGAGACCGATTATCGGAGTTACCAACACAACACGACAAGGCTTCATTGACGCCTACGTCAACGCTGTAGCTGCGGCAGGCGGTGCACCGCTTGTGCTGCCGGTCCTTGAGGATACATCCGCACTTGAGGAGGTACTGGCGGGACTTGATGGGCTTCTTCTTTCGGGTGGCTCGGATATTGTTCCGGCCCACTATGGGGAAGCACCAATGTACGGCCTGGAGGAAACCAGACCCTATCGTGACAAGCATGAACTGGCGCTCCTTACTCACGTGTTGGAACGCCACAACTATCCGGTTATGGGGATCTGCCGTGGCATGCAGCTCTTAAACGTTCATGGCGGTGGGAGCTGTTACCAGGCTCTTGAAAAGCAACGCCCCGAAGCGGGCATGCACATGCTTTTTGGTGTATTCCCCTTTGAGTACCCGGGGCACGATGTCTCAATAACTCCTGAGAGCAGTCTGCATGCCATGCTCCAAAAGGAGCGCATTGCGGTCAACAGTTTTCATCATCAGGCAGTTAAGGACGTTGCGCCGGACTTCAAGGTCACTGCCGTAGCGGACGACGGAATTATTGAAGCCATTGAGCGTGCGGGAGACCGTTTTGTGGTTGGTCTGCAGTGGCATCCGGAAATGATGGCAAAAACAGACCCTGAGTCACAGCAAGTTTTCACAGCCTTTGTGCAGAAGTGTTCCCGCCGCTAGTCGCCGCTAGTCGCCGATAAGAACAGCCTCAAAATGAGAGATTGCTACTTGTCCTGACACAGTCGCTCTGAAATATCGGTGCCTGCCAAATGAGTCCTGTCGCGGCTGTAGTCACAGGCAGTACGGTTCCGTTCGTCGCGGGCGCTCGGGTCCGCTCCCGCCCCGAGCAAGGCCATGACGAGTTCGAGCTCACCAAACCTGGCAGCAGCCATGAGAGGCGTATATCCAATGTCGCTGCCGGTCACCATGCCGGGGCCTATAGAGCGCTGTAACCGCTGTTCACCTGTATAGCGAGCCAGGGTCATTTCGGCGGACCAGCTCTCCATGGTACGGGCCTCGATATTGGCGCCCGCCTCCAGGAGAATTTCCACCACTGCGGGGTTGCCTCCCAGTGCCCCGGCAAAATGCAACGGGCTCCACCCGTCAAGGCTGCGTGCGTTCACATCTGCTCCAGCCTCAATAAGAATTCGTGCTGCGGCCTCAGCTTGCTGAGAGGTGGGGGAGTTCACGGCTGCTACCAGCATGAGGGCCGTCCAGTTGTAGGCGTCACGGGCATCTACCGCCACTCCAAGGTCAAGTGCGTTCTGAACTGCGATCGGGTCCTCAGCTCGGGCTGCTGAATGCAGTTGCTGTGTTAGGTTTTGACCGTACGCGAGCGTCGGCAGCAGCGCTAAGAGCAACGCACCGGTGCATCGTCTCGTCCAGTTGGCTGTTCGGATATCCATGTTCTTCACCTGTATAAATTTTCGTCCCATACAGAGAACTTCTTTACCGGCATGATGAAATGCGGGAAGCGGCGCCAACAAAACGCGACATCTGCGTAGGATTGTCGGATTAGCAGTACAATTCAGTGAAAATATTGCGCTCAATTTGTGCTTTGCGCTTGCACATTGAGGGGACTTTCTGCATATTTACCAACGGACTTTTCCACAGTTCAAAAGAGCCGCGCTGTACGAGAGTAGAGAGCAATAGTCTTGACAGCCCGGTAATTGTTGACGACTTTAGTACGGTTAAGTTCATTGGCGAACGCCTGTGGACGTTCATTGCTACGGGGGCGTTGCCACACTCCTTTATGAGTAGAGGAGTGGCGGTGACGCATATACCAGTGTCACAAGGGGGTGATAGGAAGAAGTGATCCACACGGATGTTTTTCTTGTCAGTTTCTTGAGTCGAAAAGGGGGCCTTTTATGACGAATTTCTCTACACGGAAGACGGTGCGGTTGCTCATGGTGGCGGCGGCATTTCTCCTCATCTTCACGGCTGGCACCGCAAACCTGTTTGCCGGTGGTGGCAGGGAAGCAGGGCCGAGCACGACACGCCTGAACATGGGTGGTGGTTGGGTTACCGGTGCCTACTATCCCATTGCAGGCTCTATGTCGCGCGTTGTTCACCTTCATATGGACGGGGTGAGCCTAACCGTTGAGTCCTCCGGGGCGTCGGTTGTGAACAGCAACTTGATTGGGAGCGGAGACCTTGACATGGCTATTGTTCAGAACGACGTAGCATCATATGCCTACAATGGCCGCAATGCCTGGGACGGAAACCCTATCACCAATATGCGAGGTATGTTTGCACTGTATCCGGAACCGGTTCAACTTGTTGCGCGTGAGGGTTCAGGGATCAACAGTCCATCCGATCTTGCTGGTAAGCGTGTCGCGCTTGGCCCACTGGGAAGTGGAGCCACGGTCAACGCCATGCAGGTGCTTGAGGCTGCGGGACTCACTGAGAATGATCTTGCGGTCGCCGAGCGCCTGGAGCCAAGTGAAGCTGCCGACTTCCTGCGCGATGGACGAATTGATGCAGCCTTCTTCACTGTTGCTATAGGCGGGGCGGTAATTGCAGACCTTGCGGTTACCCAGGACATTAAGATTGTTCCAATCAGCGGCCAGTACGCTGAACGTCTCATGGCAATGGAAGACTTCTATGCTGTCGTCACTATTCCAGGTGATGCCTACAGCGGAGTTGCAGAGGCTCAGACGGTTGGTGTTGTGTCCATTGTTGTGGCACGTGAGGATCTCTCGGACGACATTGTGTACAACTTCATGACCGCAATCTTTGATAACATAGGGATTGTACACTCAGCGCACTCACAGGCGCGCTGGATCACTGTTGAGAGTGGCCTTGACGGCATGCCCATTCCGCTGCACCCAGGTGCGGAACGCTTCTTTGCCGGAAAGGGTATGAGGTAGGCAGCTCTCTCTGCCACGAAAACGTGTCTTAGGTCGGTGCAGGGCAAAATGCCCTGCACCATTGATCCCTATACCGAGAAGAGGAGTACACAACCTTGAGCATTGAAAGCGTCGTAATGGACGGGGATGAAATTGACCTTTCCAAGCTCAGTGATGAGGGGCGGGTACGTACTCCTCCGGGAAAGATCGGACTGTTCATTTTTCTGCTGGGTATAGCATGGTCTTCCTTTCACTTCTATACTCTTGGGTTTGGAATGCTGACCTCGGTGTTGCAGCGGAGCCTGCATCTGTCGTTTGGACTTGCACTTTGTTTTTTGTATTTTCCACATAACCGGAAAAAGACTGAAAACTATGATTCCGTTGCGTGGTATGACATTCTCCTGGCGGTCATAGGTTTTATCAGTATTTTCTACATCTTTTACAACTACCGGGAAATTGCGACTCGAGTAGGCGCACCCATTACTGCAGACCTATGGATGGGCGGGCTTGCCATTGCCCTAATCCTTGTGGCTGCATACCGGGCCTTTGGTCTGGCTTTACCGACCGTGGCCTTGGTCTTTCTTATCTACCCATTCGTGGGCCAGTACATGCCGGATCTCATTGGCCACCGTGGCTACCGAGTTACCCGGGTGATTAATGAACTGTACATAACGAACTCCGGCATATTTGGTATTCCTATAGGGGTTTCTGCTACCTTTGTGTTTGCCTTTGTGCTGTTCGGCTCCTTCTTTCAAGCCTCCGGAGCCGGACTCTATATAGTTAAGATTGCGTTTGCACTTCTAGGGCGTTTTCGCGGAGGGCCAGCCAAGGCATCGGTCCTTGCAAGCGGCTTCATGGGTAGTATTGCTGGCAGTTCGGTCGCGAACACGGTGGTGACCGGCTCAATTACCATACCAACCATGAAGGACACCGGCTTTGATGCCGATGTTGCGGGCGGCGTTGAGACCGCAGCCTCGACGAATGGGCAGTTTCTGCCACCGGTTATGGGAGCGGCAGCCTTCATTATGTCTGAGTTCACCGGAATTCCCTATTGGCAAATAGCTGGGGCTGCTTTGTTGCCCGCGCTGATTAGCTATGCCGGACTGCTGGGAATGGTTCACCTGCAGGCGGCCAAGACCGGCATGAAGCCCATGCCAAAGGACCAGATTCCGCCCTTCTGGTCGACCTTTTTGCTGGGTATCTTTTACTGGATTCCAATTGGAGTGCTGGTCTACTACCTCATGATTGCTCGCATGACGCCCTATGCGGCCGGATACTTTGCTATCCTCACCTCTATAGGATTGATTGTGTTCAAGCGGGGGGTGCGAATTGCACGTGGCCTCAAGGCTGGCACGGTTCAGCTGATTCCGTCGCTCCTTGAAGAGGGCCGTGGCCTCTGGGCCGATTTCATTGGGAGTTTAGATTCCTCGGCCAAGAGCATGGCAGGTATTGCGGTCGCTTGTGCAAGTGCTGGGATCATAGTCGGGGTTGTGACGCTGACCGGCATGGGGATGCGTGTAACTCTTATCTTCTCGGTTCTTGCTGACCAAAGCCTGTTCTTGCTGTTGTTAGGCTCCGCATTCCTGTCAATCATTTTAGGTTTGGGGTTGCCAACTACGGCTAAGTACGCGGTGATGGCGACACTGGTCGCTCCAGCTATTCTCGCGGTTGAGCCAACCCTGCCAGTTGTTGCGGTGCACCTTTTCATTCTCTATTACGCAATACTGGCCGACGATACCCCTCCGGTGGGCGTTGCTGCCTATGCAGCCGCCGCGATAGCGCGCTCTGACCCCATACGAACAGGGCTGTACGGCTTCAAATTTGACCTGGGGGCCTTCTTTCTGCCCTTTATGTTTGTGTACAATCCCGAGTTTCTCATGGTTGACACTACCTGGACCAAGATTGTCTTGATAGGTATCACCGCCTTGTTTGGAATCTACTGTTTCAGTGCCGTTATACAACAGTGGCTTATTGTCAAGCTTGAGTGGTGGGAAACCGCAGTACTCTTGGCTATTTCGATTGCAATGGTGTGGCCGACCATAACGACGGACATCATAAGTTTAGTTGCCTTTGTGGCGATCTACATGTATCAGCGCCATAAGGCAAAGCGGTTGATACGGGACGAGATTCCCATCATATGAGGCGTAGCAGTGCCGCGGCGCCGTCCGCGGGCTGCCGCATAGTCCATGGTGCGTTCGCGCTCTTGGTACTGAGTGTTGGACTGAGTGCCTGTGCAGGCAGCGATGTATCACGGCTTCAGCTTGAGGTACTACTTGGGCGCGACACCGCCTATTACTACTCTACAGATGTCGTCCCTGGTGACACCTTTGAGTTGCACTATATCCACTCTGTCAGCCAGTCGCCGGTTTTCGGTGGTTTCCAAATAACTCCCGAGGCTCACATTCAGCCACTGTACACGGTGTACAGGGCCCACGGCCCTGGCCTTCCCTGGCCCTCGGATGAGCATACGCGTCGGGACGACGGCGCACTGCAGATAAGCCATGAGGCTGAACCTCCACGCGAGGAGCTCCGACTGTGGGTTTCGCCGCTCACCGCCGACAGGCTCAGGATTCATGACGATGTCGTGGAGTTGAGTGCGAGCAGTGATCAGCCAAGGCTGGTCGTGATCCGTGTGCGCGACTGAGTCGGCGGACGGAAGCTGAAGCGTAGGTCGCAAGACGGAGCCCGCGTTCGCCGGTGGCGGACAGCTGGGACATCTGGACGCCGGGCACCGGACAGCTGGGCATAAAAAAAGCCTGCCGACCAACCGGTCGACAGGCACGCGCAAACGAAGAATAACAGGCCTATACGGAGTCCGCTCTCCTACACCCGCTATCCGTTGTACATTCTCGTCATAGACCGCTTGGTTGTCTATCAGGAAATTCCTGATAGCCCAATAGAGCAGTCCGGAGAGACGCCTCTGTTTTGTTTTTGACTTTCGCCCACGGCGGGCGTAAAGTGTACCGTAATTGGCAGTTGTCACGAGGGGGCGCAGATGGGTGATGTCGGGTTCCTGGAGAATCTCTTTCACGGAAGCTTACGCAAAGACCAGTTCTTCATGGATTACGACGCCGTGGACGAGGGCAAGGTGCAGTCTCTGGTTTCACGGTTGCATGAGGTAACATCGAACTATAGTCCTGCTCAACTCGAGGCCGAAGGCCGTGTGCCCGAGCCGGTTATGGTGGGCTTGAAGCAGATAGGTCTATTTGGGATTACCGTCCCTGCCGAGTACGGTGGGCTGGGGTTCAGTCTGAGTGAGTACCTGCGGGTTATTGAGTCAATTTCCGGTGACGACATGGCCCTGTGTCTCATTCCACTTGCGCATCTCTCCATTGGAATGAAGGGCATTCTTCTTTTTGCAAATGAACAACAAAAGGCTAAGTACCTGCCTCAGGCGGCCACGGGTGAAATGGTGTTTGGTTATGCTCTGACCGAGCCAAAAACCGGCTCAGATGCCCAGAGCATTAGTACAACAGCCTTGCTCTCGGAAGACGGGACCCACTACCTTCTCAACGGTGGAAAGACCTACATCACGAATGGAAACTATGCACAAGGGCTCACGGTATTTGCCCAAACAGATCCCAACAACCCCGGAAAAGGGATGGGGGCCTTCATTGTGGAAACGGCCTGGGCAGGGGTGCACATAAGCAAGGATATGCCCAAGATGGGCCTCAAGATTAGTTCCACGACCGCAATTCAGTTTAAAGATGTGCGGGTTCCCGTGGAAAACCGTCTGGACGGTGACGGATTCAAAATTGCAATGACTATTCTCAATTACGGAAGGCTGGGCCTTGGAGCGGCTTCATCCGGCATTATGCTGCAGTCACTCGCGGACATGTATGCTCGTGCGTCCGGGCGTGTTCAGTTTGGGCGCCCAATTAAAGAGTTTGAGCTGATACAGGAGAAGATTGTGCGGGCGAAGGTGCACGCCTTTGCTGCGCGAAGTATGACCTTCTTCACTGCTAAGGCCCTGGAGGCCGACCCACTGGCCAACGTGGCCATTGAGAGCAGTCACTGCAAGCTCTACGGTACCACGCGCGCCTGGGACACCTTGTACGACGCGCTGCAGACTGCCGGTGGGGCGGGGTTTCTTTCCACCCAGCCCTACGAGAAGCGCATGCGTGACTTCCGAGTAACGACGATATTTGAGGGTACGAGTGAGATTCACTCCATGTATCCACCTCTCACCCTGCTGCGCGGCTATGCTAAGGAGTTTGGGGGCAATGCCCTCGGTGCGCTGCGCTTTGCGCGCAAGCTTCGGCGAGCCCGAGTGTTGGACGGCCTGGTCATAGAGCACAAGGAGCTGCATAAGGCAAACGCCCTGGCCTGTCGGTTGGAGAAGGCAGTTCGGCGACAGCTTGCTCGGGGTATGATCCGATACGGAAAACGGGTGCCCGCTCACGAGTTCTATCTGCGCCGAGTCACGCGGTTAAGTCTGGCGATGTTTCAGCTTGTCGCCACCTGTTCATTTCTGCACGCCAAGGCCGACCGGGGAGGACTGAACAAAGAAGACCGGGCAATGCTCGGGTACCTTGTGGCCGAGGCTACCGAGGTTTACAAGCATGAACGGCATTTTGGCCCAGACCGACTGGAAAAAGCTCACCAGCAGGTATATGCCAGTATAGACGAGTGAGCTGAAGCCCAAGCTCACCGTCACTGATAGTCTCTACGAATGCGCTATCCGCTCAAAGACCATAAAAGCCAGATTCCTTCCTTGCCAGCTCTTCTATGAGAGGGGTAGGCGCAAATCGCGGACCGTACTTCTCGGCGTAAGCGCCGAGTGTCGTGTATACCTGCTCAATGCCGTATGTATCTGCCCACTTCAGTAGCCCCCCGCGAAAGGCCGGGAATCCGGTTCCCATGATTAGGGCCATGTCGAGGAAGGCTGGGCTCTCCACCACTTCTTCTTCAATGCATCGGGCGGCCTCGTTTACCATGAGGAGCAGTGGACGGAGTTTGAGTTGCTCGTCGTCGAACTTTGCTGCTGGGGTTTCCGTGTGCGGTAGAAGCTCCTGCATGGCCGGATTCGGCCGCGGCTTCTTCTTGTCATACAGGTAGAAGCCAGCCTTTGTTTTCTTGCCGAGCATATCGCGGTGTTGTGTTACTCCTTCAAAGAAGGGGCTAATCTGCATTCGCTCCCCGTATGCCGTCGCAAGGATTCCGGCGACCTTGCTCCCTACATCGATCCCAATTTCATCAAGCAGGCGAATGGGTCCCATAGGCATACCGTACTGCTTAAACACCTGGTCAAGGTGACGCAGGTCTGCCCCTTCTTCCAAAAGGGCTACAGACTCGGTGAGGTAGGGCATGAGCACACGGTTCACCAGGAAGCCCGGGCAGTCCTTCACCAGGATTGGAGTCTTGCCGAGTTTTCGTGCGAGGAGGGCCACGGTACGCAATGTGTCGTCCGAGGTATCCGGCCCGCGAACCAGTTCAACCAGGGGCATTCGGTTGGGTGGATTGAAAAAATGCAGTCCCACAAACTGTTCAGGCCGGCTGAGCGCGGCTGACATTGCGGCTACCGACAGAGACGAGGTGTTGGTGGCCAGAATTGTGTCGGGTTCAACCAGTTGCTCGGTTTCACTCAGCACCTTCTTCTTGGTCTCCAGATCCTCTACCACGGCTTCAATCACAATATCGGGCCAGCCAAGGGCACCAGCCTCGGTTGTTCCGGTGATCAACTGCATGGCATTGCTGATCTCAGAGGCTGATAGCGATTTACGCTTTGCAACTTCTTTGTAGACGCTATGGGCGGCGCGGCAACCCTGCTGCACTGCTTCCCAGCTAATGTCTCGCAGCGCCACCGGGATCTGTTTATTGGAGAACAACCAGGCAATACGCCCACCCATTACCCCGGCACCAAGCACCGCCGCTCGCTCGATCGCACCTGGAGCTCCCTCTCCCTGCATAATGGGGTGGTGCTTCAGGGCCTCACCGGTAAAGAAGAGCTCAACCAGATTCTTGCTGATCTGCTTTGGGGCTAGTCGACCAAACTCGTGACGCTCAACCTTAAGCCCGGCGCGCATTCCCATTCGGTGTGTTTTGCGAATCACTCGGAGTGCGGCAAAAGGCGCTGGATAGTGCCCACCGGTTTTCTTTCTCAGCTCAACCTCGGTGAGCTTGTAGATGATGATACGTCCGACTGGGGTGCATTCGAGAAGGAGGGACTTCCTGCGGGCCTTCTTGCGGTGTGTGTGTGCCGCTGCACTGCCCTCCGGGGTCAGGAGCCCGAGGCAGAACTCGCGAGTTTTCTCGTCGGCAAAGGCCTGCGGCAGGTGGGCATCGGCAAGGCCTATTCTGTAGGCTTGTTTGCCGCTTATCTGTTTGCCGCTGAGTATGAGGTCGAGGGCATCGATCTTGCCTACCAGGTGCGGCAACCGCTGTGTTCCGCCAAAGCCTGGAATGATTCCAAGGTTCACCTCCGGGAATCCCAGTTTCGTCTTGGGGCTGTCGGTAACGACGCGATAGTCACAGGCGAGGGCAAACTCAAGGCCTCCTCCAAGGGCTGCGCCGTCAATGAGACACACTGTCAAGAAGGGTAGTTCCACCCAGTGGTTGAGAAGTTCCTGTCCAAGCTCCGCCTTGGCCTCGGCTTCTGCGGAGGTGGTGATACTCCGTATTTCGGTGATATCGGCACCGGCAATGAAGTTCCCAGTCTTGCCGCTGGAAACGAGCAATACATCTATCTGCTCGGCCATTCCGCCCAACTGTCCCATGAGTTCACGCAGCTCTTCCATCACGGCCGTGCTGAGTTTGTTGACCTTTTCGCCGGGTAGATCCAGAACCAGGTCAGCAATGCCATTCTCGTGTGTCGTGAGCCTCCATGCCGAGTTCATCATTCTACCTCCAGAAGGAAGGCCGCGCCCTGTCCTCCGCCGACACACAGTGTGGCCAGCCCGGTATTCTTGCCAGTTCGCCTGAGTTCGCGCAGAACATGAACGGTGATTCGTGTGCCGGTTGCTCCTACGGGGTGCCCAACCGCTATTGCTCCGCCTTGTGGATTGAGGAGACTGCGGTCCAGAAAACCAACCTTGGAGTCGCGGCCGAGGTATTGCTTGGCAAAGGCCTCGGAGTCAAATGCAATCTCGTTTGCAATAACCTGGGCGGCAAAGGCTTCATTCAGTTCAATGACCTCAAAGTCACTCATTTTTGCCTTGGCTTTTTGAAGGAGCCTGGAGGTGGCGTACACCGGACCCAAACCCATTCGTTCCGGCTCCAACGAGGCGTAGGCGTACTCGCGAAGGTATCCAAGTGGTTCCAACTTGCGGCGCCTGGCCTCCTTTTCTGACATGAGCAACACTGCTGCCGCACCGTCCGTGAGTGGGCAGGCGTTCCCTACCGTCACGGTGCCGTTATGACGGTCAAAGTACGGCTTGAGCTTGGCAAGCGCCTCGGCACTCTGATCCGGCCGCGGCCCGCTATCGTGTTGTAGGAGTTCTTCGTACTCACCTACAGGGATCGGAATAATTTCATTTGCCAGCATTCCCTGTTCGGCGGCCGCAACGGCACGTTGGTGACTCAGCAGGGCATACTCGTCCTGACGCTCGCGTGAGATTTTAAACTCACGAGCCAGCACCTCCGCGGTGTCTCCCATGATCATGCCGGATATGGGGTCGGTAAGCCCCTGCTGCACGCCAATAATAGGACTCAGATAGCGAAGTCTAAAGCCCATAAGAACGCGCATTTTCTGAAGCGGTGTCTTAGCTCGCATCATGCGCTGCACAAATGAGGTGTACTCACGGTTGAAAAGCAAGGGGATGTTGCTCATGCTCTCGGTACCGCCAGCAATGATGATGTTCGCCTCACCAGCAAAAATTTTATTGGCAGCCGTGCTTATGGACTCCATGCCAGATGCGCAGTTTCGGTGGACAGTGTAGGCTGGTATGTTTCGAGGAAGCCCCGCTTTGAGTGCAATGACGCGCGCCACATTGGCAGCATCTGCTGGTTGGGCTACGTTTCCGAAGATTACCTCGTCTATTTCGTGAGGATCCACCGAGTTTCGCGCCACAATGTGTTTGGTGACAAAGGCGCCAAGATCGTCTGCCGAAACGTTTTTGAGTTCTCCACCGGCTTTGGCGAGCGGACTGCGAATGCCATCTACAATTGCAAGTCGTTCCTTCATTCCTATGCTCCTCATGTACAAGTTTACTACCGTAGCCGCCTTGACGCAAACTTTCTCCATTTTCCACCGAACTCGTACGGGAGTACTGCCCTTTACGGTAGGACTCGAATCTTACTACCTTTAAAGGGAGTCTTTGTAGGAATACGAAAGACGGGGAGAAAATATGATGAAATGGAGGAATTACACCAACGCCTTGGTTCCACAGGCTGCGCTTGTGTTGGGAATCGTGATTGCGGCCGCCATTTCTGCCTGTGCTTCCGGCACGGTAGAACTTGGAGACGGGGAGTACCTCGTGGTCGCTGATCGATACGGTGAGGATGGGTGGACACCCTATTTGAGAGTAGTTGTTCAGGACGGAACGGTTGACAGCCGCGAGTTCGATTATCAAAATTCTCATGGCGACTACCTCTCAGACCAGCAATATCTGAACTCAAGCGGGTTTCTCGCGGAGTTCAACGGTAGCGGCTCCGTGCCAGGCTCGGCAGAAACCCCACGTCAGGCATTTGAACTCCTTGCCGCTGGATTGTTCAATGAGAACCGCAATCAGGAGTTTGACGGTCGAGTTGCAAACGACTTTCGAGCGCTTGAGGCTGAGTTGCGTGCCGCGCAACCTGCGGCGACACCAGATGAGGCCGGAGTACCGCTTCAGGCCGCTATCTCGGGAAATAGAGAGCGTATTGAACCGGAAGAGCACCCGGCTGTCGTGCTGGCCTTTGAGGATGGCAGGCGCAACAGAACTGCGCGCCGAGGTGGACTGAATACCAACCTTGAGACAGTTGGACCAAGCGCAGTAGTCTCGAGCCACTACCTTGCGACCGAGGCCGCGCGTGAGGCTCTGCAGGCTGGCGGAACGGCAGCCGACGCAGCCTTTGTCATGGCTGCAGTACTCAGTATGACTGAGCCCTGGTTCTCCAGCATTCTGGGAGGAGGAACATGGGCCTTGTACTACGATGCAGAGGAAGAACGTGTTCGGTCACTTGATGGAGTAGGCCCTGTTGCCTCAGGCGCGACTCCTGAGCTTTTCGCGGATTCGGATTTTCGCAACCGGTCAGGTATGCACATGGCCAATGTTCCCGGGGCCTGGTCCGGCTGGATTGACTGGCTGAGCGAGTATGGTGTGCTGCCGCTTGACGAGCTCCTGGCCCCCGCGATTGAGGTAGGGCACAACGGCTTCCCGGCGAGTGAGGCGCTCATTTTGTGGTTACGGACCGGCGAAAGCCTCGTGAGAGCCTATCCGGATACGCAGGCAATTTATATGCCGGACGGTGAGATGCCAGCTGTCGGTGACACCATTTACCAGCATGCCATGGCCGAGACCTTCACCGAGCTTGCAGAGGCGTATGCCGATGCCCGGCAGTTCGGCGAACGAGCGGCGCTTGAGGCCGCACGCGAGCACTACTACCGCGGCCCTATTGCCGAGTCCATTGTTACGTTCTCGGACGAACATGGCGGACTGTTTGCTCTTGAGGACTTCACCGAGTTTGAAGACACCGGCTTTGCCGACCCGGTCATGACGAGCTACAGAGGTCTGGATGTGTACCAGAATCCTCCGAACAGTCAGGGAATAACTATGCTCATTGGCCTCAACATACTTGAGGAGTTCGATCTGGCCTCATTTGGCACCGAGAGTGCGGAGGCTATTCACCTTCAAGTTGAGGCCCTTAAACTCGCATTAGCGGACCGCAACCGGCATGTTGCCGACCCAGAGTATGTTGAGGTTCCCATTGAGGAGCTGTTATCCCGTGAGCATGCCCAACGGCAGGCTGAGAGAATTTCTATGGACTCCGCCTTGGAGTGGCCGTTCGAGGACGTGCTTGCGTGGAATCCTAACGAGTCGAACACCACAAC
Organism: Spirochaetales bacterium; assembly: GCA_007127105.1. Lineage (GTDB taxonomy): Bacteria > Spirochaetota > Spirochaetia > DSM-27196 > SLAA01 > SLAA01. Next base: position 44,705 of record SLAA01000039.1, on the reverse strand, counting down.
GTTTCACGTAATTGACTCCTTTGGCAATGCGGCCGCAGTGACCACAAGCCTTGGAGCCCAGTTCCTGGTTGTCGGTGATACCGGTATTCATATCAACAACCGAATGCGCATGATGCACCACGATGCGTCTGACCCGAATGTCATTGAACAGGGAAAGAAGGTGCGCCATACCAGTAATCCCTATATGGTGCTGCGCGAGGGGCAACCCTACATTCTGGGTGGCAACACTGGTGCCGACTTTCAGCCCCAAGGACAGCTGCACCAGCTGGTTCGCCTGGTGGACTTTGAAATGACCGCAGAGGAGTCGGTTGCACAGCCACGCTTTGTTACGACCGGAGTTCCCGACACCTCGCAGCCTTTCATAGCGGAGGGAGGTCTTGGCGTTGAGCCGGAAATTCCGGACGAGGTGCGTGAAGAGCTTGTGGCACGCGGCCACCGTGTCGAGGATGGTGGGATATTTGGCAGTGCTAACGTAATCCGAGTCCGGAACCATGCGGCAGGAGAGATTGAGCTTGGAGCCGAGCCGCGAGAAGAGGTTTCCAGCGGTGAGCTGGGCCCTGAATAGCTCGGCTCAGCGTGACATGTGAGGTACCGACAGGTTATAGTGAGAACATGACTCAACAATACACAGGGAGGGCGTCTGGCCCTCCTTTTTACCGTTTTCTCGTATGCATTTGTGCGCTGTTCGTGCTAGTCGCATGTTCCCCAGCCGGACCCGAAGGTGAGCCAGATGAGGCAGCTGAGGTAGGCTACGCTGAGCCAGATGCGGTTGCCTCAGCTGTGGAGCCTCCTCTTGCGGATGGGGTAAGAGGGGTATCGGAAGCGCTCGACGAAGGGATAGCCGCCTCGGTAGGTCAGGACCTGCATGAACGCCTCCCGGCAGCGACGAGGAGCATGCCAGACGACGGCCCCTATGCCGTGGTCTCGCGCGACCCAATTGCCTCGCGCGTTGGATTTGAGGTGCTTGAGCGTGGAGGAACGGCCGCCGACGCCGCCGCTGCAGTTGCTTTTGCCATTAGTGTGAGCGAACCACATTTTTCCCACGCCCTGGGCGGTGGAACCTGGGCTTTGTACTATGAGGCCGAGAGCGAGCAGGTTTATGCGCTTGACGGCGTCGGGCCAGCGGGCCGCAGTATTGACATTGAGTTTTTTCGGGATCCACAGCGCAATACCGCCTACGGCGTGCATCGGACCATTGTTCCAGGAGCGTGGGACGGCTGGATGCTCTGGCTTGAGCGCTTTGGCACGGCTGAGCTTGACGGCTTGCTGCAACCGGCAATAGACCTTGCCGAGAACGGGGTCCCGGCAAGCCGCAGCATGCGGGGATTTATTGTCCAGGAGCAGTCGCGGATATCCTCTATGCCTCATACCGCCGCGGTCTTTCTGCCTGACGGCCGTCCGCCGGTGCTGGGGAGGTCGATATACCAACCGAACCTGGCCCAAACCATGCGGGAGTTGCGAGACGCGTATCGGGGCGCGCGCGAGGAAGCCATGGGGAGCGCGCAGGATGCACAACCGGCCAGGACAGCCCGAAGCGCAGGGCTGCAAGCGGCGCGTGACTACTTCTATCGCGGGCCAATTGCGGAGCGGTTGAGCTCCTTCATTCAGTCCAAGGGCGGTTTTCTGGTGCCGGAGGACTTTGCCGATTTTGAGGCGGAGCTACGTGAGCCAATCTCAACTGAGTACCGTGGCATAACCGTGTATCAGGCTCCTCCGAACAGCCAGGGGATATCTATGCTCATGGCGCTTAACATCCTCGAGGGCTTTGACCTGGCGGGGCTTGGCCCGGACAGTCCCGAGGCGCTTCACTACATAATTGAGGCCACCAAACTTGGCAAGATCGATGTGTATCACTATGTCGGGGACCCAAACTTTGTTGATGTACCGGTCGAGACGCTGCTTTCGGATGAGTACGCGCAGGCGCAACGCGAACGAATAGACCCGTTGCAGGCTCTAGAGTGGCCCGCCGAGGGTGGTATTGCCGTGGCGTCCGACTCTAACACCACCAGTTTTGTTGTATATGACCGCTGGGGGAATGCGGCGAGTGTGACTACATCGACAGGAGCACAGTTCCTGGTGGGCGGCGAAACCGGCATTCTGCTGAATCAGCGCATGGCCAATATGGAAATTGCTGCGGGGAATCCCAACATGATAGTTCCTGGGAAAAAGGTTCGACACACCGTGAATGCGTATCTGGCGATGCGGGACGGCCTGCCCTATATCTTTGGAGCCAATACCGGCTACGATACGCAACCCCAAGGCAAGATTCAGCAGTTCGTGAACATAGTCGATTTCGGAATGACACCGCAAGAGGCTGTCGCGCGCAGGCGCTATATTACCCACGCCTTTCCAGCATCGACCTACCCTCATCTGGCCACGAACTACTTGTATCTGGAACGAGGTTTTCCGGCCGAGCTGGAGAAGAATCTCGTGGCTCGCGGCCACTCAATTGGAAGAAGCGGGATCATTGGCAACGCGAACGTGATTATGGTGGACCATGATACCGGTCAGCTCCAGCTTGGGGCGGACCCGCGCGGGGAGAACCTTGGGCTCCTTGGCTGGCCGTCTGGAGCCCTGGCCGGTGTTTCACACGAAGAGGACCGCACCAATGAATAGCTACCCGAACTACGCGGAAGATGAACTGTTTGCACAGCTGCTGAGCGTGGAGAATCCGGGGCGATACGTGGGCGGCGAGTTTGGCGCGGTTCAGGCGCTGTCCCGCAGCGAATGGGACAGACGTGCTAACGAGCGTGATCTGCTCATAGCAATTTGCTTTCCCGACACCTATGAAATAGGAATGTCCAACACCGCAATTCGGTTGCTGTACACCATGATCAACGCACAGCCCGGACTGCGTGCCGAACGTGTATTTGCTCCGTGGCCGGATTTTGAAAAGGCGCTTCACGAAAGCGGCCGGCCGCTGTACACCCTTGAGTCGGGAATTCCCCTTTCCGAGGTCGATATCATAGCTTTTTCGGTGGGCTATGAACTTGCGGCAACCAACATCCTGAGCGTTCTCCAGGCGGGCGGGGTGCCTTTGCGGACAATCGACCGTGAAGGCTCAACCGGTGAAGGTGCGGCCGGTGAAGGTGCGGCCGGTGGCGCGTCAGCCCCCTTGGTTATTGCCGGTGGCCCTGGAATTACAAACCCGGTGCCCTTTGGAGCTTTTATCGACGCGGTCTTCATTGGTGAGGCCGAAGGCCTGTTTCCGCAGCTTGCGTCCGAGATAGCGGAGCGTCGCAAGGCTGGCAAGGGACGTGCAGAACTCCTGAACGTACTGCGGGAGAATCCGCATGTGTGGTATTCCGGGAAGTCGGTGCCGACTCGCCGAGCTATCTGGAACGGTTTTTCCGAGGACTGTGTGCGTGTGCAGTTTCCGGTTGCCGGGGTGAAAGCGGTACAGGATCATGGCACGATAGAAATCATGCGCGGCTGCCCGCATGGCTGCCGCTTCTGCCATGCCGGGGTTTTTTACAGGCCCTACCGGATGAAGCCGGTGGAGGCAATTGTTGCCGAGGCTGAGTTTCTGGTAGACACCTATGGGTATCGTGACATAACCCTTTCCTCCTTGAGTTCAGGCGACTACTCCGAGATAGGCCGCCTGGTAAACGAACTGAACGCACACTTTGCCGGGCGCGGGGTTTCCTTTGCGCTTCCCTCCTTACGAGTGAGCTCCTTCACGCTGCCAATTATCGGTGGGCTGGCTGCGGTCAAGAAGTCGGGGCTGACCTTTGCGGTTGAAACCCCAACCGAGTGGGGGCAGTTAGTGCTCAACAAGCAGGTCTCGCGGCAGAACTGCGTAGAGATTCTGCGTGAGGCCAAGCGACTTGGTTGGCGGGTGGCAAAGTTCTACTTCATGATCGGGCTTCCGGTAGATGCACAGGAAGGTCATGAGCCGGTAGATGTGGCAGAAACTGCACTGCATGAAGCCCGCGCCATTGTTGAGTTTGTGTCCTCGGTGCAGGCCGAGGTTGGGATCAATATTAACCTCACCGTTAACACCTTTGTTCCCAAACCGCACACGCCCTTTCAATGGGCCCCTCAGCTGCCGGAAGCTCGGGCACTTGAGTGTTTGTACGAGATTCGGCGTGGCCTTAAGGGTCGGCCAATTAAGGTGAGTTGGAACTCACCCTTCCTGTCGTTGCTTGAGGGAGTCATTACCCGGGGCGATGAGCGCGCAGGTGAGGTTGTGCTTGAGGCCTTCCGGCGGGGAGCCCGTATGGATGCCTGGGACGACCAGGTCTCGCGTGAGATGTGGCGTGAAGTTTTTGCCGACGCTGACTGGGATGTGGTCGGTGAAACAGTTGCTGGCCGCGACCTTGAGTCGGCGCTTCCGTGGGACCCCATAGAGAGCGGTGTTTCTAAGAACTATCTGCGTGAAGAGTACAAGCGGTCACGCTCGGGTGAGCTTGCAGAGCGGTGTGCTCCCCAGTGCCGTGATTACTGTGGAATCTGTAATAAGGATGCGCGGGTTGTGGACATCCAGCCGTCCAGGCCCGCCCAGACAACTAGGCCAGAGATCATACAAGACCTGCCTGTCCAAAATATCGACATGCATGATCCTGGCTGCGAGGTTAAACGACTACTCATCCGCTTCTCCAAGATGGGGCCAGCGGTATTCCTGCCACACCTCTCGGTTGTGCGCGCACTTGAAAGGGGCGCGATCCGCGCCGGATTATCGCTGCGGATGAGTGAGGGGTTTAGCCAGCATGCACGCATGGAGTTTGCCCAGCCCTTGTCCATTGGGGTGGACTCGACCGAGGAGATTGCAAGTATTGAGCTGCTTGAGTCACCGTCACATGACGTCGTGGATGCACTGAACAAGGCGCTGCCCGAGGGAGTTCAGGTGCAGGAATGCCTCACCATTGCTGGCTCACGCCCCGAGCGGAAAAAGGCACCGTCCCTCGGTGCTGCCTATGGCGGTGCGGAGTACCTGATCTACGCTGGCACCCCGTCTGCGGCGCACGGTGCGGCGCAAAGTGGGGCGCAAAGTGAGGCGCACGGTGAACTTGAGGCCCTGGAGCGGAAGCTTGTCGCGTGTGAGCAGGTGTCGTTCTGTGAGCTCACCGAGGATGGGCTTCGGCTCATGCTTCCCTCCGGACCGACCGGCCCGGTTGGTATTACCCGGCTCATAGAGCGGGTGTGCGAACGGAAACTCCCAGATGCCGAGCTGCGCATCCGGCGCGTGCGTTGTTTTGCGCGACTCGCTGTGTTGGGCGACATGGTAGGGGAGAATGACCTGCTGGTAGATTTCCTTGAGTTCTACCGTCGCTGGGAGTCCGAGCGACCGGTGTCTGACAGCTCCCGACCTATCCCCGCCGGTACCTCACAGGACACGGCACCGAGTCCTCAAGAGTAGTTGCCGTAGAAAACTCGTCGCTGTCGACGGAACTTTGCCAGGTACTTGCGTCTGCCTGTAGCGGCAACCACAACTCCAAACACGAATCCGCCGATATGCGCGAAGTAGCCAACATTGTCGAATGCACCTCCGGTTATGGTCAGGAACCCAGAGAAGAACTGGAGCAAGGCCCAGACGCCCAAAAACACAAAGGCTGGCAGCTTGGCATTCATAAGGAAAAACCCAATTGGAACAAGCGTCAGCACTCGGGCCGTGGGATACAGCACGATGTAGGCACCGAGGACTGCAGCAATTGAGCCCGAGGCGCCAATGTTGGGAATAGCGAGTGAGGGGGCGAGTGCCGCTTGGGCCAGGCCCGCAAGAAGGCCAGCTCCAAGGTAGAAGAACAAATAGCGGAAGTGTCCGAGAGCATCCTCAACATTGTCTCCGAAAATGAATAAGAACAGCATGTTGCTGAAAAAATGGATGAAGCCGCCATGGAGGAAAAGTGCCGTGAACAGGGTATGCCACTCCGACAGTGGGGCAGCCAGGACCCGTTCCGGGGTGAAGGCATAGGTGAGAGTGAACTGCATCGACTCGGACCCAGGCAGAATGAGTTGGTAGATAAACACCGCAGTGTTCATGAGAATAAACAAGGTGTTAAAAACCGGGAAGGTCTTGGATCGTTGATAGTCTTTAAGCGGTATCATGTATTCCTTCCTCTCTCCCTAGTGGTGGTAGGCGTTTGAATCCAGACCGGTGGTTGCGCCCGCAGCTTCGTAGCGCTCCGGTTGCAACGGATAGTCCCAGCAACCTCTATAATGCTCCACTCGCCCAGGAAATCCAAGCTTGAACTGGTATAGGCCATGCATTGGGTGATGTGGAGCACCATTTGGTGGTATTCCGAATAGGTCGTAGCTCCGGCACCCTGCCTTTCGAGCCGCGAGCATTGCCTCCCACTGCAGGAGATGACTCGGCATGCGCTGCCGCTCATCCAGGCTACTGCCACCATACAGATAGTAGGCCTTGGTGGAATGATGCAGTACGATAGCGGCGGCAAGCGGCCTGTGTTTGTACTCCGCAAAGTACAATGCGGGTCGGGTTGCTCCACCGGCATCTGACGCACCTTGAGGTGCCCTGGCAGCCTGAAAGAGGTCAACAAAATACTGAATGTCCTCGACGGCAATTCCCTGGCGTAGAGATGTCTCCTGGTAAAGTCGGTAAAAGGTGTCTAACTCTGCCTCCCGCCCGACTCGCACATGAACAGCTCGACGTGTTGCCAGGCCTATGTTATAGCGGGTCTTGGACTTCATTGCGGCAAGTAGCTTCTGCTCCGAACAGTCAAGATTCACAATCACTGTGTCTGGCGGTTGGAGGTCGGTGGGGGCCTTTCGCAAGAGCTTCTTCTCGGTGCCAAAGTTCATCCGCAGTTCCCGCATACGTGCCGCAGGTGGCCCCTGCCATTCCCCGCCTTCATCAAAATAGTCGGGGTCGATGTAGGGCGTGCGCCAGGGGAGGTCAAAGCGTACCGCCACGCACCACCCGGGAAGCTGCTCACGCAGCTGTTCGGCCAGGGCCTCCAGTTGTTGGCCCTCGCTGCCGATGCCCGGTTCAATTTCGGGGCCATGTGGTACATACACCCCGTAGCTATCCGCTCCCAGCCGTCTACTCATGGCGCGGAGGGGAGCCTGCTCTTTCCCATCGTTCACGGCAAAATGAAATACCTCGTGACCTCGTAGTGCTTTGAATCGAGCCCAGAACTCGCTCTGAAGCAAATTTTCCGCCGGTGGCATAGGCGGTGAAGAGGCATTGGTGGAGTCGCTTCGTTGAATCTGCAGCCGCATTACCTGAAGGTAACGCGGAGAACCGAAAGTGTAAATGCCACACGCCCTTGTCGAGCTGGCCGCAATATAGTACTTTCTCTATATGAAATACGAAGTTCTGGTGCTGGGCTCAGGCCCGGCCGGGTTTGAAACTGCACGGCAGGTCGCACGGGCGGGTAAGTCCACCGTGCTCATTACGGCAACGCCTCCCGGTGGCCGCACTACTGTAGGAAGTCTGCTTCCAAGCAAAGGTTGGTTGCACGCGGCCCACCACAGGTCGGAGGGGATGGAACGGCTGACACCGGAGCAGGCCACCTCTACCGCCGAGCAGATACGGGCTGGCATTGCCGCGCGAGTTGCCTGGACGCGCCAGGAGCTTGAAGCGGCAGGAGTGACGGTGCTGTCCGGCACCGGCAAACTCGCAAAGCCGGGCCATGTCCAGTTTACGCCAGCCGCGAACCCTGCTGTAGCATCCGGGAGCACTCCTGCCCCGGCCCAGGACATTGAGGCAGATCACATTGTAGTCGCGACTGGTTCCGAGCCGACATTCGCACCGGGTGTCAAACCCGACGGGGAACTCATCATTGCCCCTCGGCATACCAAGACGCTTACAGATATCCCCGCATCGCTGATAATGGTAGGTGGTGGAATAACCGGGGTTGAGTATGCAGAGGCTTTTGCCCGGCTTGGGTGCAAGGTTACCCTGTTGAGCTCACACGAAATACTGCCGCGCTTTGACCGTGAGTACGTAGCTCTGCTCCAGGCACATCTGGAAGATTGCGGCGTGAGCCTTTTTAGCGACAGCCGGGTTGCTTCGGTCGATGGAGACACCGCAGTGTCAGGTGGCCGGACGGTAACGGCACTCACCGAGGACGGCACTCAGCACACGGCTGCCATGGCCTTTATTGCGACCGGCCGCGCTGCCGATCTGGAGTTTATTGCGCTTGGGGCAGGGGAGCGGAGCGCTTTGCTGGACCCAAGCGGCAGCTACATTCAAACCGACGCCTCAGGCCGCACACGGTTACCTGGGATCTATGCCTGCGGCGATGCAGCAGGCCCTCCCTTTACTGCAAATCATGCGCTGCACCAGGCCAGGCGTGTGGCGGCCGCCATTGCCGGGCGGCCAAGCTCAGCCGCCACCCCACCACTTCTGGAAGCCATCTACACCGATCCGCAGTTGGTGCAGATTGGAGCCGTAGTGCCACAGCCTGCCCTATCTGCGAGTATCCATGAGCACCGGCGCAGCTGGAACAACTCCATGCTCAGCTTTCTACCCACGGCTCACCGCACTGGCGGCGCCGTTGCTGACCGGGGCGAAATCAAGGTGCAGGTTGGTTCCGACGGTCTCATACTGGGCGCTGCAGCCGTTGGGCCGAACGCGGCCGAAGTTCTGGCTCCGCTCCAGCTGGCTATGCAACACGGTATCAGTTGGGAGGCCCTCACGGCCGAGCCTTTTGGGTATCCCACCTGGAGCGAGATCATTACTGGATACGCACGTTCATGAGCAGACTCTTTGAGGAACTGGACTATCGTGAGACGCCTCTGGGTGCACTGTTCCTGCGCCGACGTCGCCAGGTAGGGCTGGATACTGACATTTTCGAAATCAAACTGGGTGATGATTTCCTCATGTCCAGTATGTTCACTGCCTCGGAGCTTGCTCTCGGTCGGCTTGGTGTTGCCAGTGCGCGCAAGCACAAGCACACTCGGCCGGAGGAACCCCACCTGCAGCGCAAGCTCAGTGTTGTGGTGGGCGGACTTGGCTTGGGGTATACCGCAGCAGCGGTTCTTGAAAATGAGGATACAGGCTCGCTGTGTGTGGTGGAGTATCTTGAGCCGGTTATTGAGTGGCACCGGCAGGGGCTGCTCCCGACCTCCTCACGTCTTACTGAAGATGCGCGATGTAGCTTTCTCCAGGGCGATTTTTTCGCTCTGGCCGCCTCCGAACAGGGTTTTGATCCGGTACAGCCCGGCAGACGCTTTGACGCAATACTCGTCGACATCGACCATACTCCTGAGCAGTGGCTCAATCCGGGTAACGAGTCCTTCTACCACCCGGACGGACTTCTGCGCCTGAAAGGCCACCTGCATCCTGGAGGCGTGTTTGGCGTCTGGTCAAACGAGCCCGCAGATGCGGAGTTCACCCAGCGGCTGGCCTCCATATTCGGTGCGGCCCATGCAGAACCGGTTGTGTTCCATAATCCCCTGCAGAACCGCGACTTCACCCAATGCGTATACATCGCAACAGCTGAGCCCGGCGACGGCTCGCCCACCATGGAGTAGGTATCATGTCCGCAACCACACCCCTTTACTACGACGACCCCGAGCTCTACGAGTTCAAAGCTACCATTCTGGAGCTGCGTGAGCACACAGATACAAGCGGCTGTGAGGTGGTGCTTAACCGCACCGCCTTCTACCCGGAAGGTGGGGGGCAGCCCGCAGACCGTGGGGATATAGCCGGGCTGCCGGTGACGCAGGTGAGTAAGGACAATGGTGTTATTCTGCACCGCGTCTCAATCCCCTTTGAGGCGCTGCCGGAGAGCTTTGTGGTTGGGGCCGAAGTGGCCTGCAGGGTCGACGAGGCGTGGCGGCGTGACTACCAACAGCAACATACCGGGCAGCACATTATTTCGGCCGCCCTGCTGGAGGTGGCCGAGGCGGCAACTGTTTCAGTGCATCAGGGGGCGGAGTATCTGACGGTAGAGGTGGAGAGTGAGGCGGTTTCGGAAGCCCAGCTTGAGGCGGTTGAACGGCGCGCGAACGAGGTGATTGAGGCCGACATCCCGGTGACAACCGTCTGGGTGACCGACGCGGACATTGATGCCTATCCCCTGCGACGCAAACCCAAGGTGAGCGGCAGCATTCGCCTGGTGATGGTTGGCGATATTGATTGCGTTGCCTGCGGCGGGGTGCATGTGAAGCGCAGTGGCCAGGTGCGGCTTGTACACTGTATTGGTGTCGAGCGCATCCGGGGCCGAGTGCGCTCAATCTGGAAAACTGGAGACCGAGCCCTTGCCGACTATCGTCTCAAGTGTAGCATTGTGCGGGAACTGGTCGACATCTTTTCAGCACCGGCACCAGAGTTGGCGGCAAAGGTGTGCGCCAGGCTCGACGAGCACAACGAGGTAGTGCGACGGCTGGGGCTGCTTGAACGTCGGCTCGCCGAGGAGTCGGCTGTTCGTCTCCTGCAGACAAGGACAAAGCGACATGCTGGCGCTGGGCAGGACGGCGGTTCAAAGGCTGTCGCGCCAAAGGACGGCGCTGGGCAGGATGACGCGGCCGCCCCCCATGCCGGTGTATTGACCGCAGTCTTTGAGAACGAGGCGAAAGGCTTCCTGCGTCAGGTTGGTGAGCGCTTGGCGGCCGAGAGCGGCGTGGCCGCCTGCCTGGTGAACCGGAAGGATGACTCCGTTGAGTGGTGCATTGCTGTCTCCCCGGACCGTGACTTTGAGTTCAATGCCCTCCGGCCAGAGCTTTTTCGCATTGTGGACGGTAAAGGTGGAGGCAAAAGCCCGATCTGGCAGGGTGGCGGGGCAGAACCAAACTGCTCGGAAGTACTGTTTAGCGCTTTTGTTCGGCACATGGAGACATAGACTGGCGGTCGTGCAGAACAACCGGTAGACAAGGATGGTAGCCAAAGACCTCGACCAAGCCACAGCTCAGCAGCCCCCCTTTGCAAAGTTTTCCTATATCCGGAATAATGTTTAACCGTGAGTGCTACAAACAAAACGAATTCTTTGGACGGACGTTTGCGCAGCCTTATGCAGGAGCGCATTCTCATTTTAGACGGTGCTATGGGCACGATGATACAGGCCCATGAGCTTCAAGAAGCTGATTTTCGCGGTAAACGCTTTGCTGAATTTCCAAACCTCTCGGCAGAGGATGCCGCGGCACGCGAGGCGTGGCAGAAGGCCCACTCGGAGTTGCCCGATGCGCCCGCCCCTGGGGTGAACCGCGAGGGCAATCTTGGCGGCAACAACGACTTCTTAACCCTTACCCAACCGGACATCATCTCCGGCATACATGAACAGTTTCTTGCCGCCGGGGCGGACATTATTGAGACCAACACCTTCAACTCAACCACGGTGTCCCAGGCCGACTATGCCACCGAGTTCCTGGTGCATGAGCTCAACAAACAGGGTGCCGCTCTGGCACGAGCAGCTGCCGACAAGTTCACTGCCCAAACCCCGGACAAACCGCGCTTCGTCGCGGGTGTAATAGGGCCAACAAACCGCACCTTGTCAATGTCTCCCGATGTAAACGACCCCGGGTTCCGAGCTATCAGCTTTGACTACCTGGCGGCGGTCTATCGAGAGGCTGCAATTGGCCTGATAGAGGGTGGTGCTGACATTATCCTCATCGAGACCATATTTGATACGCTGAATGCCAAGGCCGCGATCTATGCGCTGCTCAAACTGTTTGATGAACAGGGCCAGCATCTACCCATTATGATCTCCGGGACCATTACCGACCAGTCTGGCCGCACCTTGTCCGGCCAGACCGCTGAGGCTTTTCTGTACTCGGTGCTGCATGCAAACCCCATCTCGGTGGGCTTTAACTGTGCCTTAGGCGCCGACGACCTGCGAGAACATGTTGAGAGCATTTCCGAGATTGCGCCTTGTGGCGTGAGTACCCACCCAAACGCGGGCTTGCCAAACGAGTTTGGTGGCTATGATCACACTCCAGAGTACATGGCCAAGGTGTTGGGCTCCTTTGCAGCCGACAGACTGCTCAATATTGTGGGCGGGTGCTGCGGAACCACTCCGGAGCATATCCGGGCGATTGCAGAGGCAGTTGCAAGCCAGGGTACTCCCCGCCCAGTTCCAGAGAAACGACACATTACCGCGCTATCGGGCTTGGAGCCGCTGGTGCTTACCAAGGACCTGGGCTTTGTGAATGTCGGTGAACGCACCAACGTAACAGGGTCACGGCGCTTTGCCAGACTCATTCGTGAGAGAGACCACAACACCGCGCTTGACGTCGCCCGTGAACAGGTTGAGGGCGGCGCGCAAATGATCGACATTAACATGGATGAAGGCATGCTTGAGTCGGCCGAGGAGATGTCGACCTTCCTCAAACTGGTAGCGGCAGAACCGGACATCTCGCGCGTGCCAATCATGATTGACAGCTCAAAGTGGACGGTCCTGCAGGCTGGTCTGCGGGTGGTTCAGGGTAAGGGCGTGGTGAACTCCATCAGCTTGAAAGAGGGCGAGGAGTCCTTTCTGGAGCAGGCCCGCGAGATTCGCCGTTTTGGGTGTGCGGCGGTGGTCATGGCCTTTGATGAGAAGGGTCAGGCGGATACCTTGGACCGGAAGGTAGAGATTGCCGAGCGGGCCTACAAGGTGCTGACCGAGAAGGCTGACTTTCCGCCCGAGGACATCATCATTGATCCGAACATCTTTGCCATAGGAACTGGGATTGAGGAGCACGCGAACTACGCGGTGGACTTCATTGAGGCGGTGCGCGAGATCAAGAAGCGGTTGCCCTATGTGCGTATCTCCGGAGGAGTGAGTAATGTTTCGTTCTCTTTCCGCGGAAACGATACTGTTCGCGAAGCAATGCATGCAGCTTTTTTGTACCACGCAGTTGGCGCCGGTATGGACATGGGAATTGTCAACGCCGGTCAGCTGGAGGTCTACGACGACGTTCCCGTCGAGTTGCTTGAGGCGGTTGAGGACGTTCTGCTGAATCGTAGAGAAGACTCCACCGAGCGTCTGCTGGACCTTGCCGAGCGCTACAAGGGCGACGGGAAGCAGCGCGTAGAGGACCTGTCCTGGCGTGAGAACCCGGTTGAGAAACGCCTGACCCACTCGCTGGTGAAGGGTATTACAACCTACATAGAAGAAGATGTAGAGGAGGCGCGGAAGAAGCTGCCGCGTGCGCTCAACGTGATAGAAGGGCCACTCATGGACGGCATGAATGTCGTTGGTGAGCTTTTTGGGAGCGGTAAGATGTTCCTGCCGCAGGTTGTAAAAAGCGCACGTGTTATGAAGCAGGCGGTCGCCTATCTGCTCCCCTTTATTGAGGACGAGAAGCTGGTGGGCGAGGCCGACCACGCCAAGGGCAAGGTGCTCATGGCCACGGTCAAAGGCGATGTCCACGATATCGGTAAGAATATTGTGGGTGTTGTCCTGCAGTGTAACAACTTTGACGTGGTTGACCTGGGCGTTATGGTGCCAATGCCGGACATTCTCAAAGCTGCCGAGGAGCACAAGGTAGACATTATTGGGCTCTCGGGTCTCATTACTCCCTCACTCGATGAAATGGTGCACAATGCCAAGGAGCTGGAACGGCTTGGAAAGAAGTGGCCCTTGCTCATTGGTGGGGCAACGACCTCACCGGTGCATACAGCGGTTAAGATAGCACCGCAGTACTCAGAACCAGTGGTGCATGTAAAAGACGCATCCCTGGCGGTTGGGGTGGTCGGCAAGTTGCTCGATTCCGAACGCAAGGGCGCCTACGCAGCTGAGGTGGCGGAAGCCCATGCAGAGCAGCGCCGTCGCCGCGAAGCAAAGGACAAGACGCGAGAGTACCTGCCAACTTCCGAGGTGCGCAAGCTACGCTACCAGTCCAACTGGAAGAGCTTTGTTCCCGAGACGCCCCGTAAGCTTGGACTGACCGTCTATAGGGACTACTCAATACGAGATCTGGCGCGTTACATTGACTGGCGTTACTTCTTTCTGGCCTGGGAAATGGACATGAAGTTTCCTCAGATCCTGGATGATCCAGAGAAAGGACCGGAGGCGCGGAAGCTCTACAACGATGCCAAGGCAATGATAGATGAGTTCGCAGCGGGGCGACTGCTGAGTGCTCACGGTGTGGCAGGTCTATGGCCTGCAAACTCTACCGAGGACGACGTCATTGAGATTTACACAGATGAGTCGCGATCCGAGGTGCTGGCTCGCTTTCCTATGCTGCGTCAGCAAAAAAAGAAGACCGACACGCCATACTATCTCTCTCTTGCGGACTACGTAGCGCCCAAGGAGAGTGGCGTAGCCGACTACGTCGGGGCATTTGCCGTGACGGCTGGTGAGGGACTGGAGCGCATCAGCAAGCGCTACAAGGAAGATAACGACGACTATCATGCAATACTTGCGGGGATCCTTGCCGACCGCCTTGCAGAAGGTTTTGCCGAGGCTATGCACGAGGATGTACGCAAAAAGCTCTGGGGTTATGCCCCGGACGAGAAGCTGTCGGTCGAGGAAATGTTGCACATAGACTACCGCGGAATTCGTCCGGCTCCGGGCTATCCACCATGCCCTGACCACACCGACAAGCTCACCATTTGGGAGTTGCTGAAGCCGGAAGAGAACGCCGGGATGCGACTCACCGAGAGCTATATGATGATGCCCGGGGCGTCGGTTTCGGGTATGTACTTTGCACACCCTGACGCCAAGTACTTCAGTGTGGGACAGGTTGCTAAGGACCAGGTAGAGGACTACGCGGAGCGGAAGGGTCTTGACCTTGAAACCGCCGAAAAATTCCTGCGCTCTGTGCTCGCGTACTAGTCAGCTTTGGAACATTGCGGCGGCCCGACATGCGGCCGCCGGATGTTTCCCAACTGCAGTCTCATCCGAGAGGACTATGCCTGCGTATCCTGCCTTCAGGGCGTCGTACAGATGGCATAGCTCGGAGCGGGTGGGCTCCGGATGCGTTGTCATGTGCTCGAGTACCTGGCCCGCAAGCACCGTTGGAGGAGCGAGTCTCCGCAGCTTCCCGGTCAGTTCATGAACCGTCCGGGCCATTGCCACTGAGCCAAGCTCGGCACCGAGGTCACCCCGGCAGATCCATAGCTCGTTACATTCCTGGGCAATGGCCTCTATGTCGTTCACTGCCTCGGGGCGCTCAATCTTAGCAATTATGCACCGGCCTCTAACGCTTCCCACTTCGTCCACGGAGTCCACCGCGTGTTTCAAAACGCGCAGTTCCTCGGCATCGCGTACGTAGGACAGTGCGTAAGAAACTTGGGGAAGGAGGGCTGCGCGGCGTACTATGTCTTGGTCCTTGTCCGACAGGCCTTCGCGACGGAAGGTCGACCCTGGAAGGCTTATGCCCTTGCGGGGGCTTATCTCGCCTTGAGTCATAACCCGACACCTCAGTGCTGCTGGTTCCACATCCTCTATCTGCAACTCCACTCGGCCATCGTTGAGCCGCACCGTGCCGGGGCAGTCCGCCGCGGCTCGGAAAAAGTCGCTGTGTGGCACCGGCAGTCGGTGCACGGCTGCTTTTGCACTGCTTGCGGGGAACCTGCTGGTGCTGGCCGCGTCGTTCGCACCTGCGGCGCCGGGTGCGGCAGGCACACTACAGTCCCACAGGACTACCGTATCTCCCAGCGCAAGTACACATACCTCAAAGACCCCAAGTCGCCATTTGCTGCCCTGCAGGTCCAGAACCACCTCGTGCGGGCCGTTCCTGGCTTCGGCCTGGTTGGCTCTATCCGGCAAGTGCTCGATCCAGGTCATGGTTTCTGTGACGCTCAAATGGGAGGTGTTGAGCCGGAAGCGGTTCGCGCCGTTGTGAAGCAAGCGTAGCGCGTCGGCTGGAGCGGCCGTAGCAGGTCCCAGGGTCGCAATAATGTCGTAGGTCATAGTATCTGTGTAGCCTGAGCCTGCCATAAGGTCAAGCTCAGACTCAGGCGCGCGTTGCCATGCGTACCGCACGGCCGGGCCTCAGACGGTCAGATACAGGTAAGCGGTAAGAAAGGCAAAGAATATCGCAATGAGGAGTGACACCTGGTTGAAGTTCACTTTGTTGTCGCGCACCCGCTGAAGAAAGCCGCCGATACGTGTGACGACACCAAAGTACAATCCAATACCAAGAGCTAAGGTAATAGCAAACATAGTAAGCTTCTCAGCTCCAAGCGCACCACCCAGGTTGTAGCTCTGTCCAAAGAAGAGCTGCACTGCCTGGGCACCAAAGATTCCACCCGCTAAACACCCAAAACCAATTACCATCGAGACGCCGTTGACGTACGGATCCTTAATTGGTTTGACGTGGTCAGGGGCCTTGCCAAAAAACATGGTGGAGTATTTCACAAAGGACAGTACGGTACCAAGATTAACAATGAACATGCCAATCTCGGCCAAGTTGCCTTGCAACCCGTTTTGTATGAGGTACTTTGAGATGCTTCCGTTGAAGAGCGGGGTCCCTGTTATGCCAAGTACCCCGGCGAACCCGGCAATGCCAATCCACGGCATGCGTCTAAAAACCCCACGGATCTGGGCGTAGTTACGAGTGCCGTAGTGATCAATAATGACACCCGCTGTAAGGAACAAAAGGCCCTTGAACATCGCGTGGTTAATGATGTGGTACATACCACCCCAGAAAGCATAGGGTGTGCCGCCATTGAGTCCGAGTACAATGAGGCCAACCTGTGAGACGGTGTGATAGGCAAGAATGAGTTTAATGTCTTTCTGCGAGACCGCCAGAAGAAAGCCCACGACGGCTGTGACAAAGCCCAGGACTGCAAAGAATACACTGGCATCAATGGCGGGTGAGAAAACCCACTGCATTCGGATCAGAAGGTACACGCCAACCTTGACTTGTACGCCGGACAATGTCGCAGAGATAATTGAGGGTGCGCTCGGGGCGCCATGCGCGCGCGGCAACCAGCTGAACAACGGAAAGAGTGCAGCCTTGAGTGCAATAGCGGTCATGATGAGTGAGTAGGGAAGCACCAATGCACGCGGGTCATTGATCTGCGCGATCTTGTCATGCATACCAATGAAGTCGAGCACGCCGGTAATGCGGTACAGATACCCCAAGCCGAGCAGCATAAAAGCCATGGCCAGGAAGTTGATCATGAGGTACATCATGCCGTCGTAAAACGACTGCTTTTCCTTTTTGTACATGATCAGAATACAGACCGCAAGCATTCCGACCTCCATCACAACATACACGTTGAAGAGGTCGCCCGAGAGGAACATTGCAAGGAGTGCACACTGGAGGGTCATGAACAAATACTGAAAGGTGTTGTCCATGTATGGTGCTCGGCTATTGAAAACAAAAAATGCAAAGAACAGCACGTTGGTCATGAGCACCAGGGGTGCGCTGAGTTCATCGGCCCGAAGGCTAATGGATACTGACTCACCCCAGCCAGCCACATGTTCAATGACTTCGCCCAGAACTCGCACCTCGTAGAAAACGACCGCCGAGATTCCGACCATAGCCAGGCCAAATACCAGCAGGACTCCTTGATAGATTCGGCGTGGCAGGAAGTATCCCATTGCACCAACAACAACCGGCAGAAGTACCAGGACGTAGAGGGTGGGAATGTATTGAATGAGCATTAGTCTTCCACCCTGTGTACAATCTTCTCCCAGTCCGACGAACCGTAGCGGTGGGCCATGCGAATGAACAGTGCCAGGCACATAGCAGTGACCGACACCCCAATAACAATTGCGGTGATCATGAGGGCTTGCGGTACAGGGTCCGCCATGCGTGAAGGATCCCCGCCAGCAATGGGTGGCACACTCCCTGGTTGGAGATTCGCGGTGATCAAAAACAGGATAGCAGCTGCATCCATAATATTGATCGAGATGATGGTCTTTATCACGTTGCGTTGGGAAATAACCCCGTATAGGCCAACAAAAAACAAGCCCAAACTCAGGTGACTACTGTCAATCCACTGCACTTGTTGCTAACCCTCCCGGAAAAAGCCGAAGCGAAACACAATGATGGTAAGCCCAAGGCTAACTTTCATCCCAATGAGGAAGTTCATTACGATCAGATACGGGACGTTAAACTGTTCGTAGAGAAGATGCAGGCCCGGAAAGATGAAGACGATCGGTAGCAACAAGAGAAACACCAGGAAGGCCTTCTCAACGTAGTGCAGCGTATCCATGTTGAAGTCGTCTACCGGTAACACCAGGTATCGAGCAATGAACAGCGCAGCAATAACCGAGCCGCCCTGGAACCCTCCTCCTGGAGTGTTGTGGCCGTTGGCAATGATATAGAAGCCAAAAAGCACAATGAACGGATACAAGAAACCAGTCATCGTTGAGATGATTGAGGACTTTTCAGTCATTCTTGCCCCCCTTATGGGCCTCTTTACCCGCTTTTTTACCGTGGCTTCGACCGTGCCCATCTCCGGTGTAGAGAAAGTGAAGCATCCCCATAACCGAGGTAAGAAGGATCATTGCCTCAAAAACGGTGTCATACATGCGGTAGTTCAAGAGGATTCCTGCTACAATGTTTTGAGCGCCGGTGTCCGCGGTACCATGTTCAATGAAGTAGTTGTAGAGTGTTGGTTCGAGCTCGACCTTGTGCTCCACCGTGAGGAACACCACGCCGAAAAACATAGCAAAGCAGAAAACAGCGACCGCAATGTTTTTCATATTCCTGCTCCTGCGCGAAATCGAATGACCTCAAGTTCCTGATCTCGATCGCGGATAGAGAACAGGAGCTCAAGCTCATCGACAAGATAGTTTTCATCGTGGCCGTAGAGGCGAATGCCGCCTTCGTACTCCTCAATGACGATATCGTAGTTGGTATTCAACAAAGCCTCGTCAATACTCTCTTGTGAGAAGACCGTCTGCGGCTCGCGTTCACGTTCCACACAGAATCCGGCAATATCGTTGATAACCGCATTGCGTTCCATCCTGAGAATGTGTCGGTCGCTCACATTTGGCATGTTTGAACCGACTACGCCGATAGTGTACACGCGGTAGCGTTTGAGCGCGCTTAGGTAGAGCAGAGCGACAAGGCCACTTCCAATGACCGCCTCTGCTATTGCGACATCCGGCGCGCGGTACAAGACATATACAAGTGAGGCCGACAAGGAGAAAATTCCCATGTACACAATGGCCATGCGCAAGATCTGGGTCTTGATTGTCAGGAGTGCCATGAGAGCCATGACAAGAAGCAGTGCGGCTTCTGCTACAATGGTGTTCATGTTAGGTCTCCAAAGTCGTCAACCTGCCGCACAATATGTCCCTCTGCATCTATGTTCTTGTCCCTTCGCTTGGTGAAGAGGCGTGTGTGGTTAATAATCTGGTAGCCGCTGCGGTACGCCGAGCGAGCAACAGCGTGTGTTCCTATTGGGGCGGTGATCATTTCAAATAGCAGAATAAAGGCAAGCTTTGCGGTGAAGAAGGTCCAGCCCGAGATAATCATAGCCCCAAAAATAATGGTAATGAGTCCCATGGAGTCGATCTTTGAGGTGATGAGAATCCGGGTGTAGAAGTCACCCAGACGCAAGAGACTGAAGGTTCCTATGGCAATAAACACCAAGCCTATTCCAATAAGAATTTGTCCAATGAGCACGTTCATATCCAAGTTCTCCGCATGGGCTAGAGGTTTCCCCGTCGTTCAATGAAGCGCGCGGTGAGCACTCCGCCGAGGTAGCCAAGAAGGGCATAGATAATTGCCATATCAAGCAAGTATCCAGTGTCCAGCATAAGGGAAAATACAATGACTACCATGATAACTTTTGAAGAGACCACATTGAGTCCCAGCAGCCGATCCCAAATAGTGGGGCCTGCGATAATGCGTGCCAGGGATCCTACCGCCGCTGCTACGAGTGCAATGATCACAATAATATAGAAGTTCATGAGTTCACCTTCTGACGGAGAAGTATGCGCTCAAAGTTTCCCTTTATGGTTTCGCCAGCCTCATCTGGATCCGGGGTAGCACAGTCAAGCCAGATAATGGTCATGTCGTCATCTTCCTGGTCAAGCGTCACGGTACCGGGAGTGAGGGTGATTGCATTCGAAAGCAACCCGCGCTGGAACGCGGTTGGGAGTTTCGTCTTGATCTCCACTACCCCGACATTAACCTTTCCAGTAAACACGCGATAAATGGCATCGAAGCCGGAGATGTAAATCTGCAGGAAAATAAACGGAATGTACTTAAGAATCGCAACGAGGCTAATCTGGTAGGTCTGACGGTAGTCCTCTTTCATGACAAAGGTATCAGTGAGGACGAGCGCTATGAAGGCAAGTACGACCCCAAGCCCAACGGTTGCGAGGTCGACACTTTCGTTGTAGACGATCCAGACGATCGTCAGCAGCGCTACGGTGAAGAGAACGCCAAACACGTGCGTTGTTGCTTTTTGCTTCATGGGCATCTCCTTAATCCGCTACGGTGCAGTGCACGCTCACACGGCGAGTTGTCTTCCTAGGGTATGCGCAGGCTGAACATTACCATACTCGTCCGTTTTTTCACTATACCGGGGCAAAGATTTCGTCCTTAATATACAGAACGGGCGTACTACAGAATGCATTCAAGTGTAGCGCAACGCGAGCTCAGGGTGGCGTCGTGCCACTCTGATCAGCGTGAGGCTGGATCCTGCTTGACAATTATTACCCGGCGTCGCAGAATGACAGCGTGTTACGAGAATACCTTACACCTGACCTTGTGGCAACCAAGTTGCCCGGTAGAACTAAGAGACAAGTTATTGAAGCGCTGCTTGATATAGCTTGTCGTAGCGGACAGGTCTCGGATTGCGAACTGGCAAAGAAAGACCTTCTCAACCATGAGCGCGAGATCTCTACCGGCATGGAAAACGGGCTTGCTATTCCGCATGCAAAAACCGCCGGAGTTGAAGATTTTGTCGTTGCTATTGGGGTCAGCAGGAAAAAAATTGACTTCGAAAGCCTGGACAAGAAGCCTGCTCAGGTTTTTGTGCTGACTCTGTCACCCATTGGCTCTATTGATCCTCACCTTCGGTTCCTTACCGAGATCTGCACCATTCTCAAAGACAAAGAAGTCATGCATCGTGTTGTATCGGCTAAGACCGACGGCGACCTCTACAACGTATTTGCGGAGGCGGTTGGAATGGAAACAGTAGATCCGAGCCTGGACTAGATGTTTAGCCCAAGGTTTTATGTAGTGGGTGGGCGCCACCCGAGTTTATAGGAAATATTCTGGGCGCTTCGCACCACTAGATCGGTGTAGGTGTCTCTGTTCTCGTCGGTTAAGCGCACACTTGGCATGGAAACACTCAGCGCGGCAACCACATCCCCAACGGCGTTCCGAATAGGAGCTCCAACACAGCGTACGCCCAGCTCATGTTCCTCGTTATCAACGGCATAACCGCGTTTGGCTACCTTCTCCAGTTCCTCGGCTAAGGCATCCGGCTCGGTGCGCGTGTGTTCTGTGTAGCGGTCGTAGCGGACCTTCTTCATGAGCCGTTCACGTTTCCGCTCCGAGAGTGAGCCCAGGAGCACTTTGCCGAGAGATGTACAATGGAGCGGAGCCGTGCGTCCAACCCGGGTGTTCATGGAAACACGAAGTGCACGAGTAGACTCAATCTTGTGGAGATACACGAGCTCGTCATTCTCCAGCGCCGCCAGATGCACGGTTTCCAGGGTTTGCTCGGCCAGCGTTTTCATGATTGGGTGCGCTTCTTTCCACAGTTCAGTGCGCTCAAGAACCGCCGAACCCACCTCAAAAAGCTTGAGCGTCAGGCTGTACCGTTCGTTGTCCGGGTTCTGCCGCACGTATCCCAGTTCCTTGAGAGAGTTGACAAAGCGATGTACGGTACTCTTGTGCATTCCCAGGCGGTTCGCAATCTCGCCAAGACTGCTCTCTCCGTCGCGCGAGAGCTGCTCAAGCAGTTGCATGGTTTTAATCACAGACCTTGTTGGGACTGCCTCGTGTTGTGAATCGAGTGCTTCTAGGTCGCTCATGATCCCACTACTATACTCGTAAATGGTTTTGTGCGCAATCGCAATTCTGCGCGGATTTAGGACGACGTTTCGCTTATTGACATGGGTGAGCGCCAGGGATCCTGGTGCGCCGGCAACAAGATAGCTACAACTGTTTCCTCCCCTTCCTGACTCATGCGTATCGAGCCACCGTGAAGCTCAACCACTGCCTTGGTAATTGACAGCCCAAGCCCCGATCCGCCGCTGCTGGCGTTACACGCCGGTTGACGCGTCGATCGATAGAGCCGCTCAAAAACATGGGGTAGATCCTCCTCGCTGATGTAGCCCGTATTGCGCACCTCTATGCGTGTCGCCATGGGGGACTCAGCCTTCGCGAGGTGAATCCCTATTTCTCCACCGTGGCTCACGTGTAGGACTGCGTTCTGCACAACATTATCTACCGCCCGCAGGAGCAGCTGTTCGTCTCCCTCAAATGATTCAATCTGTGCTGCCGTGACGTAGGAGATGTCGTCCCGCTGATGTGCTGCCTTGCTACGGCGAACAAGCAATCCAATAAAGGACTCGCAGTCAATACGCCTCTGGTCAAGGCGCATTTCGGGGGACTCTATATGGCTCAGCTCTCTGAGGTCCCGCACCAGGAGCTCAATCTGCAGTAATTCCTGAAACATAGCCTCCAAGCGAGTCTGGGTCGGCTCAATAACCCCTTCTATCATGCCTTCTAACTGGGTGCGGAAGGCTGTGAGCGGAGTGCGAAGATCATGCGAAATATCCTGTGCCCATTGACGTCGGAGCTTCTCTTCGTACTCGAGTCGAGTTTGCAGACTCTCAGCGGTTTCGGCTACCAGGGCAAGCTCCAAGGCGGCTCCGCTGCGCCGGAACTCAATGTCACGTTTCCCTTCACCAATGGCAGCCAAGCCATCTGCGAGCTTCTTCACGCTGTTGGATATTCCGCGTGAGATGCTGTATGCCGGAACAAAGGCTACCACGCCGGCGAGAATGACTGCGGTCAGCAGCGTCACCATAAGCGAGTGAAGGAACCGCAGGTTGGCGACATCGCTCATGAAGCCCAATGTATCGGCTGCCAGGAATCCAATGACGATATCGTCATCAAAGAGTGCTGCTGGCATTGCTCCACGCTCTTCTAGGGGTGAAATGAGTTCCTCCACGACCTCAGGATCGCCAATTGCACGCCGTTCACCCCCATGGTAAAGAAACACCGGTCGCCGTTCAGCATCAAAGACGTAGACATACTGATTTGGGTTCAGGAACTGAGACAGTTCACGCTCCACCGAGTTCGGGTTGAGTCCGCCTTCGCGGCGAGCAAGTTCGTTGAGGCTTGGAACAAGGATATTCTGAAGACTTTGGCGCCTATACATGTTCCAGTCGCCAATTGATCGGCGCATCCCGAACAAGAAAACCGCAAGGATGATCAGTACTAACAGCAGGAGCGACACAAAAAAGGCGGCAAAAGAACGCGCAAACAGAGTCTTCATGCAGGAGAGCCTCGAAAGCGGTACCCGACGCCCCGTACCGTCTCAATCCAGTCCCCGGTGTCTAGTTTGGCACGCAGATTGGCAATATGGGTGTCGACAGTCCGATGTGAACCATCATGCAGGTAGTCAAGGCAGTCACCAAGTATGTGTTCTCGACTTACTACCCGGCCGGGTTCCGCGCTGAGTCGTTGCAGTATGCGTCGTTCAGAAATTGTGAGATGGAGCTCGCGTTCGTCAAGGAAGTCTTTGTGAGTTGACTCGTCTAGCCGGAGGGTGCATCCATCACACACAAAGGTGGTGCAGCGAGCCTGCTCGGGTTTGCTCTCGGCCGTACGGCGCAGAAGTGCGCGTGTGCGAAGTACCAGCTCTTTTGGCGAGAAGGGCTTCACAACGTAGTCGTCTCCACCTACCTCAAAGCCGGTGATGCGGTCCGACTCTGTGTCCTTAGCAGTGAGGAAAAGTATAGGGACGTCGCTGAACTCTCGGATTTCCTTTGCCAGCCGCAGACCGTTGCCGTCCGGCAGCATGATATCCAGAATCAAGAGATCTGGACTGCGGGTTCGTATCCCCTCAAGCACCCCGGCAACGCTATCAAACTCCGTCACCTGGTCTCCCTCAATTGCGAGATAGTCCCGAATCCCTTCTCGAATGAGAGTGTTGTCCTCAACAACAAAAATATGTGCCATCAAAAGAGCTCCCTCTCGTTCGACGAATCGTAGTTGACCTCTCGGGTGAATGCGTTTCGCACTACTTGAAAGGGCCGTTCGCGACGAGTTTCAACAACAAACGCATCTACCCGTGTCCAGGTCCCACGCTCATCATAGGTGTAGCGATACCGGGTCACCGATACAGGTTCTCCGTTCCCGTCTTCAATAACCCGACGTATAAGGTTTCCTCGGTTGTCATACTCGAATGTTCTACGTTCGGTGAGCGTGTTGTTCTCGTCCAGACTCCGGTGCTCTTGCAACACCTTCTCTGCGCCATAGATCAGTTCACCGGCCTGCTGAAGCCTGCCGTCTGCATGCAGCAAGGACCATCTGACCACATGCTCGTTGGGGTACTCATACACCCGTCTCCAGCGAGGCCTGCCGTCCGCTTCATAAACGGCAACCTCGCCCAAGAGGTTCTCTGCATACAAGAAGATGTGGGCGCTCTCGACCGCATCGTGCCCCTGGTAACTGGTGACTTGCTGGATGCGTCCGTCTTCATCGTAGAGAAAGGCTTTGCGCTGTTGTGTGTCACCGTGAGAATCTACGGTGTATTCTTGAACAATGAGTCCGTCGGTGTCGTAGTGTCGGACAAGTGTTGCGCTGTTCGTGTCTACGGGTGACGTGCCCATCTTGCGCTGCTCAGTGGTCCCGGAGGCAGTCCGTTGCAAACGTGCAACCGGCTCTGATGTAGGAGCTACCTCAGGCTCGTGTTCATAGACCTTAACCGAGACAACCGACTCGGCAAGCCCTCCAAGCAGATCAAACTGGAGCTCGTCTAGTTGGAGCGTAGCATGCTCGAGATCCTCAAGAGCTACAGCCTGGCCCGAGATGTGGAGGAACAGCGTCACAAAGATCAGAGCGGGGCGAATCAAATTCTGCATGCCTCTCCAATATAACGCACACACAGAACGAGGAAAAGGCGGGCGATAGCTGAACCATTGTTTCGTGCTTCACAGCCCGCAGCTGTCCGGAGCGGCACCTGGGTGGAGCCTAACATGATCTTAACACAACGCTGACAGATCCTTGATAGTCCGTTAGGACCTTATATGGAGAACCAAGAAGGAGGTTTCGTCATGAAGAAGATTCTTACAATGTTAATGTTGATTGGGAGTATGGGCTTTCTGGTCCTTGGATGCGAACCTGCTCCAACCGATTTCGAACCGGCAGAAGAGGCGTTGGAAGAAGGTGTGCAAGAGGGCGCTGATGAGCGGCTCGAATAGAAGAGTGCTATCAGAAAAAGTAAGCTCTATCGCCAGCACAGTTCAGTGCTGGCGTTCCGGCTCAGGAGGGCTAAGCATCATAAAGGATAGCCCCGTCTCGCAGTAGCGCTGTGACCTCAGCGAGCGTCGCGCAGACACGCGCAGCCGCAAAACGCGCTCTGGTACTTGGCTGCACCAGGTCTGGAATAAGGACTGGGTAGGCCCCAGCTGCAGCTGCAGCGCGAACACCGGGTTCGGAGTCTTCAACCGCGAGACAGTCGCTTGCTTTCAAACCAAGTTGTGCGGCTGCTCGTTGATAGATCTCGGGAGCAGGTTTACCCCTGCTGACCTCGTCGCCGCACACCATGGCGCTGAACCGGTTGCGAATTCCTGCCTGCGTCAACATGTACTCTGCCTCGCGGCGGTGGGTGGACGTTGCGACCGCGTGCGGAATGCCCTGGCGGCTGAGTTCGTCCAGAAACTCGTCCAGACCAGGCCTCCGTGCAATGCCTTGAACTGCAATGGCTTCCAGCGCCAACGCTTCTGCTCGTGTGCTGCAGCTTTCAAAACTCACCACCTCACCCAACATCTCGCTAAGCAGCTCGCGTGAAACCTCTGCAGTCTTGCCTATGGTAATGAGCAGGTCATCATACGCCAAATGAAGACCCCATTCTGCGGCGGCCTGCTGGAAAGAGCGAATGAGGATGCGCTCAGTCTCGATCATGGTGCCGTCCATGTCCAGCAGGACACCTTGGATCCGAGCCTCGGGCTGGCAACGCGGACAGTAGTGTGTTGAACGCTGGCCCAACATGATTCGGACAATGCGTCCACCGCATTGTGTGCATGCGGCACCGGCTCGGCCGTAGACCTGCAGGCCGTCTCTACCTTCGGTGCTTCTGCCTGAGGGGAGCCGGTAGTTGCTGTAGCCCTGGCCGAGGCTGGTTCCACCCGCGGCAAGGGCGCGTTCAAGCACGCACGGTATTGCCGCTGCCAGTGCTTCAATCTCCCTGCGCTGAAGTGACGCGGCGCTCCGTGCAGGATGAATACCGGCTTCCCACAGACTTTCATCTGCGTAGATGTTTCCCAGTCCAGCCACAACACGCTGGTCAAGCAGCAAAGGCTTTATGCGCCGCCGCCGCCCCTTGAACTGCCTGCTGAGCACCTCAATTGAGAACGCCTTCCGGTCAAGTGGTTCAACTCCGAGCCTGCCAAGAAGCGTCTCCGCATCTGTGGTGCTGTGCAACAGGAAGCGACCGAACTTGCGGGGGTCGTGAAAACGCAACTCCCGGCCGGAATCAAGTACCAGGGTTACACGGTCATAAGCACCCAATGGGCTCTCGGACGCCTCAATGCTTAGGCGGCCACTCATACGAAGGTGCAGGAGTCCGACGAGGTCGCCGTCAAAGTGCAGTACAACGAACTTGCCACGGCGGGTAACCGCCCTGAGTTCACGCCCCCGTACTCGTTTGCAGAAGGAGTCCGAGTCACCTCCTACAGTGCGCGGCCAGCCAACCTTAGCGGCGACGATGCGGCTGCCAGCGATTCCAGCCTCTTGCAAATCGCGAACGGTGCTCTCCACCTCAGGAAGTTCAGGCATAGATCAGGACACCTCCGTCGGGGTGACCGAGCTTGCGGGCAGTCCCGCCCGAACACTCAGGTGCAGGTAGAGAATGCACAAAGTTGCGACTGTCGAGAACAGCCCCATTCCCAGAAAGACAGAGGCGAGTCCAAATACATCGGCCAGGTATCCGGACACCACCGCGCCAGCCGAGCCAACACCAAAAACCAGGAAAAAGTGAATGCCAAACATCTTTCCATGGGACTCAGGATGTACATACCTGACAAGCAGAAAGTTCTGTACCGGTTGCACCGCAAAACCGAAGAGTGCAAACACAACCCCTATTGCAACCAACGCGAAGCCGGAGCTTAGGGCCATAAAGGGTAGGAGCAGTGAAGACATGAGCAAAATCAGCAGATACAGGGTCTCGCCGCTGTACTTGTCTGCGGCAATTCCTCCAAGGTACTGTCCTACCGCACCCGATAGCAGCACTACTGTGGCGCTGAGGCCGCCGAGAGTGACAATATCGATCCCATTTCCCTCGCCAAACAGCGCAAAACTCTCTCCGAGGTATGCTGGAAGAAAGGTAAGAACCCCGCGCATGGCCAGTCCGAATAGCCCGGTACCAAGCCAGAAGGTCACAAGGTAACGCGTCGGAACAGGTCCAAGCGGCCGTTTGGCTTTGGGGGCGGGAACAGGAGTAGCAGAGCTGGGAGCACCTGCGGCGGGCATCGGATCCGACCGCGGTGCCTGAGAGATAGGCGAGGGCGGCGCCTCCGGGACCCGCAGGGACAGAACTCCCAGCCCAATACTCAACACACCAAACACAAGATGCGGGGCGCGCCATCCGCCAAGCGCCGCCAACCCGGCTGCAAGTGCTGGCACCAGAGCGGTGCCTATGCTCCCAGCTATTCCATGAATGCCAAAGGCCTTGCCCTTTTCGCTTACGGTACGACTGATCAAGGTGTTCCCGGCTGCATGATAGCTGCTGGCGAACAGTCCAATGAGTGCGGTGAAGAACGCGTACATCACCAGTGATCGAGATAGAGGAAACAGCAGAGAGACAACGCCAGCGCCAACGAGATAGATGCTAATGAGTCGGCGCGGACCCACCCGGTCGGTAAGGTAACCTGCTGGAATTGAACCAAAGCCAAAGAGATATCCGAAAAGAGTAACAACCGCGCCAAGGGCCAGATAGCTGGTGTTGAACTCGCGTGCGAGCAGCGGAATAAGGGGTGGTGTTACACCTTCAAAAAGGTGAACTAAGGCATGGCCAGCAATACCCAGCCGGAGAACCTGCTTTTCGGTTGTCTGCATGATGTGGGAAGCTTACCATATGAGTCACGGTTGGCGGAAGGCTCCAGCGTTTCTGCAGTGGCTCGGCCTGGAACTGAGCGGAACCACTCAGAAGTGGTTGCCCACCGATACGTAGAACCGAAACTCCGGGCCGTCCCTGAGAGCGGCGTCGGCCTGAACAGCTCCAATAGGTGTGCGTACACCAAGTCCAAGTCCGGTACCCCAGAGAAGATCCAGATTCTCGGTGTCCGCCGTACCCAGATCGTTGAGGAAGTCGTACCCATCGCCAAGACTTCGAGCCGCTGCATTGGCTCTCAGAGCGACAAAGACCCGTTCTCGCGCTGGTTCGGGGAGGCTTGGTATCCGGAATCGGTACTCCAAGCCAGCCAGGACCAAGTGGTTCGCGCGGCGTTCAAAACGGTCGTAGCCAAAGAGATCCTCACGTCCACCAAGCCAGGCCGAGTCCCAGATGGGAGCTTGGGTGTCGAATGAGCCCTCACCGCGCAGGTGCAGCGATACGACGTTTCGGTCGGTGATTGGAAAGTAACGGCGATAATTGATCCCAGCGCGCCGGTAGTCCAGTTCACTTCCAAAGTAGCTCGCGTACTCGCTGAAGCGTATCATGTAGTAGGCACCGCGATTCGGGAAGGGGAACCGATCCAGTGAGTCGAACTCAAATGCCGCTGTCATGCCAGCCACACGCCCTTCGAAGGACGGCTCGGACACCTCCTTGCTATATCGTGGCCGCGAATAGACCCCGGCTACGCTGTAGGCCAGGTACATGTGTGCGTAGCTCAATACTGTTAACCCGGTGCGCAGTTCCGCCGAGCCTGCGGTCGTCCGGTACTGCTCATTCGGGTCACCGGTCTCGTGCTGTGTTGTCAGCAAGTTGTCGAAGCGTGTCAGGGCATGCAGATAGTAGGGGCCAATAACCGGCTGATGGTACTCAAGCAGGGTGCGTTGGCTGCGGCCAAGTTCCTGGGTTAGCGACAGTTGTGAGCCGGTCGTGGTGAGTCCTGTTGCCGCGGTGTTGAGGGCAACCACAAACTGTTCTTCATCAATGTCGGTGAAATGGGACTCATAGGCAAAGCCAAGTCGAATGAGATAGTCGGACTCGCGTCGTGGTTCGAGCATGATGCGGAGCTCGGCCTGCGACTCATCCTTGCGAGCGAGCTCGTAACGGACTGAACGATACGCCGTCTCGTGGGTGAGTTCCGAGACTCGGGAATGGAGCTGTTCAAGTTGAATGGGGCTCCCCACCTGGAGATCCAGGGAGTCACGAATGCGCTGAGCGTCCTGGGGAGTTGCTCCCTCAATGCGCACGCCGCTCAGGACGACTTCCCGCAGTCGTTTGCGCTCTACTGGCGGCGGCGTGCCTCGAACTGCCTTGATCTGTTCCGCCAACTGCTCGAGCTCTTCTCTATGGGACTCGGCAGCTGCGCGCCCGCGCTCAATGAGCTCAGGTGAGTTTGCAAAACTTGCTGCGGTGTAGTCCTGAAGATCGGGAGAAATCACGATGTCGGCAATATCTCGCTTGCCCTCCTTGTTGCGGTCAATTAAGAGCGACAGCGTCTGGGCCATGACGTCCGAGACTCCGAACAGCTCATTTCCGGGACGTAACTCCGGTTCAAGGTCCACTGCAATGATGATATCGGCGCCCAGGCTCTTTGCAATGTCGGTTGGCAGGTTATTGACGATGCCGCCGTCAACCAGCATTCGCTCATTGAGTTCAATGGGTTCAAATACACCCGGTACCGCCATGGAGGCGCGCATTGCTGCGGCGAGTGACCCGGAACCTATCACCACTTCTTCCCCGGTTCCGATATCCGCCGCTACGGCCCGAAAGCGACGGGGCAGGGCGTCAAAGTCGTCCTCGTCGGCGTACTCGACGGTCAAAAGGGCCAGGAGATTCAGAACGCGCTGCCCACTAATTATGCCGGGTGAGAGCATGAGGCCACCACCGCGCTCGAAATCTATGCGTGCGACATACGCGCGAGAGTCTTGTTTTTCTCTGAAACTAAAGCGGCTGCGGGGTGGCGTCTCCACAAATATCCCGACCCAGTCGATCCCACCGACAACCTCGGCCATGTCCTGGGCACTATACCCGGCAGCGTAAAGCCCACCAGCAATTGCGCCCATACTGGTGCCCACCACTATATCAATGGGAAGGTTGAGCTCCTCTATAAGCTCAATGACCCCAATATGGGCAAAGCCAAGTGCCCCTCCCCCGGAGAGCACCAGTGCTACCTTGGGTTCGCTGCCGCTGAACTGCAGCACTGTGTCGCTCCCGTTAGAGGCTTCCTCAGATGGCTCCTCGGCTGCGATGTGGAATGGACCCAGATGCATGATAAGCAATGCAGTAAGAAGCACCACACCCGGGCGCGCTGTGTTGGCTGGGGAATCTCTACGCTTGTGGCAATGAGGATGAATTTTCAGCATGTCTTGCCTGAATAATAGTTCGTGTACGGCCGCGTGTCACCCCAAATGTGGGTTGACAGGTTAGGTGGGAGAGGACTTGACTCCAAGGCGCAAGTATACGAGGTTTTAGGCATGAGAGCACCTCGTCGCACCCATGCTACGCCGCTTCGCAAAGCTGTCCCCATGCTGGTGCTTGTGCTGGGCCTGGGCTTGGTTATGAGCCTCCGGCCCCCACTCGTGGCTGCAGAAAACCTGAATGAGACGCTGCTGAATGAGCTCCGGAACGCTGGGCCGGAGGGCGCGGCCAGGGTGTTGCAGCGCGAAAGCGACGAGCGGGCCTTTGTGCATGGTGTAGCCTTTGTGCGGGAGTTGTTGCAGATGCAGGACGGGCCGCGCGCGGTTCCGCTCCTTGAGTATCTTGGCGACAGGGCCGAGGCTGCGGCGCCGCATGCGGACGGTGCCGCGTTGATTGAGTTGTTGGCTCTGGCCCGCTACCAACAGGGGAGAGCTCGCGAAGCAATTCGCCTGCTCGGAACTGCTGGTGAGAACTACCGTAGGTTGGAACTGCCGGTAGAGGAACTCAACTCGCGTCGACTCCTGGCATCTGTGCAACACGGATACGGAATGCTGGAGGCTGGTCGGCGAAGTATTGATCGAGCACTTGAGCTTGAGGACTATTTCGACGACGACCTACATCTCGCCTCCGCCTTGGCTGAGGCAGCCATGATCAACTACAAGCTTGGCCAGCTTGATCCTGTGCCGGGTTTGCTTGACCGGGCCCGAAATATTTATGAGGCCCAGGGGCACGACAATGGCATGGGTACTGTGCTGCGGACCTACGGCAATTACTACATCGGCTTGGGTGAGCTCGATCGCGCACTTGAAAAATATGAGGCTGCTTCCGAGTACTACGAACGAACCAACAATCTCCATGACTATGCAAATACCTCGTTCAATATTGGCTTGACCTACATGAATCTCGGCCGCCCGATGGCCGCAGTGGGTTACCTTGAGAACGCCATTACCAACTTTCTGAGTGCGGGCTCACGCAGCGGCGCCGGAATGGTGGGCACCGAACTTGCTCGAGTACTTCTGCTTCTTGGTCAGGCAAGCGAAGCGAGCCGCATTATTGAGGTGTCTATCAACAATTTGCGCGAGTCACAGTCCTATCGACGCCTGGCAGGAGCCTACTTTGTGCAAGGAGGCATTCTCGGTTCGCAAGGCAGTCGAGAAGAGTCCCTGGATGCATACCGAAATGCACTGCGGCTGTATAGAGACTTGGGCCTCCAACGTGAGCAGGCACAGCTTGAGCACCTCATTCAGCAGGTGGAGAGTGAGCTTGCCGAGGACCTGAGTCTGTAGCTTGCGGGCTGTAGAGCATGCCTTGCTTTCATGATGCTTGGGTAGTATCGTGAAGGATAATCTAAACCAAAGAGGTCCGCATGAAAACTAGCGAGGTGGTGCCCGGCGTATATCGTCTGTCGGCGAATATTGAAGACATCCTGTTCGAGGGCTTCTGGCCCATTCCAAACGGCGTTTCGCTTAACTCGTACATTGTTCAGGGTGAGAAGTGTGCAATTATCGATGGAGTCTGCAACTGGGACGGCGTACCCGAAACCTTGTTCGCGAAGCTTGATGAGATAAACGTCAAACTTGAAGACATCGACTACGTCATCATAAATCACATGGAGCCGGACCACTCCGGGTGGCTCGATGCCTTCAAGGCACTTAAGGGTGACTTCACGATCTACTGCAGCGTCAAGGCAAAAAAGCTTCTCGATGCCTTTTACGGCATCGTAGATAACGTGGTCACGGTCGGGAGCGGAGACACCCTTGATCTTGGCGCAGGCAGGGTCTTGGCCTTTGAAGACATTCCAAACGTTCACTGGCCCGAAACAATGGCAACCTTTGATACGCTCTCCCGAACCATTTTCCCGTGTGATGCATTCGGCAGTTTTGGGAGCGTATCCGACGACGCCCCCTACGACGACACGCTTGGAGAGGAGTTCATAGAGTTCTTCCAGCGTGAGACCGAGCGCTATTACTCGAATATTGTTGCGGCCTTTTCATACCCAACCCTCAAGGCAATAGAAAAGGTTGAGGCACTGGATGTGAAGGTTATCGCGCCTGGGCACGGTATAGTCTGGCGCCGTGACCCTTACCGAATTATTCGTGACTATAAGCGCTTAGCGGCCTACTCCAAGGGGCCAGCAAAACCTGAGGTAGCGGTGATCTGGGGCAGCATGTATGGCATGACCGAGATGGCGGTACGGCCCTTGGTCAATGCAATAGAGGCCGAGGGGGTGCCGGTGCGGGTGCACAGGGTGCCTGAGTCGAATCTCAGTCACGTGCTTGACTCCGTGTGGCAGTGCTCCGGTGTAGCCTTGGGCATGCCAACCTACGAATACAAGATGTTCCCGCCAATGCACTCGGTCATTGACGAGATTGGAAAGAAGAAGGCCTACAACCGCAAGGCATTTCGCTTTGGAAGCTACGGCTGGTCTGGCGGTGCGCAGCGCGAGCTGGACAAAATCCTCGCTGAGAACAAAATGAACTGGGACTTCGTCGAGCCAGTTGAGTTCAATGGTCGTCCCACCGAGGAGGACTTGAAACTTATTCGCAAGCGCGGTCGTGAACTGGCACGCAAGGTTAAAGAATGGGCGCTCGAGTCTTCCAGTACTGAGGACGAGTAGGAACTGCTGCAACCAACGGACGCTGAACGCCGCCGCGAGCCGGTGCGTAAACGCCGCCGCGGACGCTGAACGCCGCCGCGAGCCGGGGCACAGCCCGCGGCGCCTTCGCCGTCCGGTCTACAGCTCTACGGCGCTACCTCAATGAGGAGTTCTTAGTGGACGTGACCGTGCTCAATTTCTTCATCCTCTGCGTCACGGACTTCTTCCACAGTGATGTCAAACTTGAGCTTCTCGCCAGCTAGCGGATGGTTGGCGTCCAGTGTTACTTCTTCGTCGCCAATTTCACGCACCGTAAGTACCTGTACACCACCGTCGGCAGTCTGTGCCTGCACCTGGCTGCCAACCTCAAGTCCGTCCACGCCCTGCTGGAAGCGGTCCTTGCCTACAGTGAACACCAGCTCTTCGTTGTACTGCCCATAACCCGCCTCAGGTTCTACTTCCACCGAGAAGGAGTCCCCCTTGTTGCGGCCGGACATTGCATCTTCCAGGCCCGGAATGACCGATCCGGTGCCGTGGATGTAGTTCAGAGGTTCACCATTCTCAGATGTATCAAGCACCTCGCCCTTCTCATTGCGAACTGTGTAGTTAATACTAACAACTTTGTTTTCTTCTACCGTCATACAAAACTCCTTACCACTAACCTAAAGCACAGGCGCATGATTCTCAAGGGGTTGGCCTCAGTTTGGAGGAAATTGAGCCATCAGGCGGTCGCTTGCCTCAAAGTCCTACCCGGGCTATGCTTATTTGATGTCGACATCCTCCGCCTCTTCCGAGTTCAAGTCCGGTAGCAGTTCGCCACCGGTTGCGAGCGAATCTGGAGTTGTTACCGCCCTCATGATTCCCAGCCTCATGGTCATTATGACCATGGCGATGTTTGCAGTGGCTGTACCGGTCATTCGTGATCGTTACGGACTCGGTGCCGATGCAGCCGCATGGTTGCTGGTAGCGTATTCGCTACCTTTTATGCTCTGCATGCCTCTGTATGGACGGCTTGGGGACGCGGTTGGTCGCAAACGGCTTCTGGTGTTCGGCATTGTGTTCTTTCTTGCGGGAAGTCTCATGCTGGCCTTCGTTCGGGATTTTCGATTCCTGCTTGCGGCGCGTGTTGTCCAGGGTATGGGTGCCGCAGGGGTGAACCCGCTCTCAATGGCGCTCATCCTCGAGCACGTGCCGAGTAAGTCAAGGGGAAAGGCACTCGGCACCTGGAACTCAATTGGGCCGGTCGCCGGTATTCTGGGGCCACCCGCGGCGGGACTCCTCATTGATGTTGTCTCATGGCGCTTCATCCTGCTGCCAGCGTTGGTGCTGGGCCTGCTTGCCGTTCGAGGGGTATCACGGGGTCTCCCGGATGTCGTCGACAGGCGCTCGGCGCGCAGTTTTCTTCCGAGTTTTGACTGGGTTGGGGTTGTTCTCTTTCAGGTTGCCGTTGTTACGTTCGTCTTCTTCACATCTAGCCGGCTTGTTACTGGAGTTGCTCCTTTCCGAGATTTCCGGCTCGCCGCGGTCGCAGTGCTTGCTGGTATAGCATTCGTGGCATATGAGGGCCGACGTTCCGATGCGTTTATTGATCTCCGACTCTTCCGAAACCGAAATTTCAGCCTTGCTTCGTTATGCGTAAGCATTCGCATGATGATGATGGGCGGCGTTTCCTTTGTCGTGCCGTTGCTTCTTACAGATCTGCATGGGTACCCGGCCTCGGCCGTTGGTCTGGTACTGACATTACACGCTACGGCGTTGCTCCTCACCATGCGTTTGGGCGGGGTTATGATTGACCGCAGTGGTCGTCGGACCCAGATAGTTCTCGGCCTCCTTATTGAGGTGGCGGCAATGGCTATGTTTCTCCTTCTCCCCGAGGGTGCCTCCACCGCGCCGGTACTTGTTGCGGTGGTGATTCACGGCCTGGGCGCCGGGCTCTGTCTGGCAGCACTCCATATCTATGCCTTGGCAGCTACACCACAGTCGCAGGCCGGTGCCGCGGCAGGCCTGTACAGCATGGTGCGCTTCGGGGGCTCCATGCTGGGTGCCGCCATAGGTGGTGTGATTCTTCAGGCTGGCTTGGATGCTCATGGCGTAGGATTGCAGGCCTACAGCACAACCTTCATATTCTATCTTGTGGCCGGTGTTCTCGCCGCTGTGTTCTCGCTTGGTCTCAGCCCGCGTCTTCCGGGCAGGGGCGCTTCCTAAGGATGGCCGCAGCCGTATGCTGGAGCGAGTAGACTTCTGTTCACATGGGGTGACAACTGGTATGGTACATAGCAGGAATATGAGATTCATGAGGGTTCGGACTCTAATACTTTGCGTCTCGGTCTTCGCACTTACTGCTCTTAGTGTGTATGCGCGGGACTTTTTTGAGGGCGAGTCGAAGCTTTTGTTCGACCTCGTTGATCGTGACTCCGGGCTGTCAAATCAGGCGGTCTCCTCAGTAGTTGAGGATAAGCACGGTTTCATGTGGTTTGGTACGCAGGGCGGCCTTAATCGCTACGACGGCGCCAACTTCCGCACCTACAGGCATGAACCCTTTGAAGACAATGTCTTAGCTCACAACCTCATTCAGACCATGGCCTATGATGCGGGGGCAGATGTATTCTGGCTCGGTACCTATCGTGGTTTGGTACGCTTTGATCAAAAAAGCGGCGAGTTTCGACATTTCGAGGACTCGCAATCTGCTGGTGAACTGCGCCTGTCGAGCAATCTTGTCATTGCGGTGCTTCCGCTGGAGGACGGCGGTGTCTGGATTGGTACCTCGGCCGGACTTGACTACTACGACCCGGAGCTTCAAAGCATTCGCCATTACCACGTTCCCGGCTCTATTGTTCGTTCACTGCATCTTGACGCTCAAGGAGAGTTATGGATTGGCAGCAACGGTGGCCTGTCACGCTTTGACCATCAAAGCGGCAAGGTCGTTGCCGAGTCTGATCCCATGCTGAGCGATCCGGTAATGCGCATCATAGAGGGCCCGGAAGGGGTGTTAGAGCTTGGCGTATGGGAGGGCGGCGTTGTTCGGTATGATCCGGCTTCCGGCGAAACCACACGAACCGAGTTCCCGGATAACCGTGTGTATACGATCTTGCGCACGCACGACGACACCCTCTGGGTTGCCACCTGGGGCGGTGGGCTTTTCGCAATGGACGCGGAAGCTAAGCGGTATTCCTTTTCATACAGCGAGAGCGGGGGAGAGTTGGCGCATAACGTCGTGTACTCACTCTACCAGGACTCACGCCGGAATCTATGGATTGGTACCAACGGTGCTGGGGTGCATTCGGTCAATCCGAACAAACGAGACTTCGGGTATCCCGGAATTCCAACTCTTCCACGCGGCCGTGTTCAGGCTATACATCGTGACCAGACAAAGCGCCTCTGGATTGGGATCTACGGCGGCGGCCTGGTCGCAGTTGATCAAGGCGACTCACCGGGTTCGGCCCATCCGAACGAAACCACGGTACAGTACTATCGCCACGTTCCGGATCACGACTTCAGTTTGGCCAACGATATTGTGAACCGGATCTACGAGAGTCCAGAGGGTCAAATCTATATTGCGACACAGGGTGGGATACAGCGCTACCGCCCAGAGAGCAATGACTTTGAGCAGTGGGGGCGCGACTTCTATCCGGATACTCAGCTGCCGGAGAAGGTTGTATACCCCGTGACGCAAGACTATGAAGGCCGGTATTGGATTGGCACCTACAACTCAGGGGTGCTCAGGTATGATCCGCGGACCGGAGAACAGATTTCGTTTCGCCATGACTCGGATGTGCCTGGTTCGCTGAGCGATAACCTGGTGTATGACATTCTCCCACGTGAAAACGGTTCGACCTGGATCGCGACCAACAATGGCCTCTGTAGACATGATGCCGGAACCGAGGCCCTCGTGTGCTATCAGCATGACTCAAGTGATCCCTCAGGCCTCTCCAGTTCCGCGATAAGGACGCTGTTCGAAGATCGCCGAGGGCGGCTGTGGATTGGCAGTTCCAGCGGGGGCTTGAGCCAGTACCACGCTGAGACCAATACCTTCACGCACCTTACCGAACGTGATGGCCTGAGTGACAACACGCTCACCGCAATTCTTGAGGACGATGTTGGACGACTGTGGCTGGCGACCGGGCGCGGTATCACGCTGTATCACACCGAGGACTCTCACGCACAGGCGCTCGACAAACAAAGTGGACTGCCGACGATGGAATACAACTATGGTCGACTCCGCGACTTTGACGGTTCAATTATCTTCGCCGGTATCGAGGGGCTCGTGCGGATCCCGGCCGACTTCCGCGTTGCCGACTCGGACGTGCCACAACTCCACATTACCGATGTGTTGACCTACACCGATGAACCACCGGCCGCCAGGCCGAGCCACAATGACCGTACTATTGAACTGTCGCTTGGTGTGCGCACCATAGCTTTCTCGTTTGCAGGCCTTAACTACAATGCTCCGGCTGCATACCGTTATCGATATCGGCTTGCTGGTTTTGACGACGACTGGGTGAGTTCGGACGAACACGGAACAGTAAGCTACGCAGCGCTTCCGCCCGGCACATTTCGCTTCCAGGTAGAGGCTATTCATTCTGTCGACGGAAGTCGGGGAGCGCTTGCCGAGGTCGAGGTGATTGTGCCGGAGTACTGGTGGCGTACTTTTCCTGCCCGGGTGGGGTATGCTCTTGCCGGTTTGCTCATTCTTTTCGCTGCGGTACGACTGCGGGAAAACCGAGTGTTGCTGTCGGCGAACGCCGAACTTGAACGAACCAACGCGCTGCTTGAAGTGGCAAATCTCGAACTCACGCGACTCTCAATTCATGATCCGCTCACCGGGCTATTCAACCGTCGCTATTTCGAGGAGCACTTTGCTTCCGAAATCGTACGAGCTCGGCGCGAGGTAGCGCCAATTGCATTGTTACTGCTGGACATTGACCACTTCAAGAACTACAACGACCAGAATGGACACATAGCTGGAGACCGTTGTTTGCAGGCAGTCTCCAATGTGCTGAGCTCTGTTGTACGCCGGCCCGGGGACTTTGTCGCGCGTTATGGGGGTGAGGAGCTGCTGGTAGTTCTGCCCAACACCGACGAACAAGGTGCGGAAATAGTTGCTGAGCTGGTTCATGATCGCATACGGCACTCAACACCCGTGACCGCCAGCATTGGTCTGTGCGTACTGGTGCCGGATAGAGATATTGGTGTTGATGTCTTTGTGGCGCGAGCGGACGAAGCGCTCTATAGAGCAAAGAATGACGGTCGTGACCGCACGCGAATTTGGAGGCCAAGCAGCTGAACCGAGTCCGGGTCGGTTCGGTTCAGCGTGGACCCGTCAGGCTGGCTCGTTAGTCCGCGAAACGACGACGAACTGCACCCAGATCCGCTCCGCTTACCAGCTCAGAATATGCCCGAAGGGACTGGGGTACCTCTCTCCGGCGTTCGGGCCGAAAACGCTGTTCGCCTTTGCTCTCTTCCGCGGCTCGGCGTGCTTTTAGCTCTTTGTCACTCAGTTTTACCTGAATAGAACGGGCTGGAATATCCATTTCAATGATATCACCATCGCGAACAAGACCTATCTCTCCCCCTGCCGCAGCCTCGGGCGAGACATGCCCAATAGAGAGTCCGGAGGTGCCACCTGAGAACCTGCCGTCGGTAACAAGGGCACAGGCCTTACCCAGCCCAACCGCTTTGATATAGCTGGTGGGATACAGCATCTCCTGCATACCGGGGCCACCCTTAGGACCCTCGTACACAATTACTATGATATCTCCGGCGGCAATCCTGTTCTCAAGAATGGCATCACAGGCGGAATCCTGGGAGTGGAATACGCGGGCAGGGCCGGAGAAGCTAAGCAGTGACTCATCAACACCGGCCGTCTTCACGACACACCCACGTTTGGCAATGTTTCCGAAAAGGATGGCGAGTCCACCATCGGCTGCATAGGCGTGGTCTCCGTCCCGAATGCAGCCGTGTGCACGGTCAAGATCCAGCTCATCGTACTGTGTGTCCTGGCCACCGAGCTCAAAGCTCGGTACGCCTGCTGGAGCGGCTTTGTACAGCGTCTTGGCCTCGGGCAATGAGCTTGAGCGCCGAACGTCGTACTGGGACAATGCGGTTCCAAGCGAAAGCCCGTCGGCTCGCTGGGTCTCAAGGTTTATCAGCCCAATACGTTCCAGCTCGCCCATGATAGCCAGTACCCCACCGGCTCGGTGAACATCCTCCATGTGGTAGGAAGAACTTGGCGCTACCTTGCAAAGGCAAGGGGTTGTACGGGATAAGCGGTCTATATCTTCGAGCGTAAACTTGACCTCGGCCTCCTGGGCAATGGCCAGGAGGTGGAGCACAGTGTTCGTGGATCCTCCCATGGCAATGTCCAGGGTCATGGCGTTGAGAAAGTCGGCACGGGTCGAGATGCGCCGTGGCAAGACCGAGTCGTTACCCTGGTCGTAGTACTCGTGTGCCATTGCCACAATACGGTCGGCGGCGGCCTCAAAGAGAGCCAGGCGCTCGGAATGGGTCGCTACCACCGATCCGTTGCCCGGCAGTGAAAGACCTAAGGCCTCTGTAAGACAGTTCATTGAGTTGGCAGTGAACATACCACTACATGAACCACATGTTGGACAGGCGCTGAGCTCCACCTCTCGCAGTGCTTCGTTGCTTACCTTGGTGTCGCCTGCCATGACCATGGCATCTATGAGGTCATAGCGTTTCTCGCCAGCTCGTCCGGCCTCCATCGGGCCTCCCGAAACGAATATGGTTGGAATGTTGAGGCGCATTGCCGCCATCATCATTCCCGGTGTGATCTTGTCGCAGTTGCTAATGCAAATGAGTGCATCTGCTCGATGGGCGTTGACCATGTACTCGACGCTGTCGGCGATCAGTTCACGTGAAGGAAGCGAGTACAGCATTCCGTCATGACCCATGGCAATTCCGTCATCAATTGCAATGGTGTTGAACTCCGCTGCGAAAAGACCAGCGTTCTCAATGCGGGTCTTGATCAGTTGTCCTACCTCATGAAGATGCATGTGGCCGGGAACAAACTGAGTGAAGGAGTTGGCAATAGCGATGATCGGCTTGCCAAAATGCTCCTCACGCATGCCGTTCGCCCGCCACAATGATCGAGCTCCGGCCATTCGTCGACCCTGAGTAGTAGTGTTGCTTCGTAGGGGATAACCCATTGCGTGCTCCTTATGTGTCCGAATTGAAGGCACGGCAAAGAGGATGAGTGTTCCAGACCCGGTGTCGCGTGTGACTATCTGCTGAGATGAATGGTTGCAGCGCCCATGCTACTCTTAGTCCTGGGGCTCGAAAAACTCCTCGGTGTCGGCATTGTGGTTTTCCAGAATGCTTGCCAGTGGATCCGGTTGTTTTAAGTGTTCTGTTATATGAAGGTACCTAAGCGATGCATGGTCGGCGGCTTTGCCCTCGGTCGTGTCCTGCTCGTACTCATGGTATTGTGTAAGCTCGTTGTAGAGTTTCTCAAAGCGGCGACTCCACATGCGTTCAGATCGTTGATGTCGGAGCAGATGTGAAAGGAGATCCGAGCGATCTATTCCCAGCAGATCCTTTTCGGCGGACTCTACATTGTCGTATATCCCGGTAAGGAGGCTCTGCCAGATAGTCAGGTAGACGGTTTGCTCGCTGCTGCGGCATTTCGGGCAAAAGATCTGCTCGGTAATGATTCCGGTTATTACTGGGGACGGTTCTACGATGTCGCCTATGCGATACTCCTCAAGGTGCTGGCCGAACTGCTTGGTCTGTAGCGACTCGATAAGTGCCCCACATGCCGTGCAATGGGTAACTTTCTCAAGCAGAATCGTATCAAACATTCCCATAGGGACCTCCAGGTGCTACGTTACACCTCAAATAATGAAGCATGTTGGCGGAATTCGCAAGACTATAACGCCTGAGGAACGGGTTATGGCCGACGAAGTTGAAGCTGAACTTCATATGGATAGGTGACACCACTGTACTGGACATCCTCGCGCGCGCCTGTAGTATCCGTTGGGTCAAACTCAATTCTCCTGTTCCGGTCCCTGCGTATCTCAAAGCGCTTCTCAACTCCGGCATCGTTGGTGCTTTGCACAGGCGATGTTTCGTGAAACGCGATATCGGTGAAGAATGTGTGATCGTACATCTGAATCCGCAGGCTTTCATACTCTGACGACAGTTCAACTTCGTAGGGTACGAAGAAGCGATACACGATTCTGCCATTTCGCATGAATGCTGTGAAGCCCTCCACCTGTCTGGTGGGAATGCGTTTACCATCATGTACAACAAAAACAAAGTAGTCGTAGTACTGCAGATTAGAGAAAGCGCCTTGTTCAATTGCCCTGATTTGCTCTCGACTGAACTCTCCTTCACGTGGAACACGGAAGTCCAGAACAATCATTGAGGTAAAGAGCCGGTCGAACTCCCACTCAGCCCAGAACCCCTTCAGGTGCGTGTCGTTGAACTCCAATTGCACGCGTGCGTCAATAAATACATGGGGGTGCCCAAAGACTGGCGCTGGGAGAAGCACCAGCAGAAGTACCGCAGTGGCAAAAGCGGTTCGGCGGCAAAGGAGCTTGGTGTCTGGGTGTTGGCCGTCTCTACGAGGTTTCACGCCCTCAAGTATACCGCATGAGGAGGTGATGAAAAAGGTGCTCTGCGAGATTTCCACACTCGTCGATGAACTCAAAAGGAAGGTAATGAAGATCGAGTGCGCCGAGTCAGGGAGGGGAGTGTTGTGCGGAGTATAAGTTCTCTGTTAGGATTTGGGTGGCCAGTGCTTCTCACGGGCTAATCCAGTAGAGGCAGGTTCTCGTAATCATGGGGTTTGTGTACCAGTTGCTGTATATTCTCGGTAGCCTCGGCCTCCTGGTTTTTGGTATGCGCCTCTTGAGCGAGGGTATACAACGCGCCGCTGGCGACCGTTTGCAGTCAATTCTTCGCCTTTTTACTACCAACCGCTTCACCGCGGTATTCACCGGTTTCCTCATTACCGTTCTGGTGCAGTCCTCCTCGGCCTCCACCGTCATGATTGTCAGTTTTGTGAACGCTTCATTGCTAACTCTGACGCAGGCAATTGGGGCAATCATGGGTGCGAACATTGGAACCACGGTTACCGGCTGGATTGTGGCGGTGTTTGGCTTTTCGGTGAATGTATCCGGCGCGGCCTTGCCAGCGATAGGAATTGGTGCGGTTCTCGTATTTAACAAGAAACTGCGGCGGAACGATCTTGGCGAGGTCTTTATTGGATTTGGGCTGTTGTTCCTTGGGCTGAGCTTCCTGAAGGAGGCCGTCCCGGACATTGGTGCCAATCCTGAGCTTCTCGAGCGTATAGCGAGTCTCAGCGGTCACGGATTTCCTTCTATAGTGCTCTTTCTCCTCTTTGGGGCGCTGCTCACCGTAATTGTGCAGTCGTCCTCCGCTGCAGTCACCATTACCCTGACCATGGCCTTTGCTGGCTGGATCGACTATCCTACCTCCGCGGCAATTATCCTCGGTGAGAATATCGGCACTACCATTACTGCCAATCTTGCGGCCATTGGAGGTTCGCGTAACGGTATTCGGGCCGCAAGAGCGCATCTGCTCTTTAACGTTGTTGGTGTGTTGTGGATGCTCGCGTTCTTTCCCTTCTTTCTCCGAGTCGTGGACATCATACTGCCCGGATCGCCCTACGATCTGGCGACAATTCATGTTCTGCCAGCCCATTTGGCCATGTTTCACACCGTGTTCAACCTGATTAACACCGCCTTATTCATTGGGTTCATTCCCCTTATGGCGCGACTCACGATACGGCTTGTACCGGGTGACGACGAGCATGATCTGACCGTACCGTATGCCCTACCGGTGCCAGCGCGTTATGCAAAGGGAACTGTTGAGCTGTATCTCATGGAAGTGCGATACGAGATAGTCCGAATGGCGCGAATAGTTGAGACCATGATTCAGAGCGCCTGGGCATTATTCGAGGAACCAAACGCTGACGATGCAGAGAAGCGAGTAGACGACTGTCGCATTGAAGAGGAGTACACCGATCAAATGCAGGAGCAACTGTCGGCATTCCTTGCGGGCTTCTCTACCGAGAGCCTAAGCGACAGTACGGCAACCTCTATTGCGTCCTTGCTCCGGATCATTGATGAGCTAGAGGGGATTGCGGACAGTAGTTATAACGTAGCGCTTATTGCCGACCGACGGCGCAGGAAAAAACTGAAGGTTAGTGAAAAGGCAATGGAGGAGCTGCGCCCCTACGCACAGTTAGTGCAGGATTTTGTCGGCTATATTGACGGAAGAATACTCGACACGCTTGATGACGAGGCGCTTCAGGAGGCCCATGAAATTGAGCGTTCTATCAACCGGTATCGCAACAAACTCAAGAAGTCGGCTCGTAAGCGCATTCAAAAAGGATCTGACGTGAAGGCCGAGCTCGTGGTCATTGATGTTATTGGGCACTTTGAGCACATGGGCGACTACTCACTTAACGTTGCGCAAGCGCTTCGTCAAATGAACCCGCGGAGGACAATGCAGGCGAGCCTTCACATGGCGCCAGCTGCATCTCCTCCGCAGGTTGAGTCCTGAAATACGTCTGAGTTAGATAGGCCGTTTCTTGAGCCGCAGTGAGTTATACACCACATTGAGCGAACTCATGGCCATAGCTGCCGCACCGATCATTGGATGCAGGAGACCAAACACCGCAATGGGTACCGCGACCGCGTTGTAGGCCCATGCCCAGAAGTAGTTCTGCTTGATCTTGCGGAAGATCTCGGTGGAGAGGTTCACCGAGGTCACCAGCCCTTCCAGGCTACCTCGCACCAGGGTAACGTCGGCGGCCTCAATTGCCACGTCCGTACCGGTGCCAATGGCAATTCCAACGTTGGCCTGCTTGAGGGCAGGGGCGTCGTTAATTCCATCACCCACCATGGCAACCAACCCGAACTCTTCCTGAAGGCGCCGAATCTCATCAACCTTGCCGTCCGGGAGTACGCCCGCAATTACACGCGAGATCCCTACCTTCTTTGCTATAGCGGCGGCCGTGCGTTCGTTGTCACCGGTGATCATTGCTGTACGAATGCCCTTCTTCTCAAGCGCAGCAATTGCTCTAACCGAGTCCTCCTTGATGGGGTCGGCAACCGCAATGATGCCCAGAATGCGCTCTCCATGGCTGACCAGCATAGCGGTCTTGGCCTCGGTCTCCAGCCGTTCCAGGTCTGACTCAAAGGCCGAAGGATCCATTCCCGCGTCACTCATCATTCTCCGAGTGCCAACCCGCAAGATCTCGCCGTCCAAACTGCCGCGGACGCCCGCACCGGTGACAGCCTCAAAGGCCTCTATCTCGGTGAGTGGGAGTTTGCGCTGTTCGGCGGCCTCGACCACGGCGTGCGCGAGTGGATGCTCACTACTGCGTTCAAGTGCGG
The DNA here is from genome assembly GCA_007127105.1 of Spirochaetales bacterium. GTDB lineage: Bacteria > Spirochaetota > Spirochaetia > DSM-27196 > SLAA01 > SLAA01. Next base: position 208 of record SLAA01000039.1, on the reverse strand, counting down.
CGGCGGCCGTGAGCAGTTGCTCCTCGCTGACTCCCTCGGCGGTCACCATGTCGGTTACGGTCGGCCGCCCCTCGGTAATGGTACCGGTCTTATCAAAGGCAATAGCGCGAATATCCTTCATTGTCTGCACCGCTTCACCGTTGCGAATGAGTATGCCTCGCTCAGCACCAATGCCACTTCCCACCATCAGGGCGGTGGGAGTTCCCAG
>SLAA01000052.1 GCA_007127105.1 Spirochaetales bacterium | reverse complement strand
TACCTCTCCTTGGTAGGTCGCCGCTACCACCGCATGCTTTACGACTCAGCGACTCGTCCAAAAACCGCGCTGAACTCAAAAAGAGAACCTTTGCCGAGTTCACTTTGCACCCTAATCTGCCCCCCCATGAGCTCGACCAACTCCTTAGCAATGGAGAGGCCAAGGCCGGTGCCTGCACTCGCGCGCCCCTGCCTTCCATACACCTGGGTGTACTCACCAAATAGCTGCGCTATCTGTTCCGAAGCAATCCCTATTCCGGTATCTTGCACCGAAAACCACAGCCGTACCGTGTCAGATTCCATAGCTTCCGGGTCACGACTCACCTGCACCAGAATTCGGCCAGCGTCGGTGAACTTGGCGGCATTTCCTACCAGGTTCGCAAGCACCTGGCGGAGCCTACCCGAGTCTCCAACTACCCGGGCGGGAACCTCGTCGTGAACTATGAGTTCAACGGCAACGGCTTTGCCAGCAGTCTGGGGCTTGAATAGTTCCACTACACTCCGAACGAGCTCCGCAGGATAGAAGGCCTCGCTTTCGAGCACAAGCTTGCCAGCCTCAATTTTTGAGATATCCAGGATGTCGTTCACAATGCCAAGCAAATGCTGTGAGCTTGCAAGAATAATGTCCACGTAGTCGCGCTGCTCAGGATTCAAGTTGTCGGCCCGAAGCACCTGCGCCATTCCCATAATCCCGTTCATTGGATTGCGAATCTCGTGCGTCATACGCGCAAGAAAACGCGACTTTGCAGCGTTCATGGTTTCCAGTTCCTGGGTGCGTTCCTTCACCTTATGCTCAAGGGTTGCAGTGTTATTCTGAATAGTCGCGGCCATGTCGTTGAAGGCGTCCGCAAGGAGTGTAAGTTCGTCGCGCTCCATGAGCTGCACCCTTGCCGAGTAGTCTCCAGAACGCAGTGCGGTGACACCGCGCATGAGTTCCTGTGTCGGCTGCCCAAGATATCGACGCTCAAGATAGAAGCCGACAGGAATGACTGTTCCTGCTGAGATGGCGAGGACAGCAAGGATTACGGCAAAGGTCTCTCGGGCTTCACGATGCACTAAGTCACGACTAATGGTTGCATAGACCCAGACCATTTCGCCCGAACCTAACGGGAGTGGTACAGCCGAAAGATAGAGTGCCGACCCTTGAATGAACAGCGGCTCACGAACACCGTAGCCTGACACCTCGGTCTCATTTAATCTTCTGGACAAGCTTTCAGGGATACGCGCATCCTGCTGATCCGGAACGTAAATTCCAGTCATAAGGAGATCCGGCATGTCTGGAAAGCGCGAAGAGTCCGGGCCAACGCGGCTCCCAGCAATGAGCGTCCCGACCTGAATGGGCCGCCCCCCAACCGGCGTACGGTTCACTGCAATCACCGTCTCAACAAACAAGGCATTATCCTGCATACGCAGGAAAGTATCACCACCGTCCGGAAGCGAATCTGCCTGCAGCTGGAAAAACTCGGGCATGGAGTCGTAGGCGGGCAAGCGTGCAAGCTCGTCTTCATTGAGATCAGGGTCCAAGGGAACCAGGGTTGGAACACCGTCACGGTACTCCACGTACACAGTCAGGATCGGCGACACCGCCGAATGCAGTGCCTGGAGGCGGTCGTATCCATCATAGAGGATAAGCCTGTCAATTCCGGCCGCTCGCGCCTGCTCTCGCAGCAGTTGTGCTAGCCGCCTGAGTACAGGGTCGAACAGTAACTGATCATAGGTCACGGGATCCAGGTAGCGTGACAACAAACTGAGCTCGGCAACGAAGTCCGGCCGCTCGCGAAGTGCCGAGGCTGTACGCTCGGTGTCTAAGGCGCGGTTGCGAAGTTGCTGCTCAAAGTCAAGAAAGACCCCCTCAAAACGGTCGCGAGCAAGGTCCTCGTGAAAGCGGATAATCACGAAACCAAGAACCATACCGGCAACGACAAGCGGCACAACCACAGCCGCAACCAGAATAATAGCTACCTTCCGACGAATGGAAATGAACCGTTTCAAAATATGGGCTCCACCGCGTCGACGTTTTCTCTGGTAACGAGAGTGCTGGGAACACGAATAGAGCGGGGTACTTCGCGACCTTCAAGAATTGCTACTGCAAGCTCCGCTGCCTCACGAGCGCTGGTTGGATATACAAAACTAGCCGTCTGAGTTCCCTGCCGAATTGCTGTACGAGCTTCGTCAATGTAGTCTATTCCTACGGTTGTGATCTGTGCACTATCGAAGCCTGCCATGTCCAAAGCAATTCGCGCCCCGACCGCCATGCTGTCACTCTGGGCATACAAGGCGTCAAAACCTGGCCCTTCTGATGAAGAGCCAGAGGCACCACGGCCCTCCAGGAATGTATCCATAACGCGTAAGGCATCACTGCGCAGGTAGTTTCCAGGCTCAACGGCCACCACTTCAATGTCTGGATAGTTCGCAATTTCTCTGAGAAAACCGCGTGTGCGGTCAATGGCTGTGGACGCGGTAGGGACTCCTTGTAGCACAAAAACACGTCCCGAACCGTTTAGTCTGTCAGCAATGAGTC
>SLAA01000049.1 GCA_007127105.1 Spirochaetales bacterium | reverse complement strand
TTTTCGCTGGCGATATGGTGAAGGCCAAGAAACCAGCGCCGGACGTCTATAACTTAGCCGTTAAGGAGCTAGGACTAGATCCCGCACGCTGTGTCGTGGTTGAAGACTCGCGCAACGGACTGCTTGCGGCGGTAGCAGCACGCATGACCTGCATTGTCACTTACAACGAGGTAACACAGAACGAGAGTTTTGGCGAGGCCGATATTGTTGTCTCGGAACTTGGAGACCCGGGCACCCAAGAAATAACGGTCGCACAAAACAGAACGCAGGCGAAGGTCGCCAGCTATATCAGCCTTGCCAACCTTGAGGAGGTCGTGGCAGGGTAAGGGATGAAGGTTCAGCGCATTCCATAAATGCGCTGACCGAGTCTTCACCTCCGTTCGACATTGAGCCGTTCAGTAAGCTTAGCCCAACCCAGAGCACGCGGCGCGATCAACTACGGGCCAGCGGCGAGCAGCCCGCAATTAGCGTCCGAGCAGGCCTAGGGTCATGCCCAATTGCCAGGTGCCGCCCTCAAAGTCGTCCAGCTTGGCGTCCAGAGCATGGTGATAGGAGAGAAACACCTCGCTAACGCGGGCTCCTGCGCGACTGGTCAAGGCAAGCCCGATTATCCGCAGAGCCTTCCAGCCCTCAGTGTCTTGAGACATGGAACCCGTTCCGTCCGAACTCGTTGCAATATCGACCCCAGCACTGATGCGAAAGGAGTCTTGAAACACCAGCCCGGCCGTTGCCTGGGTAAACGGGGCATACGATGAGTTGTCTTGATCCAAGTCAGTCTCGGCTCCGATCTTTGCCTGCACGACGGCCTCGACCAGCGAACGACGACGGTAAATATCGCCCATGCGCCAGCCCACCTGGCCCATCATATGGAGACGGTGTTTGGAGTAGAACTCGGAGCCGTCTTCCTGCATGAAGATGCCTCCACCTAAGCCCAACCCCAGGCCAGGATTACGGTATTGAGGGTTACGTAGCTCTGAGCTTCGTGTGACTCGTTGATCAACTGACGGGTCCCGCGGGACAGGTTGTTGACGAATGGCGGCGAGTATTGATGCCGTTCGTACGGCGTCTATGCTCACCCTGCCCCCGACATCGACGACCGGCAGAGTGACTCCACGCAGGCGTGTCACACCATTTTCTGTAACGCTCTCTGCCTGGCCACTCGCGCGCACCCGCGCCCAGAGCTCTCTGTTGTTCTCTGGATCACTGTCAATATCTGCAAAGCGGTAGCGAATGCCTTTTTCGTCAAAGAGGCGCATGGTTGCGGCCGTGCGTCCGCATGTTGTCCGGCCATACACTACGATTTCCTGGCTGCGGAGGTACTGAATATCCGCTTCGGAGACGTAAAACGGGTCAGCATGGCTGGGGCTACCTGCTACCAGGGGTGGGGAGGTCGGACTCACGCCAAACTTCACTACCCAGTATGGTGCGCTCCGTTCCGGATTAGAGAAGCGTGGCCCCATGACCATTGCTGCTCCGAGATGGGTGTAGTTTCCCCTCATGATATTGGCACAGTGGCCAGGACTGGCAATCCAGCTATGCATTGCCTGTTCCTCGTCGGCCTGGAAGTAGGCTACGTTCTCTCCAACTCCGCGGAATCTATCGGTAAAGCGAACAGTCCGGTCGAAAGGCGCTGAGCCGTCACTGCCGACGTGCCCACGAATCTGGTGCTCGGCTATGTCGCGGGCGTGCACTAACGCTGCTGCAGCCAGATCCTCATCCCAAAGCAGTGGACCCGCAGGCTCAAATTGGTCACTTCCACAGAAGCGTGCAGTTTCACGGGCTACATTATGCAGATCCAGGATTCTCGGTATTGTCTGCCCTTCTTCGGCAACGGCTGTGACCGGCACCCAGAAAAGCACCGCAATGATCATACAGGTACTAAAGACAAAAGAACGTCCTTCACGCAGGCGCACTTGGCGGCGTGAAGCCAAAGCCATTTTGTTCATTGAAACGAGTTCCTCCTGTGGAAAAGAGTATTATTGAAGTTGACCTAAAAACTCAAGTAGCCAATTCAAACACCTCGACAAGTGGATTCATAGAGAAACAAGAAGTGAGCGAGGACTACCACAGGCAACGGTATCGGGACGGAGGCCGACAGACGGTCTCTTGCTTTACTGACACGGTTGTGAAAGAATTGGGGACAAAGGAGCGCTGAGAATGCATGGAATGGGCTTTCCGTTTTTCCCCTTTATGATGATTGTACCATTGTTCTTTATTGCCGCCGCCGCGATCGTGCTGATGCGAGTGTTCGGCAACACAAGGCTCTCAGGAACAGGAACAAGGAATGCGAGGAATCTGCCAGCAGATGACATTGATGCTCAGATTTTCAGAGCAGCCAAGAAGCAACGTGGACGTCTTACAATATCAGATCTAATCATTGAGACCGGTTGGTCGGCAAAGGAAGCCCAAGGAGCGCTTGAGAGACTTTCCGATGGAGTTCATGTCCGGATGAACGTCTTGGAAAGTGGCAGTATTGAGTTTGTGTTCCCCGACCTGATAGGCCACCATGAGACGAAAGATCGAAACGATTGA
>SLAA01000250.1 GCA_007127105.1 Spirochaetales bacterium | reverse complement strand
GGTATGATGGTATGGTTATGTCACCAAGGAAGAAAAGAACCGCTAGAGCACCCAACTGGAATGCAGAGATTGCCGCCCTTCTGGCGGCCGCGGTGGTGTTTCTTGCCTTTCTTGCCGTATTTCTTTTGCTCGTTGAGGCATCGCTGGTCATTGCAAACGCGCGGGTTGAACTGGTTCACTTTCAGAGTCAGTGGTACCGCTTTCGCCATGACGGTGCTCTGGTTAAGTTCGACCGTCTGAGTGATCAGCAAGTCGTTCTAGAGGGCTCGAATGGGGCTCATCAAGAGGGCTGGCTGAATGCCTTCCGTGTTACACCGCCAGGTGTAGCGTCTGGTGACCCCAAGGCCTCAATGAAGGCCTTGCGGAAGAGCTTTGCGGAAGAGCTTGCCTTCCTGACCCACGACTCAACGCTTGCGCTATTCAGGGGCGCCTTTTTCGAGGTTGGTGACCGCATTGACCAGCTGAACGATGCCTGGTCGCGACTGGATGCACAACTCACTTCCTTGGACTTCCCCATGGCCACCACAGATTATGAGAGATTTGAGCGCGAGCTTGGGTCGCTCCGGGTCTGGCTGGAAGACTACTCTGGGAGCCACTACCGCGCGTTTAGAATCTTGCTGGTGCTTCTCCTTGTGGTGCTTCTTGTCGGGGTGATTTCGGTGGTGCTGAACCAAAGGGAGTTCGACCGCGCACGGGCGGAGGAGCAACGTTCGCGCCTGCTCACACGCCATATCATTCAGGCCCAGGAGGATGAACGCGAGCGCATTGCTCTTGATCTGCATGACGATGTCGCGCAGTTGATGTCGGCTGCAATTGTGGAGTTGGAACTCAAGCCAGCGGGATCACCGGTAGCATTGGGCTTGCTCCGTAAGGCAACACAAGACCTGCGCGAAATATCTTACGGACTTGGTGCGCCGGAGCTTAAGGAGTTAGGCCTTGCGGGTGCAGTGGGAGCACTAACACGGGACTTTTCTACCAGCACCGGAATAGGCGTTGCCTTACGCACCTATGGGCTCGATTCGCTCAGACTCAGTCAGGATCACAATAAGAACATCTATCGGATACTCCAGGAGTGCCTTACCAACACAAAACGCCATGCCTCCGCAAAAAGCGTAGAGATTGTCTTAACCTTGTCGTATCCACGCCTGCTGGTTAAGTATCAGGACGATGGTGTTGGAATGCAGTTGGACGGGGAACATCTTGAAGAAGCCACATCACGACGCATCGGTCTGCGCGGTATTCGCGAGCGGGCGGCTTTTCTGGGCGCCCATCTTGAGTTTCGTACTACGCCGGGGGGTGGCTTTGGTTTATTGCTCAAGGTCCATGTGGACTCTAATGAAATTCTGGAACCCGAAGCTCGCAACGCCACAGCTCTCGGCGTGCCCGCACTCTCGGGAACCCCTGGCAAACAGGCCGGTAGCAGATCTCCTTCATGGTCCGTTACCAACGATCGGGTTCAATAACGTTCATCCGGGCCGCCAGGCGTACCAACTCCATAGGATCCGCAATTTGAAGCTTGCGATAGATGTTGGACCTGTGGCTATCGGCGGTCTTTGGCGTAATTTCCAGGCGAGACGCTATCTGTTTTGATGTTTTGCCTTCTGCGAGAAGGCGGAATACCTCCTGCTCTCGCGATGTAAGCAAGTCATAACCGTACTCAAGCGGCTGCGCCTGGCGGTCATGATTGTGCACATCTGGTGATAGATCCTCGCTAACGTACTCCTGTCCCGCCATGACAGCCATAATAGCTTTGTACAAGTGTGACGCCGCCGAGTCCTTGGTCACATAGCCTCGGACTCCCAAGGCAAAAGCCCGGCGGGCGGTTTCCGCCCGTGTTTTCATACTAAGAACAACAACACGGCTCTGGCTGCTCACCCGCTCAAAGTCCTGTGTTAGATCAAGACCATTGCAGTCCGGGAGAGACAGGTCCAGCAGGATGATATCGGGTTGTAGCTGCTCCACCGTGGTCAGAGCAGTTGCGCAGGAACCGGCCTCTCCAACTATCTCAATGTTCAGATTGCGGTCAAGAATTGAGCGGACGCCTGTCCTGAATACCGGGTGGTCGTCGATAATTACCACTCGCACACGTGTTTCTCTGCGGCCTTCGTCTTCGGGTGTCATATTCCTCCTCTGGGCTACAATGTGTGAGGTTAAGCAGAATATAACACCTGAGGGTTGTGGGGTGTTGTGTTAGGGCGAAATGCTTGGAAGTGGTACAAGGTTGTCGTAGCCGTGGCTCTCTTCAGTGCTGAAGCTCCGCGTTTCCGCAGGCGCAATTGAGGGATAAAAGGCAGTTGAGGCTGGCAAACTTGGGAGATCCTGCGAAAGAAAGGGGCCGCCGTAGGCTGTGGTCAGGGCCGCCCGCACCGCCTCGTAGGCATCCAGCACCCCAGCGCCGTATTCCAGTTCCGGCCCCACAGGACGCGCCGTATCCCGCAGTATACTCCGCACCCGCTCCTGATCCATGTCCGGACTCACCGCATACAACAACGCCGCCACCGCCGCCACATGCGGCGTAGCCATGGATGTTCC
>SLAA01000032.1 GCA_007127105.1 Spirochaetales bacterium | reverse complement strand
CTCTCGGGAGACGAAACAGCTGATCTCAATGCCATACGTGAGAGTCTGAGTGAAGCAGGTTATCCAGTAGCTGCAGACTGAATCGCTCTCGTAGCAAACTCTGGTGGTGGGCGGGCCATCAAGCCCGCCTTTCACACCTAAGAATCAACTATGACTTTGCAGCATCTCATCAAGGAGCTTTCGAACCTCACGCGGGTTATCTACGAAATAGCTTGCTGCGGTGACGTTCGCACCCACCCTCACCGTGTAGGCGGTGCTCGGTAGGACGGCAAACATATCTTCATCGGTATGGTCGTCACCAATTGCTATTACAAACTCCCAGTTCTTGCGAGAGTTCCACATACCTGCCGCCCGGCCTTTATTGATATTCGAGTTCTTGATCTCGAGTACCTTGTGGCCCTCAATAATGGAAAGGTCCAAATTGCTGGTAAGGTCAAGCAATGCATCCTTCAACTCGCTAAGACGGACCGCAGCGAGTTCGGGCTCACAGCGTCTATAGTGCCACGCCAGAGAAAACTCCTTTTCCTCGACAGAAGATCCCGGAGTGCGGTCGACATGGAGTTCAAGCATAGGTATGATCTGCTCCTTCCATGCGTTTGAGACGGACTCTATGAGGGTCCACTCATTCTCGCGTTCTCTGAGCCAGACCCCGTGTCCAGCCACAAGGTTAACGGGAAGATCACCGAAATGCTCCTCAAGAAAGTCCTTACCACGGCCGCTGATAATGACCGGCTCTACCCCGGGTAACGTAGCCAAGCGGCGGAGCGTGTCGTAGAGTGCTTCGTCAGGAACCGCTTGTTCCGGCCGGTCGGTGAAGGAAACCAGGGTGCCGTCGTAATCCAGCAGAACCAAGGCGTCTGTGGCTTGCGAGAAAGCATTCATCATGGTAGTCCGGTGGTCCTTAGAGAGTTTCCGCGCCAACGTTCCTCGGTGTTGTTCTGCTACCACCTCCAGCTTGTGGACAAAATCCTGGGCCCAGTAGTGGATATCGTAACGTTTCAGTCGCTTGTGCATACGTCGGTTGCGGCGATGCTGCTCGTCCTCGGGTAGCTCAATAGCCTTCTTGAGAGAGTCTGCTATTTCGTCGATGTTGCTCGAGTTGACGACAAAGGCCTCTCCGAGTTCACGTGCGGCGCCAGCGGTTTCGCTTAACACAATTGCACCGGAGTAGTCACGTTTTGCGGCTACAAACTCCTTGGCAATCAGGTTCATTCCGTCTCGCAATGGGGTGACCAATAACGCGTCGGCGCGATTGTAAAGTGCACAGAGCGAGTCAAATCCAAAGGAGCGATAAAAGTACTGTATGGGAGTCCAGGTAATAGTTCCGAAACTCCCGTTAATGGTGCTCACCAACTCCTCTATCTCACGTTTGAGCTCCCTATACTGAGGTACGTCGACACGAGAAGGGGCAACGATCATAACCAGTACTACCTTGGCTCGGTATTCCGGAAATGCTTCTAGAAAGCGGTGAAAGGCTCGCAGGCGTTGTGGAATACCCTTGGTATAGTCGAGCCTGTCAACCGAGAGAACGACCTTAACCTCGGCAAAGCGAGCGTTTGCGTCTTCTATTTCCTGAATTACCTCAGGCCTCAAGCTCGAGTCATGGTACTTGGCGTAGTCAATGCCCATTGGGAAGACATCGACCTGCACCAGCCGGTCTTCGTGTGTGATTCGAGCCATGTGGTGCTCATTTCCCAGCAAACGGCGGACGCTGCTTAGGTAGTGCCGAGCATAGTCGTATGTGTGGAATCCAATGAGGTCAGCACCCAAGGTGCCTTCAAGCAGGCGTTCGCGCCAGGGGAGCAGCCGAAAAATCTCAAATGATGGGAACGGGATATGGAGAAAGAAACCAATCTTCACATCGGGTAGCTCATCCTTGATAAGCTGAGGTACCAGCATGAGTTGATAGTCATGCACCCAGATCATGTCGTCGGGTTCGGCGACCTCCAGAACCGCGCGCGCAAAACGTTCATTGATTTCCCGGTAGCTGTTCCAGAGTTCATTTTCATAACCTACATAGGTAACGAAGTAGTGAAAAAGGGGCCAAATAATGTTGTTGCAGAATCCAAGGTAGAACTTATCAATGTCCTCTGAGCTAAGAGCTACCGCTATGCTCTTGTGTTCGTCCTTTAACCGACGGGCAATTTCGTCGTGAACTTCCGATGTGTGGTGGTCACTTGGTACTCCGCTCCATCCGACCCACAGGCTGTTTTCCCGTGAGTGAAAAGAGCTAAGTCCGGTTGCGAGCCCGCCAAGGCTCGGAATGAAATGAGGACTTGTTCCTTCTACGTGAACCGAGGTTGATAAACGATTTGAGACTAGAATGATTTTTCCCATACATAGAGTATACCAAGCGATCAGCCTCCGGTAAAGGAAACGGCCTTTAGGATATCAGCACTCAATTACATTTATGGGTATGTGGACTGCCAGGCCGCCCTCGCTTGTTTCTTTGTACTTCGTATTCATGTCCTGCGCTGTGGCCCACATCGTGCTGATTACCGCGTCAAGACTTACCCTTGCCGCGGACGGGTCCGAGCTTAAGGCCAAGGCCGCCGCAGCTATGGCTTTGGCAGCGCCCATTGTGTTTCGTTCTATACAAGGAATCTGAACGAGACCAGCCACAGGATCACAGGTGAGTCCAAGGTGGTGCTCCATTGCAATCTCGGCCGCCATGAGAGTTCGGTCGATGTCGGCCCCCTGAAGCTCAGCGAGGGCGGCGGCGGCCATGGCCGCGCTCACGCCAATCTCTGCCTGACAGCCTCCCATTGCCGCTGAGATAGTGGCACCTTGTTTGAAAAGACTGCCGATGGCGCCTGCAGTCAGCAGGAAGCGACGAAGCTCCGGTCGGCCAATTTCATTGGCGAAACAGAGGTAGTACAGCATTACCGCTGGAATAACCCCTGCGGCACCGTTCGTCGGGGCGGTAACTACCCGGCCAAAGGCGGCATTCTCTTCATTTGCGGCAAGGGCAAAGGCAGAAATCCAACGAAGAATGCGCTCGAAGCCAACTCGGTCGGTGCCGGTTGAGAGAGAACGGCGTTCAACGCCACGTATCACCTCGGCCAGAACTTCCGGTAGGTGTGCTTCTGTCTCAGGCCCGGGGAGTGGTATGAGTTCAGCAACTGGTCTTCCGAGTAAGGCTGCCGCCATGGCGGGTGCACGCCTCTGCACGTTAAGGCCACCCGGCAGATCTCCGTATGAGCTCAATCCGGATACGACACAAGCACACATTTTCACCAGTATGTGGTCCAACCCCTCTTCAACCTCAGCCATGCTTCGCAACTGCAACTCGTTGCGCAGGGCAACGCCGGAGACCGGCTCCACCAGGTCTCGACAGTGTGTTCTCAGTTCATCTGCTGTCCGGTACGGATAGGGAAAGTCTTCCATTGATGGCCGTGGTGCGTGGGAGGAGCCCTCGGGAGACGGCTCGGAGGTGTCCAGTTCACCAACCACAAAACCCCCACCTATGGAGTAATAGGCACGCGAGAGTATCCTGACCTCAGAGTCAGCCGAATCTTTTTCACCATCGCCTTCGGGTTGTGCAAATGCGGTAAAACGCATGCCATTGGGATGATAAGGTAGGATCTCCTCGCGTAGAAAGCGGATGTCTCTCGTGGGCCGGAACTCGAGCTCCGGATACTCAGGTGATAGAGGAGCGTCGGCTCCTTGTTCCAGCAGTCGTTTTCCCAGTTGAACCACAATAGGCTGCGAGCGGTCTGTCGCGTAGTGCTGTACGACATCAAGTGGCACGGTGGCCGGATCGTAACCCGCAAGACCAAGCATCACGGCCAGGTCAGTTCCGTGACCCGCGCCTGTTTTTGCAAGCGAGCCGTAGAGTTCCACCTGAAGACGCTCTATGTTGGGAGTACGATCCGTTGCGTTCTGGGCAAGCTCATCAATGAACAGGAGCGCTGCTTTCCAAGGGCCCATGGTATGTGAACTTGAAGGTCCGACACCAATCTTGAACATGTCAAAAACACTGATCCGCTCATTTGGGTAACGATTTGTACGGGGAGTTCCTGATTCAGCATCCAATGCGGTTTCCATGAGGAAATACTACCACGAGCGGTATGGGGCTACCAGCGGTTTTCGGAAGCTATCTCGGCACGGGTAGGAATGTCGTGTTTTGTTATGGAACAGAGAAGGTGATCGGTGAGTGGGGTGATTCCGGCGATACGGTTTGCCTGTTTCTCAACAATGCGCTCAAAAAGGTTTCGAACCAGGCGTCCATTGCCGAATGCTTTATCACGCTTACGGTGAAGGGAGGTGAGTAAGCCCAGTAGCTCGCGCCTGGCAGGAGAGGTGAGGGTGAACATTGCGTTCTCTATGAATACATCAAAGATTCGAAGGAGTTCCTCCGGTTCGTAATGGTCAAAATAGAAGTACCGATTGAAGCGGCTTTTGAGTCCCGGATTGGTATCAAGGAATATCTTCATTTCATCGGGGTAGCCCGCCACAATAACCGCAAGCCTGTCACGGTTGTCCTCCATTCGTTTGAGCAGCGTGTCGATAGCCTCCTGGCCAAAATCCTTCCCACCACTGCGAGGGCTGAGCGTATATGCCTCGTCAATGAACAACACTCCGTCCAGAGCTTGGTCAATAACCTCTGTGGTTTGTATTGCCGTTTGACCCACGAAACCAGCAACCATCCCCGAGCGGTCTGTTTCCACCATGTGTCCGCTCTTGAGCAAACCAAGAGCGCGGAACACCTTGCCGACATAACGTGCAATGGTTGTTTTCCCTGTGCCTGGTGGCCCGTAAAAGACCGCGTGCATTGAGAACTCGGTGACCGGAAGCCCACGCAGCTCCCGTTCACGGTGAACCTTCATGAGGTTCACAAACGTTTCTATCTGCGTCTTGACCTTATCCATACCAATGAGTCGATTCACGCTGATCATGATTTCCTCAAGGGATTCTTCCTCGCCCGCCTGTGAGACCTTCACTGCAGGCTTCCTTGCTTGGAGCTTGTCAGTGCTTGCGCCTTCCGCTTCGCGTTCGCCGTAGATGATCTGGCGGATCTTCTGCAGGCGTTTGGCGTGTTGATCACTTATGTTGCCGTCAGCCTTGAGCAAGACCTGGGCAAAGGAATAGAACAGCGCGGCCATCTTGTCGAAGTGTGAAGTGTCCTGCTGACGATCATAGGCCCGCAGGTAAGCAAGACTCCGTAAGGACTGCGATGTCTCGTGGCGTGCGGCTTTGCGCAGCTCGTTAGCGAACAAGTTCCACTGAGCCAAAACCGCGCGACGTTTTCGTAAAGGCAGTGACTCAACCCGGAATAGATCAACAAGCAGTTCACGGTCTTTCACCAAGCTTTGTCGCAGCGGCATGAGCACCATGGAAACAAACAACTTGCTTTCGTCGCTTAGGTTCTCATCACCGCTGATGCACAGATTCGCTATGTATAAAAGATCATCAATGAGTTGCTGCAAGAAGGCCGGTTCTTCGTTAAATGATTTGTATTTGTTGACTTCCGCAAAAACCTTGCGTGCTTCGGTGTGCAGGAAGTTAAGGTTCCGAAGCTTCTCTTCAGCTGGGGAAAGCCGGGGCGGTGTCTCTGGTTCGTCGTCTTCCTCTTCATTCGAGCCAGCCTTCGCCTGTGGGCCAGCAGGAAGCCCTGGATCTGAGGAGGAGTCGAAGCTTGAGTCGTTGAAAGGGGGAGATGCGTTCTTTCGTTTAGGACCCTTGGGTGTGGCGTTTGTTTTTTTTGCTGATCGGCCGCCGACTTCCATGCGCTCGCGCAAGGCGCTCAGAAAGGAGTGCACCTGGTTTTCGTCGCGGGTAGTGGTCAACACGGTTTCAATTTCGTGTTGAACGAAGGTGACTCGATTAGAAGCTGCACCGCGTCGGGTGCGAACACCACTGAGGTGTGAGAACTCGAGCACTTCCGGATTCGCTCGGGTATCACCATTTGCAAGAAAGACAAGTCGCTGATCGGTTAAGCAGAACACGCCGGGGGTGCCGGAGCCTGAGCCGACAACCACCCGACCACGGTAAAAGCCTTCGAGTACATCAATAATGACTTCGTCATCGTCGAGTACGCGCTGCATATTGGTGATGATATTCTTTTTAAAGGAAACGTGTGTCCAGTTGGTTATGCCGTCAAGTTGGGACTCAAGCTCTTCTTGTACAGCCATCTATTATGCTTCCGGGCAGGACCTGTTGCCGCTAAGGATGTCGGCCTCCGGGCGAGGCCAGCGATTTACTTGCTACATTATACGGCTTTCGCCCTCGTGAGGGTAGTAGTTCCGGGCGACGGAGAACGGGCTTCACCGGAGTGTGTGCTCCGGCGGCATTCCTCAAGTAACGTCCTTAAGAGTGAGGCCAAGCTTCTTCAAGTAAGGAAGCAGACCAAGCTTGTTAACAGTACGAAGCGCGCTGGTCGACAGCTTGATTCGAACCATGCGTCCGAGCTCAGGAACAAAAATTCGTTGCTTCTGGATATTCGGGCGTTGAACCCGTCGGGTCTTGTTGTGAGCATGGCTAACGTTGTTGCCGGCGAGCGGCTTCTTCCCGGTGATGTTACACTTTCTTGCCACGGGAAACTCCTTCCTGTTTTCTGGCGATGCGTACGCAGCACAGTCGATTATCGACATGAAATACAGCAGCAAGCGACCGATCGGAATCGAACCGACATCACCAGCTTGGAAGGCTGGGGTAATAACCATTATACGACGGTCGCGTGTGAAGAATGTATATAGCAGGCATTGACCCTGTATGTCAAGCATGGGCCACGAATTGTGCGCCACCTTTGGGTGCTGGCTGCCTCAAAGTTTGTAGGGAAACCGCAGTTGGAACTCAGCGCCTTGTTTGAAGGTGTAGGAAAGCTCCGCATGCGCCTGTCTGGCGAGATTCGCAATTAGGCTCAGCCCCAGCGTTTTTGGATTGTGAATATCGATATGTGCGGGCATGCCCAAGCCGTCGTCATGAAAGCAGAGCAAAACCTTTTCGCCTTCCTGTTCCCAGCTGACAGTCACCGTCATAGCCCCCTGCTTACGATATACATGCTCAATGGCGTTGGTAGTAAGCTCATTGAGCAGCAGGGAGACCGGGACTGCTGTTCCCATATCAAGCTCAATTGGACTTCCGGTTACCGTCACCTCAATGTCCCTGGTAGTCTGAACGCGGGAAGCAATGACTCGGTGGAGGAGTGACTGAGTCAGCGGCAGCATAGCCACACGTTGGAAGTCATTGGCTCGGTACAGGTCTGCGTGAATAGCGGCCATGGACTGCACTCGGTCAATAGTATTTCGTACGAGGCGGTGCCCAAGCGAGTCGGTACTCACAGCCACATCTGCCGCTGTGCTGCTGCCCGAAAAACTCAGCTCCAAGGCCAAAAGGCTGTTTATGAGTTGATAGTTGTTTCCAACTCGGTGATGAATCTCGCGCAACATGACATCCTTCTCCCGCAATGAGTTCCGAAGCTGTTCTGTCAGGAGTTCACGTTCGGTGATGTCGTGGGCGGTTCCTACAAGAAACTCTCGCTCATCGTACTGCACCCGCCGCAACGTAACCTCGGCGGTTACTGGGGTCGTGGTACTGCGCCGAAAATGGACAACCCAGGTGTAGCTGTCCTCCACCTTTGATTGCTCGCAAAATGCGGCAAGGCCATTGAGCTCGTCTGGCTGCAATACATCGGTGAGCATGGTACAGCCCCCGACGCAACCGTTCTCTTTCTCGAGGAGGTAGGCTGCCGCCTGGTTGCAGTCCAGTATGAGCAGATCTGGAAAACCAATGAGGAAGACCCCATCGTTGCTGCGGTCAAGGAGGTCACGGAACCTTTGAAGTTCAGAAAGGGAGCGTTTGAGCTCGGCGTAGTAATTCTTGCGTATTGAGGACCTGCCCAACCCTATGAGGTCTTCCTGAGAAACATCGTCACGAGATACCGCGCTCTGATGTGGAGTGATCCTGGACTGCCGGGCATGGTCGTGCGAAGGGTTATCCACGACTGACCTCGTAGAGCTGCATGACCTCGTCCTTGGTTGGTTTGTAGGGGTTTGTCACCATACAAGGATCTGCGAGGGCAAAATCTGCAAGAATGTCAGTGGAGAGCTCTGGCAGCCCGATCTCACGGAAGCTCAGAGGGTTGCCGACAAGACGCACGAAACTGCGAACAGCCTCGACAAAGCGGTCGCATCCAGCCTCCGTACTGGAGGGCAGTTCAATTCCGAGTCGGGCAGCAAGAATCCGATATCGTTTCTCAGCTGTTCCCCAATTGAGCCTGATTACGGCTGGCAAGAGAATGCCGTTACATGCTCCGTGCACGGCATCGTAACGCCCTCCCACAGCATGAGAAGTTGCGTGCACCGCCCCAAGTATAGCGTTTGAAAAGGCTAACCCCGCCTCCATACTCGCACGCAGCATTCGAGACCTCAGGTACAGATCTTTTGGTGCAGATAGTACCTGAGGTAGACACTCATAGACTATTGTCGCGGCCTCAATGGCGTGGATATCTGTCATAGGAGAGTGGGCCGTACTCACAAAGGCCTCGCAGGCGTGAACAAAGACATCGACACCTGTTGCGGATGTCACCCCATGAGACATCGTCAAGGTAGTCTCGGGATCGATCAATGCGACGTCGGGAACCAGTCCCTTGGCGGCCAGGGCAATTTTTTTTCCAAGGTGAGTATTGGTAATGATGGCGAACTGTGAAACCTCGGCTGCCGAACCGGCCGTTGTTGGAATGCAGATAAGTGGAGGAGGCGACTCGGTGAGGCGGTCGACTCCCTCGAACTCGTTGATGTGTCTGTCGTGGCTCCAGACGACACCAACTCCTTTAGCGCAGTCCATGGGACTGCCACCGCCGACAACCACAATACCGTCACACGAGGCGTTCCGGTATCGCTCAGTTCCCGTCATGACTTCTTTGTCACGCGGATTCTCGCTGCACTCCAGGTAGAGTTCACACTGTATTCCGGATTCATGCAGGGCATGCGCCACCTCATCCACCCAACCGCACTCAGCGACTCCTGCATCTGATACAAGAAGAACGCGCTGCAGTCCAAGGTTGACTGCATACTGTCCCGCATGAGTACGAGCGCCAGCACCATAGACAATCTCTGGCGCAACAAATTTGCGAAGTGAGAGTTCGTTGTTTGTGGTGTGTGGCTCGATATTTGGTGTACGTGACACTGTTAAACTGTATCACCGGATATAGCAGCTGTCAAAACTTTCTGGCCCCTCTGCCCCTAGGAGGTCTTTACCGAGTTGCCTTGCTTGTTACTGCCCATGACGCGCAGAAAAGGGCGTGATTGCAGTCCAACGATCATTGCTTTATAGTGGGGCTGAGCGTTGGATAAACCAACAGCAAGGATTGTGCTACATAGGATCGTGGAGGAGCGAGAAATGGGTGTTCGTGGTGAGGTGTTTTCGGTGCGCTGCTCCGGCAGTGGTGACAACCGATCCTATTTTTTTAATGTTAAAGAGAATCGTAACGGTGATTTGTTCCTGAATATTGTTGAAAGCAAGAAGCATGGTGGTAGCGATTTCGAACGTCACCAGATAGTGGTATTTGCTGAGGATCTGCAGGAGTTTCGTGGTTCACTGGAGAAATGTGTAGATTTCATGCGCAATCCGCAGCAAAGTGACGGTGCGGCACCCAGTCGGGATCGTGGTTCACGGGAATATGGTGAGCGCGGTGGGAATGACCGGGGTGGCGAGCGTGGGAATGACCGCGGGAGTGACCGCGGCGGCGACCGGGGTGGACGTGGCGGATACGGTGGTGGCGAGCGCGGCGGGAGTGACCGCGGCGGCGACCGGGGTGGACGTGGCGGATACGGTGGTGGCGAGCGCGGCGGGAGTGACCGCGGGAGTGACCGCGGCGGCGACCGAGGTGGACGTGGCGGATACGGTGGTGGCGAGCGCGGCGGGAGTGACCGCGGCGGCGACCGGGGTGGACGTGGCGGATACGGTGGTGG
>SLAA01000176.1 GCA_007127105.1 Spirochaetales bacterium | reverse complement strand
GTACCTGCGGCGTTATAGGAGTTTTCCAGATAACCCAAATACCGTGTGAACTCTACAACTGGCGCCGGGAGCGCGCGCATTTCGCTGACAATGTACTGGAAACGGGCCTGTCGGGTCTGCTCACGCTCGTGAAGGTAGTCGCGCTTGACCCGCAGGAACAGCGCAAAGAACGGATGTCTCGGAAGTCGGTAGGTGCGCATGAGATGTGGAAGATTGTGTTCGGCAATGCGGACATGGTGGAGGAGCGTGTAACAGCGGCGGCTCATGCGCACGCGCTGGAGCGTCGCTTCGTTTTGCAGATAGCCCAGAAGCTCGGGATAGTCCCGGTGCTTGCTGAGCGTTTTGGGTTGGCGCTCGAGTAACTGCTCCAGACTATACCGGCGTGCTGAGCTGCGGCGAGAGGTTGCGCTGCGGCGGGAGCTCGAGCTGCGGCGGGAGCTTGCTCGGAAGCTGTGTCTGTTTCCCATGCGCCAGGTAGCGGTCACTAAGGGAGCACCTCAAACTGACCCATCATGCCTTCATCTTCATGTTCCAACAGGTGACAATGGTACATGAACACACCGGTGTAGTTCTCAAACTCCAGGAAAATCTCCACCGTATCTCCGGGGTATAGCAGTACCGTGTCCTTGGGCCCGCGCAGATGCGGCGGCGGACGGCTCCCGTTTATGCGGAGAATCTGAAACTGCAGCCCATGCACGTGAAAGTTGTGTGGCATGGACATCATCATACCGCGGCTTGAGATGCGCCAAACCTCACTGGTTCCCAGCTTAACCTGCTCATCAATCCGGCTCATGTCCATAGTGCGACCATTTATCGTGAGGCGTCCGCCGGGCCCCATGCTGGACATGACAAAATCCCGCTGGCGAACTGCAGCAGCGTCGGAGGGAAACTCCCGACGCACGAGCGTTGCGGGAAGCTCCTCGGACTGCTGCAGGGTTTCGGCTATGCGTAGACTGAGTGCGTTGTAGGTATTCCCGCCATTTGATTCCGCCATGAGCCTGGGCCGCGTTCCTTCATGTCCTTGCAGATCAAGGACGATCTCGGCGCGCTCACCAGGAGACAGGACTAGTTCTTCTACCTCGGTCGGTTGGCTGAGAAAACCGCCGTCGGTTGCCACTTGGTACATCGGCATGCTGCCGTCCATGAAAACCCTAAGAAGGCTTGAGTTGCTACCGTTGAGCACCCGGAGCCGCAGGAGGCGGTGCGAGACCTCAAGCTGTGGCTCGGCCGAGCCGTTGGTGAGCAGTGCGTTGCCAAAGTAGCCGTGCATGATATCCGGCATTCGTGGGCTGTAGTCCATTCTACCGTCTCGGGTGAAGCGGCGTTCCTGCAAAACAAGCGGAATATCGTCGGCTCCGTAGGTGTTGGGCAAGCCGAGCGAGTCGGAGTGCTCGTCGTCAATGATAAAGAACCCGGCGAGTCCCAGGTAGACTTGTTCAGCCGTTGTTCCCTTGAGGTGCGGATGATACCAGAGCGTGGCCGCTTCCTGGTCCACGCGGAAGCGTGCCTCCCAGGACTCACCCGCCGGGATTTGCTGGTGCGGACCACCGTCCGCCTCGGCCGGGAGATGAGCGCCGTGCCAGTGCACGGTCGTTGCCTCGTCCAAACGGTTACGAACTCGGAGCCGCAGCTCGTCGTTGCGGCGTACCCGAATGGTTGGCCCCAGGTAGTCTGCATTGTACCCCAGTGTCGGACTCAGAACGCCCGCGGCAAACTCACGTTGTCCTTCATTTACCGTCAGCTCGAATACACGTTCACTGCCGGTGTTTTCTCGGCGCCCGTTGACCAGGGACTCTTCAAGAATTGGGGGAATGCTCAGCGGAGCGCCTGTGATCAACTGCTGTGCCTTGACCGATTGGGGCAAGGACAGTAGGAGACCGCAGACGCATGCCGCGTACATCATAGTTCTGTTCTTCACGTGGTGACCTCCTGAGTGCTTGGCGCTCCACAGGTACAGTCTACTTCACCACACGAGCAGAGACAAACTATACTTCTTCAAGATGTCGGCCAAGCTCCGACAACTCTTCTGACTCAAGAATCCGTTCCGCCTCCAGGATAAGAAGGAACTCGTTATCCTTCTTGGCAATTCCGCGCATGAATCGGAGATCGGCTGAGTGTCCAACCGAGGGGGCCTCCTCAATCATTGTGGACTCTATATCTACTACCTCACGCACCTCATCCACACGGACGCCAAGAGTAATCTTGTGGGCTTCCCAGGGAAGCTCAAGAATCACAATGACAAAGTTCTGGGTTTCGGAGCCAGGCTCGGCCTCCGGTCTTTCTATTCCCAGTTTAAGGTGAAGATCCAGGAGTGGAACCACGCTGCCTCGGAAGTTGATTACCCCCAACATGAAGTCGGGCATTCGTGGAATATGGGTTACCCGAGAGTGTTCAATAACGGTTTGGGCGTTCTGAACATCTACCGCGTAGCACTCACCCCCAAGGGCAAAGGTAAGGTACTGACCGATCTGTGATCGGGCCTTTGCTTCAGTTTCGATCATGGTATTAGTCATAGGAACTGACTCCTTTCTGAGTTCATTCGGTCACACG
>SLAA01000133.1 GCA_007127105.1 Spirochaetales bacterium | reverse complement strand
GCAGCGGCATCTACATAGACGTGACAGACACCGTCGGCATGACCCAGCACGGGAATGCGGGTGTTGTCCATAATGTGCTTCACAAACTCATTGGATCCTCGCGGAATAATAAGGTCGATGTCGTCATCCAGGGCCAGCATAGCCCCCACATCCTCACGTGTCGTGAGCAGCCCTATCCAGCCCGATGGCATTCCGCCGGACTCAGCCCCACGGCCAATGGCTGCTGCCAATGCCTTGTTCGTTTCGCGAGCCTCACTGCCACCTTTAAGCAGCACCGCATTGCCGCTCTTGAGACAGAGACTTGCAATCTGCACCAGTGCATCCGGACGGGACTCAAAGATCATGCCAATAACCCCGATTGGACATCCGACCCTCTTGAGCACCAGGCCTTCATCAAGCTCGCGAACTTCCTGCACCCGACCTACCGGATCAGGCAGCGCAACTATGCTGTGAATACCCCGAATGGCCTCGGCAAGCTTGGCCTCGTCAAAGCGCAAACGCTTGAGCAAGGGCGCGGACAACCCAGCGGCCTCGGCCGCCTCCATGTCATGGCGGTTTGCCGTCAGAATGGCCTTTTTTTCTGCCTCTAACCGAGAAGCGACCGCCTCCAAAGCAGCGTTCTTCTTTGTTGTAGGCTCTGCCGCAAGCAGCCGTGAAGCAGCTCGGGCGGCGGCCGCAACGGCACGGATATCGTCACTCATGATGCCCTCCTTCAGTCTTGGAAAGCACCGAATGGACAGCGTGAAGCAGAGACTCGGTTTCCTCCCATCCGATACATCCGTCGGTGATTGAAACGCCGTACTCAAGGGTTTCGGGATCTTCAAGCTTCTGGGAACCGGGATTGATATTGCTCTCAAGCATGAAGCCAATTATGCTCGAACTGCCACCGGCCCGCTGCTCGACTACATCTTGCAGCACCTCGCTCTGACGCCGATAGTCCTTACCACTGTTCGCATGGCTGCAATCTACCATCACAACCGGCGGGAGTTTTGCGGCTCGCAGCTCCTCGCATGCAGCAGCTATCTCGGCGGCTCCGTAATTTGGCCCCTTGCGGCCACCGCGCAAAATGACATGCCCTGCCGGGTTTCCGCTGGTCGACAGAATGCTGGTGAGCCCTTTCTGATCAATTCCAATAAAGCTCTGGGGGTGCATAGCGGCCGAGAAGGCGTTGATTGCGTTTTCTACACTCCCGTCGGTACCGTTCTTAAACCCAACCGGCATGGACAGTCCGCTTGCCATATCGCGGTGGGTCTGCGACTCGGTAGTGCGGGCCCCTATCGAGGCCCATGAAACCAGGTCGTCCAGAAACTGCGGAACAATTGGATCGAGCATCTCACTACCGACAGGCAACCCCATGCTGGTGATCTCAATAAGTATGGAGCGTGCCAAACGAAGCCCGGCCTGAATATCTTTCCGCCCGTCAAGGGTCGGATCAATAATCAACCCTCTCCAACCGAGTCGAGTTCTTGGTTTTTCAAAATACACGCGCATGACAATGTACAACTGATCCTGCAGTCTCTCGCTGAGGGCCTTAAGACGGCGGGCGTAATCGAATGCTGCTTCAGGGTCGTAAATTGAGCATGGCCCCACCAGGGCAAGCATGCGTGAGTCCTCCCCGCGGAGTATGCGCTCAATTACGTCACGACTCTCGGTTACCGTCAGCGCGCTCGCGTCGGGTTGGGGATACTCCTGCTTGAGCACCTCAGGCGGTACGAGTGGTGTGGCGGATACAATGCGAAGATCGCTGTTTCGGGTCATAAAGAACTATCCTGTTTGTCACTTCCACCAAAGTGTCCATGAAGAGTGACCTGTTGTTGTAAGACCCAGTATACGGGCTTTGCGGCTTCAATCCAAGAGGTGGGCACCTTGCGACCTGTTTAGCGGCGCTGCACTGGCAAGGTCATGCAGCGCGGGCCTCCCCCACCACGAGCGAGTTCCGCCCCAGGTATCGTAACGGCGAGTCGGCTGTGCGACGAAACAAACTCCCTGCCAGCAATGAAGTCCGAGGCTGGAAGAACGGTGTACCCGGCGCGCGCGAGTTCGTCCAGCGTAGCCGGGTTACAGTCATAAACCACAATCTTAGCTGGAGCAAAGGCAAAGGCGTTGCAAGCCGACAGCCACTGTTCACGCGCCTGCGTCACCGGGTTTTCTCCACCACATAGAATTGGTTCCAGTTCCAAGCCCTGTTCAGCAAGAGCTCGGAGAAGGGAGGGTGTGTGCCGGAGGGACTGGCGGCAGCCTCCGGAGCTCCCTTCAGGCTCGACCGCAATCGTTATTGCCGGAAGCGCTGTACTGTGAGTTATACAGGGGCCGTACACGAGCGCAGTTGCCTCGTCTATCTGGGTGAATAGCATGTCCAGGTGTATAGCAAAACGTTCCCGCGGTAAGGGCACCGCAATGACGGTAAAGGGTTCCTGGTAGATCGCGCTGAGATTCACCATGAGCCTGTCTATAGCCTGCGAACTGGTACGCTCCGAAACGCCTACAAGCACCAGATCCTTTCTCAGAACCAGGATATCCCCACCTTCAAGCCGCATTGGGCTTGCGTGTGCGTG
>SLAA01000210.1 GCA_007127105.1 Spirochaetales bacterium | reverse complement strand
TCTTCATCAATCTCACCGGCGGGCACCGAAAAATGCTGCCACAGACCGGGGAAATCCATGAAGCGTAGGTCGACGATCTGTACATTTTCCTTTTTGATCAGGTCAAGCACATCTTTTGCTGTTTTGGTCTCGCTCATGAAATTCTCCTCACATACGCTTTTGTCCGAGGGGTTGATATGTACCCTCGCTATTGCTCAATTATGTTACTACCTACTATGCAAATGCTGTGCCAGGATCGCCGAATGCTTCCTAACTCATTCATTGGTATCACTTTATCTGTTTGCCTCCCCCGACCGGGACGGTGCCCAGCTGGCATAATGCTACGAAAATGTAGTTATATACAGACATGTCATACGGAAACGTTGGCAAACCCAGGTTCTTCCACCCTTTCGTTTGCCGTTTCGCTCCCTGGTTCGCTTGCGTTCCATAGTCTGCCACGGTACTTTTTGACAAATCCCCAGGGCCTATAGGTCATTTTGGCCTGGCGCAGGCCTTCATCGCCTAAATCCTGCTCGCGGTTAATGTAGTGGTAGTGACGCGGCAGCACCGAGGCAAAACACTGGTTAATGAACTGGTATATTCCTTTGTAGCCGCCAACCGCCTTCTCAAAATGCACGGCAAAGGCCCGTCCCTTTTGGAGCGGCTCACCTAAGGTGTAGGCCGCTGGTTTACCCTCAACCGCAACCAGGTACCCATGAAGACCGAGCTCCTCCATTCTTTCCAGGGCCTCACGGGCAGCAGGGTAGTCACCTTCGTCTTCGCGTTCGTCTCTCCAGCGGTCACAAATATCCAGGGCGTCGCTCAAATTGTCGGGGCGTATAGGATACTCACTGTAGCGGTAGTTGTTTACAAAGCCGTTAACAAGGTTGCGCTTCTTGTGGAACTTGCGCCCCGAAAGCTCGGCCAGGTCCTTCTTCAGATAGAGGTAGTCAAAATTGTTGCGGTCTTCTTCCAGGTGGTACCCAACCGTCTCAAAGCGAAAGCGGTCCTTGTCTGCAAAGCGTTCAGCAAGTCCCTTGAGATAGTCGTGTGACTCGGTGAGCTCGCGCAACAGTTCCTGATCATCGGGCGGGCCGCAGGGAAGCATAAAAAAGCGTTTCCCGTCCTTCTCTCCTTGAAGATACAGATGGGTGTCGTCAAGCTGGGCAATGTGGTAGTTGTAGGTTTTGCGGAACAGATAAAGCCCGGCAAAGGTGTATTCGGAGATGCCGTCCGGCAAGAGCGACAGGTCAGGATGAAGCGATGGCTTCATATCGAGCGAGATTGGTGCACATTCGGGGTATCGCGGTATCCTCATGCGCGGAGTATACCCACAAACAGCGGCTCCAGCAATTGGCTGACCGAGGTCGGCTGACCGCAGTCGACGGG
Organism: Spirochaetales bacterium; assembly: GCA_007127105.1. GTDB lineage: Bacteria > Spirochaetota > Spirochaetia > DSM-27196 > SLAA01 > SLAA01. The sequence goes on along the minus strand of SLAA01000210.1, from coordinate 1,189 downwards.
TTCTGTCTCCTGTTGTTTGACACACCGCAGCGAGCCGCGTATTATCCGCCTCATGCTGAAAGAAAATGGAGCCGGGCACAAGGCGCTCGGTATGCAGGAGCACAGTTCCTGGTTTGAGAACGATGTACGGGAGCGCTTCCTGCGGTACGTACAGATCTGGACGACCTCGGACCGTCACAGCAAGACCAAGCCCTCGAGTCAGAATCAGTTCGAGCTTGCGCGCCTGTTGATGTCGGAACTGGGTGAGTTTGGCGTTCAAGACATTAGCCTGACCGACGCGTGCTACGTCATTGCTCGGATTCCGGCAACCCCCGGTTGTGAGCATGTTCCCTCGGTAGGCTTTCTGGCGCACCTTGACACCGCGCCGGATGAAAGTGGAGAGAACGTGAAGCCTCGTGTTCACGAGAACTACAACGGCGGTGTAATTGAGCTTGAGGCCGGCACGCTGCTGGACCCGGAGGAGTACCCGGCGCTTCGTGAGTATCAAGGCCAGACCATTATCTCGAGCGACGGTACGACCCTGCTGGGAGCCGACAACAAGGCCGGTATCTCTGCCATTATGACCGCACTCCGCTATATATATGAGAACCCGGAGGTCCCGCACGGACCATTTGAGGTGGTTTTTACCTCGGACGAGGAGGTCGGGCGTGGTACCGAGGACTTACCGCTTGCGGAGTTGAACTCCGAGTTCTGCTACACTATTGACGGTGGAGACGAGGGCAGCATTGAGTACGAGTGTTTTAACGCGTATTCCGCAACAGTGAAGTTCACCGGCCATGTGATTCACCCTGGCACCGCACGCGGCCGCCTGGTGAACGCGGTGACCATGTGCGGCACCTTCCTGTCCATGCTGCCCCGCAACGAGAGCCCGGAGGCCACCGACGGCCGCTTTGGGTTTTACTGCCCGGTTGAGGCGCGCGCCGACTTTGGCTCGGCCGAGCTGCACCTCTTACTGCGTGACTTTGAAACGTCTGAGCTTGAGCGCCGGGTAGAGTTTCTCCATACCGCAGCTCGTAGCGTGGAGCAGTCCTTTCCCGGCGGCAAGGTTGAGGTGGAGATCTCTGCGCAGTACCTCAACATGCGTACCGCAATAGAACAGCGTCCTGAGATTATTGAGGCAGCGGCACATGCGGTGCGTTCCACCGGCATGGAGCCGGTCTTCCATAGCATTCGTGGCGGCACCGACGGT
>SLAA01000084.1 GCA_007127105.1 Spirochaetales bacterium | reverse complement strand
TCATAGCGGCCCTGGCACTGCTGGTGCTGCTGCTGTCTCGGCGGAAGATACACCCGGTTCTGGTGGTAATTGCCGGGGGCATAGCGGGGCTATTCCTGCTCTGAGTGCTGGCCGGGCTGTCGCGATACGCCAGGCTACCGCTCTGAACCGGAGGGTCCGTCGACGCAGTCTGCCACCGCTTTCAGAAGATCCTCGGTACGCCACGGCTTATGAAACACCCGATCAGCACCGGTCTCACGCATAGTACGGTCAACGGCAGCCTGGTCTGCATGTCCGGTTATTACAATGGCGCGAATGTCGGGGTGCTGTCGCTTGACCTCCACCAGGAACTCATCACCCTTGGTACCAGGCATAAGCAAATCCGATATAATGAGCGCAACCTTGACCTCGTCCTGAGTTAGCTCCTCTATAATGTTCCTGGCATCGTCGGCATTGAGGGCCGTCTCGTAGGTGAAGCGGTCACCAAAGCTCAGGCGCAACTCCTGTTTGAGAGACATGAGAATAATTGCTTCATCATCAACGCACAGAATTGCTTCGCGGCTCACTGATGTTCTCCTCTGGGTGTCGCTTCAACAGTCGGCTCGGGTGTCTGCTCCGGTGCCAGCTCGGCGGCGGGCAGCAAAACTCTGAACACCGTCCGCCCTGCTGCGGATGTGAAGTTCATGCTACCGCCATGGCGTTCCACAATCTTTCGACATATGTTGAGCCCCAAGCCAGTGCCTTCCCCGCTCTCCTTGGTTGTAAAGAACGGCTCAAACACCTTGTCCGCAATCTCGGCAGGAATACCTTGTCCGGAATCCTCAACAGATACAAGCACCCAGGGGCCCTGGTTGTCGATGGTAAGAGTAAGAATACCCCGATACTTCATAGCCTGCAATGCGTTTCGAATGAGGTTTATCCAAACTTGGTTCAGCTTGTTTCTATTGCCAGTGACTATACCACGGCGACGGTACACCTTCCGCAGCTGCACCCCATGCTTAAGGCTACTTTCATAGAGAGTGAGAATGCTGTCCATTTCCTTAGCGATCTCAACCAAATTTGTGTCGATATCGTCATCCTGGCGGACATAATACAGCAGGGCCGACACCACCGTTTCCGACTTCTGCACCGCCAGAGATATGACGCGGTTCATGTGTTTCATGGAGGCAAAGTGGTAGAGAGCATCTACGGCAGCAACAAACTCAGGGGATTGCGTTGCAAGCTCCTGTGTTACCGGGTCTTTCTCAAGCCGCAGATCCAGCATGGCGTCTATAGTTCTGTCTGGAAAGTCCAACCCACGCGCTGTTAACGTTGCTCGCAAGGCTTTCCGCTTTGCCCTCAGCGTTCCTCTGTCCTCTACTCCAAAACAGTCGGCCGACATCTGCGACAGCGTATTTTGTATCCAGCTGCGAAGCTCATGCGGAAACTGAGCAACCGTCACAGCAGCCTCGCCAAGACCAACTTCAAAAAGGCGGCTCATGGATTTGTTGGAGGACGCTATTGCGCCAAGGGGAGTATTGAGTTCATGGGCAATGCCAGCAACAATCTGACCGAGCGCTGCCAGTTTCTCGGACCGAATCAAGCTATCCTGGGTCTCCCGGAGATTCTCAATAACAGATCTCAGAGCGGCGTTTGCATTCACCAGCTCCTGCGTGCGGTCGGAAATGCGCAGTTCAAGTTGGTCGTTATTGCGTTGAATCTCTAAGAACAACCCGTGCAGTTTCTGGCGCATGGTCTCAAAGGACTCGGCAAGTACGCGAGTCTCACCTATGCCCTGTACAGGTATTGGCTGACTCAGGTCACCTTTCATCATGCCCACGACTGACTGGGTGAGATCTCGCAAGGGGCGAACAATCTTAAAGTCGGTAATGAGATAAAAGAAGGTGAAGAGCGCCAGGAGCCCAAGTGCGCTCCACAAAATGTTGAACTGCAGAATGCGTTGTTGCGGTTCCAGGAGGGTGCTAACCGGTACCTCGTAACGGTACACGAGCGCGCCAATGACCTGCTGGTTCAGGGGGTTGCGCAGCGGTAAGGAGTCGACCAGCTCGGAGCCGTTCAGGGCACCAAGTGAGATCTCTGGTAAGGCTGGCTCGGCCTGCTGAAGAAAGACCGTGCTCTGCTCAAAAGGAAACGGATCTGTACTGAGTGTGCGGAGATCTACCACTCGGCCGTTGTGAATGCGGAGCAACTCCTGACCGGACACCGACAGCACCGATAACTGGTGGTCAAACCTCGGGTAAATGTCGCTAAAGTAGGTAGCCAGGGCAGTCTCTATGTCAAAGCGAAGGAACTCAGCCTCCTCTACCAGGCCAAGCTTGAGATCAATAAGATAGATGGGGAGTGCTGACAGGTTTGCAATGTGGCGGAGATCCATTCGCCGCTGCACAATGTGGTCGTCCACCAAACGTTGACTGTTGTCCCGGGTCAAACGGTAGTTAAAAAACAGTCCCACGCTAACCGCCAGCACAAAGAGTGGGAAAAGCCAGAACAAGAGAACTCGTTTAAGCCCAAGTGTAGATAATTCCAGGCGATTAAGGATCAATGGCAATCTCTTTTAAGTTCAGCAGGTAACCGCTACCCGAGAACGAGTTGTTGGCTAT
>SLAA01000156.1 GCA_007127105.1 Spirochaetales bacterium | reverse complement strand
GTGTTACCGGCCGTGTTTGGGATGATGTCGGGACGCAGTCGGTTATTGCCTCGCCAGAAGAAGCTTCGGTCACGCTGGAGGTCGATGTCGCCGTATGCAAGGCTTTTCATACCACTGCGAGCGCGTTGGTAGAGCTCGTCATACAACTCAAGTCGGCGTGTCTGTTCGTTGGCTATCTGCTCTCGAATATCGGCCTCAATGACTACGAATCGTGAGCTTACTCGTGAACCGTTTTCCTCATAGCGGAGAGTGAGTGAGTCCTCGTTCTCAAACTCAAGTTCCAGCCCGGTAGATTGGTCGATGTAGGTAGTCGCGCTTATTGGTTGCAGTCCGGAATAGGACAGCTCGGTTGTACCTCTTGGGCTGACAATGCGAAGGCTGCGCGACTCAGGTTGCGGAAAAAGCCCGTAGGCTGGGTGAAAGCGTTCCAGGTCAAAACGCCGCGTACGAAGCATGTCGGCAAAATACCGAGGTCTCCAGGTTTGCATAAGAAAGTTAGAGAACAACTCACCTTCATGCAGACCCTGCTCGCTCGGCTCTTCACCCACCTCAAAAACCGTTAAGTAGTAACCAAAGGTCCAGCCGGTTGTCCCGTCCTCGGCAATAACCCGGTACCAGTAATCAACAAGGCCAGCCTCGTCGGTCTGTTCCGGACTCCGGTCTATTACCTTGAGTTTCTCACCTTCGCGTAAACGATAAATCCTATCTGAATGCCGGTCCATGAGCCGCCGTATAGGAAGGGCGTCTCGCTGAGACCGGGCATAGGTGCCTGCGAACTCACTAAACCGCTGGGCAAACTCCACTGCAGCCTCGTGGGTTTCGAGTTTGCGAACCCGGAATCGACTGAACTCGTCCTCGAGCATGGCGGAACTGTCATTGGAAGAATCCGCGGTGCCAGCCACTGCGGAATCTTGAGTTGGACGATATTTTGCCCAGTAACTGTCGGTGATGTTCGATTCGCTCATAATGGTAAGGATACTTCCGGCCTCAAGATACTCCGGATCCTCGGGCCACAGGAGTACTCCGTAGCCGATGGGGCGATCACCGCAGGAAATGAAGACGCCAGTTAAGAGAACCGCTAATGTGAGACCTAAAGCGACCCGCCATACTCTTGGTAGAAGTCTGGTTGTGGGTTGTCGGACTGACAGATTTGAGTTTGACATGTGCCTTATTTGAACACAATCAGGCCTGGCGGTCAACTATATCGAGATCTATATCCATTGGACTGGAGCTTGGATTTCAAGGGGGTGTGTTCTTCAGGGTTGAATCTGCAAGCGTGCCGACTCGGAGGCAAGCACCAGAACAACTCGTCCCTCGCGCAGCAGGTTGAGATTTGCCGGTTGGCCAAGAATTCGAGCCGCGTCGGTTGTACTGATAAGGACATCGGTAGGGCTTGTACCGAACACACCGCGTGCAAGAATGCGAAGCGGATCATTACCAATGCGTTCGGCGTGGTCGGCGGCCTGTGCATCGGTACTGTAGGCGAGTGGTCCCCACTGGTGCAGATAGTCTGGATCCATCATTCCTGGGACAAGTACCGGATTCATCTCGGTGTCATAGATCCGTGGAAACAGTGCTCCTTGAAGCAATGCGTTCCGATTTGTGCCGTGCAACGGCAGTGAGTCTGCGACATACACGACAATCCCGGTGAATTCACGGGTTGGAACACGCTGGAGGCTTCGTGGCATTGGCGAGGCGACTTCGTGCAGACCAAACAGCTCGGTGGCAGCTGGGAAAAGAGGGAGTCGATACTCAACGGTGAGTTCCGACAGATCTCGGCTGCGGCGCGAGGAGGATCGTCGAACACGTGGAACAAGTCGAGTTATCTCGGCTGCAATGGAGGGGCTGCCCTCTGTCGCCGAACCCACAGTATCGACGGTGTCGCGTTGCAGCCCATGCAGTGCGGTGTGCAGCAGCTGGGGCAGGCTGTAGTCTGCTTCACGTTCGGTAAGATGTACCGCTATGGGGGCGTTACCACCTTGAGCCTCGACCCTGCGTGTTGTGCGTATTATTAGCTCAGCAGCCGGCCAGTCCACGATGTACTCGTTCCGTAGCAGCTGTGGATCAGATGCTTGAGCCAACACGTGGGGGGTAACGGTTGGCAGGAGCAGGAGGAGACTCAAGGCGACACAGATTCGTGGGTATGTGATCATCTCTCTTTAAGTATCGGCCGAAAGCCGCTGCTCATAAGCCCGGCGCCGCCTTGGACGCGACTCAACCTAGAGTGCCTCACCAAAATAGATACCAGCCCACTCCCAGTTGTTGTGAATCTCCGGGTCGGCCGGGAAGTCTATGCGTCGGAAGTAGAGGTACCAGGTATTGATACGGTACGACCAGTTCCAGGTGCGCAGGTATGCTTCACGGGCGTTGGAGCTCACATCCAGCTCGTCGGCAAAGCGAACCCGAGAACGCAGGAGAAAGGCTCCAATATCGAAGGAAATCTGGCTGTTGAAGTCCCATTCCTCCTGCTCCCATGACATTGCAAAGAAACTATCCGCGGAACGGTAGCGCAGCAACTGGTTTGGACTCTGCACCCAAATTGCGTTCTTTATCGCGGCCACCAGGTCGTCAATGCTCTCCATAGTCCAGTTGCGTCGAGAGTTGTAGAGATTCACCAGGGTCTGTGTTTCACGGTGCGCGTCAGGCTTTCCTGGAATCTGGGTGTCGGGATGAGCGAGAAACTTCTGATAGGTGCTGAAGGCTTCATCCCACCTCCCGAGCGCCTGATAACTCTGCGCGAGGTAGTAATGCTTTTTGCCGAGGTCAACCCGATCCGGGAATCGTGTGATCAGATCCTGGTAGTAGGCAATGCGATCTTCCTCACTTGGAGTAAGACGAATGAGCTCACGAAGCGACTGGTAATGGACCGAGCGCTCACGTACCACAAGATCAGGATAGGCCGCTATAATACGAGCGTAGTACTGGGTAGCCACTGGCTGAGCGCCTTCCGAGGCGTAGTGCTGCGCTAAGAGAAGCAGGTAGTAGGCGATATACGGGTCGTCTGGACTATCTTCTATGTAGCGGGAAAGAAACACCTGCATTCGCTGCGGATAGCCAGCGTTGTAGAGTTGTCCAGCAATCTGTTCAATAAGAACGACTCGTGACTCATACGATGCATCCGGCGCCTCAAGCATTTCAAAAAGGCGAGACAACTCAGCCCGTTGCTCGGGTTCCCCAACGAGAAAGTACTCATTTCCGCTGCGACAGGCTGAAAGTGAGGCTATGAGCAGCAGGAGAACGGCACCTGTGCCGAGACTGTACCGAAAATGCTTCATGGGTTGCTCCTTGGACGGCAACGGATTCGTGAACTCGAGTGTAACAACCGTGAACGCGCTTGGCAAGTCGGAATACCTTCTGCTACACTTATACAGATGGCATGGTCGTTTGAGAGCTTGGAAACAAGTATCGGGTGCGCACATGAAGAAACAATGATCAAAAGGGGAGTCTGGTGACAAAGCTCAAGGTAACGCGGTTTCCCGATAAGATGCTGGTCTTTGGATTTCTTTTTGTATTGGCCGGTGCTCTGCTGTTGTTGCATACCACAGGGTTTCTGACAGCGTATCGTGCATTGTGGCCAGTGCTGCCCTTGGTCGTAGGGTTAGGAATGTTGTACGTAGGTTTCGCCCATACGGGTCAGGACGGCTATGTTTTTCTTGGCATGTTCCTTGCCCTCGGCGGCACTGTGTATCTGCTTTTGAATACCGTGCTCTCGGCTGTTGCGCTCTATCGAATATGGCCACTCTTCATGACGGTCGCTGGGATTTCGTTGTTTGTATATGGACACACAAAAAAAGACCCGGCAGCGCGCGCGTCGCTGCAGATTCCAGCATCAACCATTGCAATCTTGTCCTTTGTGTTCCTGAGTTTCAGTATGGACATAGTTGAGACCGACTTCTACCGCTTTGTGTGGAACTGGTGGCCGGTAATTCTGGTGGTGTTTGGGGTTGCGCTCATCATTGTGCATTTTGGCCGCCGCCGTCAACTTCCCTAATGCAGAAAGCTCCACGGCTCAATCCTTAAGCGCGTTGTCCATTTCTTCGTCTGGTGCTTCCGGAGGCTCTCCAAAACGACAGTCTGAACACAGGTTGGAGTCCTGATACACAATGCTGGCCAGTGAAAGGCGCGCGCCACAGTTCCGACAATGTAGGCGAAACGCACGGACTGCGCTTTCTCCGCGAGTTAGGGCAAAGACCAGGGCTGCCCCGGTTGGAAGCAACCACCAATCCGGCGCTTCCAACAGCTGTATGAGGTGGGCGACTGCATAAAAGAGTATGAGCCCGGCGGCAATGTACAGCGTTGCCAGGCGTTTTCGCGCGGCGGTTTCATACTGGCGTCGCTGTGCCAGGTTCAGAAGAAGGATGAGTAGAAAAACCCATTGGAGATAATCAACAATCCATTGGCTGACCATAAGGTCTCCCCGCATTCGATAAGGTCGCGGCGGCAACCTGCACTAGGTGAGCATTGCCGCTTGACGCCTGAAGTGATCCTCAAGTACTAGACAGGTCATGGCCTCAACCACCGGGACGATACGTGGGCAGATGCAGACATCGTGGCGGCCCTCGGTGCTAATGATCCGTTCGGCCCCGGTGAGGTCGACGGTGTGTTGCTGTCGGGCAATGGATGAGGTTGGTTTGACTGGAACCCGAAAGAGAATTTGCTCACCGGAGCTAATCCCGCCCAGAATTCCACCCGCATTGTTGGTCAGAAACCCCCCTGGGCCCAACTCGTCGTTGTGTTCGCTGCCGGACATCGCGGCAGCCGCAAATCCGGAGCCAAACTCAATCCCCTTAACAGATCCGATCGAGAGCATGGCATGCGCGAGCTCGGCGTCGAGTTTGTCAAAAACCGGCTCACCAAGCCCGGCAGGGACGCCTTCAATGCGGCATTCTACCAAACCACCCATGCTGTCGTTTTCTGCCTTGAGCGCCTCGGCACGGGCGAGCATTTTTGATGCAGCTGCCGCATCACAGGCACGTAAGGAATTTGCCTCGATCTGTTCCGGTTCAAAGGTCTCACACTCTATACCGCCAGCAGCGGCGGTGTAAGCGAGAACTGACACACCTCTTTCGGCCAGCAGCTTACGTGCAACGGCCCCGGCGGCCACACGTCCGGCGGTTTCGCGCCCAGATGCCCGCCCGCTTCCTCGCCAGTCGCGCCGACCAAACTTCTTCAAATAGGTGTAGTCAGCATGCCCGGGCCGGAACAGCTGCTTGATCTCGTCATATGCGGACGGGTCTGCATCGGCGTTATAGAGAATCATAAGCATTGGGGTACCGGTCGTAAAGCCTTCAAAGACGCCGGAGAGTATGTGCACCTTGTCCGGTTCGTTTCGAGGGGTTGTTATGCTGTTTTGTCCAGGTTTGCGACGGTCCAACTGCACCTGTATCTCTTCCTCGGATATCTCAAGTCCAGGCCGGCAACCATCAAGTACCACGCCCACCGCGCCACCGTGAGACTCACCAAAGGTTGTTACCCTGAAAACCTGTCCAAAACTGTTACCTGCCATCTTGGTACTCCTCTATGCGTTGAATCAATCTCGGTAGCAACTCTGCAATGCTTCGCCCTTCTGTCTCAAATACTTCATCGGCCAAGGAGTTATACAGGGAGTCTCTGCGCTCAGCGAGCGTAGAAAACGCTCTCCACGGATCCTCACCTTCAAAAAAGGGAGGCACTCCGCCAGCAATAATGCGTTCAAACAGGACTTCCGGCCTCTCCCGCAAGTATATCGCCCATGAAACAGGCCTCAAGAGCTTGTAGGCTGCTTCATTCTCGGGTGTGCCGCCGCCAAGCGCACAAACGGCACAGAACACCGGTGCGGGGCCAGCAGCAGTCGCAGCCAGGGACTCCACGCGCTGTACAACCGACAAGGCCGCGGAACGCTCAAGTGCACGGAATGCATCTCGTCCATTGTGCTCATAGTAGCGACGAATTACCTTAGAGGTTTCTTCCCCCGGCAAACACTCACCGCGAGCCAGGAGCAACTCCACAGCAACCTCATCTAGATCAAAAAACTGTCGGCCAAGAGCGCGGGCCACACCACGTCCTATGCTTGATTTGCCGGAGTGCTTGAGTCCAAGCAACAACACTAACATGGGACTTCCAACGCCTGTTAATTGCCTATGGGGCTTGGTTTTGCAATGGCATAACCTTGTGCATAATCTACACCCATCTCCTGGAGCAGAACGCGTATGGATTCATCTCGCACGAACTCAGCAATGGTTTGCATGCCCATTACATGCCCCATCTTGTTTACCACATCCACCATCGCCCGGTCGACAAGATCAGTGTCGATATCTTTCACAAAACTCCCGTCAATTTTCAGGTAGTCAAAGGGCAGGTTTTTTAAGTAGGAGAAAGAGGAAAACCCGTTGCCAAAATCGTCGAGGGCAAACAGGGCGCCTTCATGTTTGAGTCCATTTATGAATCTCTTTGCGCGGCTAAGATTCTCTATCGCAGTTGTCTCGGTGATCTCAAAGACAAAGTTTTCCATACTCATTTCATAGCGCCTAAAGGCCTGCTGGATAAAGCTAAGGAAGTTATCGTCGGCAATTGAGGAGGCAGAGATGTTGAGACAGAAAATACGTGGCGTTTGGCCCAGGTCTTTGTCGCGACGAGCCACTCGCAATACTGCCTCTATTACCCAACGGTCAACCTGCGGCATGAGATTATACTTCTCTGCTGCCGGAATGAACTCGTGGGGGTTGATGATATTTCCTTCGGTATCTTTGAGTCGCAGGAGAATTTCCAGTTTCTCCGGGAAGTCCCCGTGGAGAGGAACCACCGGTTGTCCGTAAAGCACAAAGCGGTCTTCCTCTATGGCCTTGGTCAGACGGGAAATCCAGTGCATTTCTCCGCGCCGCTGAATGAAGGTGTGCTCGGCGATCTCGTAGACCTTGATCATGTTTCCACCAAGCTCTTTTGCCACATAGCATGCGTCGTCCGCAGCAGCAATGATCTCGTGCACGTCCTCCTCGGTGTGTCGAATGGGAACAACACCGACACTGCCGGTGATGTTGAAAACATGCATGTTCCAAATGAACTTGCGTCTCAGAAACTCAAGTATTCGTTGCGCATGCTCCATGCCTTGTTCAAGTGGACAGTCACGTACAACCGCGCCAAACTCGTCGCCGCCCATGCGGCCAATGCTGTATTTGTCAGGTGGCAGCTCCTCAAAGAGCTGTTTCAAATCAAGAGATACCTGACGCACCAACTCATCACCAGCAAAGTGGCCACAGACTTCGTTAACGACCTTGAACTGATCAAGATCAAGATAGATGTAGCTATGCACCTGTTCTGAGTCACGGGTGAAATGTGCAATTTCCTCAAGTTTTGCAATGAACTCATGACGGTTCAGGAGACCGGTGAGGGTGTCGTGGCTAGCCTGGTACACAAACTGAGCCGACATGCGCTTGTACTCGGTCATGTCGCGAAATGCAATAATTCTCCCATCCGGCTTGTCGCCTTCGGACTTGATTACGGTAATAGTACCCGAGACATGAACATGAGCGCCAACGCGGCTGTGAAGCCGTACATCCTCAAAGGTATAGAGCGACTGGTCTCCCTTCTGCAGAAGTACCGGCAGCTCGACAGGTGCGTCACCGCTGCCCCCATACAGCTTCAGGACGTCTGCAATTGGCAAACCTTCTGCGTCCTCTTCCTTCCAACCGGTAAGCATTTCCGCAACCGGGTTCATGAACTGCACACAGGCCCGCTCATCGGTCGCAATCAGGCCGTCGGCCACACCGTCAAGAATAGCCTGGAAAAGCCGTTCCTGCTTAAGCACCTGGCGGTCTACGGCGCTCTTATAGAGCGCAATGTTAATGGTGGAGTAGAGCTCACGTTCCTTGAATGGCTTGAGGATATAGCCAAAGGGCTCGGTCTGCTTGGCCCGTTCCAGGGTGGCCTCGTCCGCATAGGCGGTGAGGAACACAATTGGAACTCGGTGTTGCTCCTTTATCTTAGCGGCAGCCTCAATACCGTCCATGTCTCCGGACAGCATAATGTCCATGAGGACGATGTCGGGATGGAGACTGAGCGTCATGTCAACGGCTTCTTGCCCGCTAGAGACGGTGGCAAGTACCTCGAATCCAAAAGCCTGGAGCCGACGTTGCAGGTCGAGCGCGATTATTCGCTCATCCTCGACGATCAAGATGCGTGCGTCTACCATTCGGCCTACCTAAAAGCAGACCGCTCCTGAGAGAGCGGTCTGGTACTGCTCAGTTTGGGCTAAACCCCAAGGACTTTACGCATTGTATCTGGTTCTAGCCGAAAAGGGGAGCCTTTCCCCTGGAGAAAGTGCCATTTTTCCAGCAGGTGCAGTGAGAGTTCCGAATACATAAGCCTCAGGCCTTTGTGTTCAGCCCCAACAGGCTCTACTACAGTGTTCATCTTACGGAAAATACCGTCTTCAAAAGGTGATGCGAGGTACCCGCGAGTTTCATCGGTTTTTACTAACCACTTTCCCTCAATGGTCACCGGTTCACCCATTCCTTTTCGGCCAGCCATCAGCAGTTCACGGAGGCGTTCCCCGGTCTCTGCAAAGTCGAGTCCGGCCTTTGCCATGCGTTCCTCGTCCTCGGTGATAATTTCTATTATAGGTCGTTTGTCGTCGCCCAGGAATCCGGACGCGGTGATAACACCGGGTTCCATGTTCTTCTGCGCTTTTTGATACTCAGGGGACATCTTCATGAGCGTACCTCTTTTTCCTTGGACGTCTTAAGCGAACTTGTCAAAGTAGATCGCTTCCTCAGCCATGTCGTTATCGCGCATGACACTCATGCAGGCATCAAGCATTCCGGGGCTGCCACAGAGATAGCCTTCCTTGGGTATATCTGTGGAGATCTTTTCTTTGAGATAGTTATCAAGCACCTCGGTGATGAGCCCGGTTGCACCTTGCCAGTCTGTGCCGGGTTCGGGTTCCGAGAGCGCTGGAACAAAATGGAAGCGCTCATACTTGGAGTCGAGTTCTCTGAGCTCATCGAGGTAGAACATGTCCTTTTCGGTGCGTGCGCCAAAGAAGTACCATACATCGCGCTTCTCAAACAGCCCGTTCTCAATTCCCTGGTAAAATATTGACTTAAAGGGCGCCATTCCGGATCCGCCAGCTACGCAGATCATGGTGGCTTCCGTGTCTCGGACGTAGAAATCGCCAAACGGACCGACGATGTTAATTTTCTCACCTTCTTTCAAGCGCTCATGTACGTAGGTAGTCACAATACCACCCGGAACCAGGCGAATAAGGAACTCCAGATGGTTCTTGTCGCTAGGCATAGAGGACATTGAGTATGCGCGTTGCGTGCGTTCCTTGATCTTGTCGTATGGAGGTACCTCAAACTGGCCATACTGACCGGCTCGAAAACTCACTTCCTCATCACCAAGGGAGACGTAAACCTCTTTAATGTCGTGCGTGAGGTCTCGGATTCGTTCTACGGTTCCGCTGTATTTCTTAATGTTGAACAAGTACTCCGGCACATCAATGCCAACATTGGACTTGAGCTTGATCTGACATGACAGCCGAATGTTCTGCTCCATCTGCTTTTCGTCGAGATAAGGGAGCTCGGTGGGCAGGTACGGGCCAACATCGCTGTTGACTTGCACTTTACATTCACCGCAACTGCCGCGGCCACCGCAGGCTGAAGGGATATAGATTCCATTCTCGGCGAGGGTAACCAGCATGTTGGCGCCACCCTTAACGTCGAGCTTCTTGGAACCTTGATTAATGTCAATTACGACATCGCCGTAGTCGTTGACGTAACGATCCGTGATAGAGATTAGTGCGGCAAGACCTGCACTCATGCCCGCAATTACCAGCGGTGCTACCAGAAAGGCTGTTGGATCCACTCATTCCTCCTTAGGAACAACGGGCTTATTGTACCGGCAGCATACCGCCGAAGCCGATAAAGGCCATAGCCATAAAACCAATTGTAATAACCGTAATCCCGGGACCTTTAAGCCCGGCTGGCACCGGCGCCTTTTCTACTCGTCGCCGGATTGCAGCAAGCAGCATAATTGCAAGCCACCATCCAAGGCCGGAGCC
>SLAA01000233.1 GCA_007127105.1 Spirochaetales bacterium | reverse complement strand
TTGAAGTAGCTAAGACCGCCGTAGGGTTCCGGGGCGTCCGGGGACGGGAAGTTCACCACGGTCTCACCGAGCACAGCTCGCATACCAGTCTGCTCAACCGCCTCGGCCACCTGCTCCTCAAAGTAGTACATGTCGGCGAAGGTCGATGTACCCCCGCGGATCATCTCATGCAGCGTGTGGAGTGCGGCCCAATACACCAGGTCTTGCGTGACGAAGCGAGCCTCAAGCGGAAAGAGGTAGCGCTTGAGCCGGTCCGCCATGTCGTCGGCCAAGGTGCGGAAGACCGACATGCTGATATGGGTATGGGTGTTAATGAGCCCTGGAATAATGAGACCGCCGTCGGCATCGACCTGTTCTGCTCCCTGTGGCGGCGTGGCGCCGGAACTCTCACCAACATACGTAATGACCCCGTTCTCTACGCAGACAGTGCCGTTTTCAAATATGTCGCGCGTGGGGTTCATGCTTATGACGGTGCCGTTGGTGATGTACAGGCTTCTCTTATCAACAGACATTAAAATAGACGGTAGCATGTTTTTGCACGAAGTCCAATGCTCTGACTATTCTTAGTTCACCTGTTACTATGCTGAGTCAAAGGAATATCGAGTCAAGGAGCGGAAGATGAGTTTAGAAGTACAGAAGCATATTCGTTGTCGACCTGGCGATATCGCGCCGGTAGTCCTGGTGCCGGGAGACCTGGGTCGGGCCCACAAAATAGCAGAACGGCTTGAGAAGGTCACCGAACTGGCGCATAACCGTGAGTACATTGTGTACACCGGCTTCTACCGGGGACAGCCGGTGGGCGTGTGCTCAACCGGCATTGGCGGGCCCGCCGCCTCTATTGCGTTTGAAGAGCTGGCCAAGGTGGGGGTAACAACCCTTATACGTGTCGGTTCCGCTGGCGGCAGACAGCCCGAGATTCCCCTTGGAACTCCGGTGGTCATTTATGCGACCCACCGTGGCGAGGGCACGAGCAAGGTGTACCTTCCGCCGGAGTTTCCCGCAGTAGCAGACCTGGACTTGACGAACATTCTCATTGAAAGCCTTAAGGCGCGTGGGGTTGAGTACCGCACCGGTATTGGGTTTACGCGAGATGCCTACTATGTACAGGATGAGGCGCTTAACGCGCAGCTGCGCGATGCTGGCGTTGTTGCGGCCGAGCAGGAGGCGGCGACGCTCTTCATTGTTGGGCAGGTGAGGGGGCTCAGAACCGCCTGTATTGTCGCGACCGACTCCAATATCTGGTTGTCACCGCAACCGACCCTGGCTGAGAAAGAACAGGCTTTTCGCCGCGGTGAGACAACGGCAATTGAGGCCGCCTTGGAGGCGGCTGCGACTGCAACCGAGCGAGGCCTGGTGTGAGTGGGCAGCAGGGCGGGGTACCTTTGGATCTGCTCCTGGAAGATGCGCAGATACTCGACGTCGAGCTGCTTTGCACCTATTCCGGTTGGGTTGGAGTGCGCAATGGTCGCTTCGTGCGGGTGGAGGAGGGAAGGCCTCCGGCCGATGTAGGAGCTCTCCAGCGTCGTTCGCTGGAGGGGGCTCGTGTGCTGCCGGGGCTCGTGGACTCCCACATGCACATTGAGTCGAGCCTGGTCACGCCACGCCGCTTTGCGGAACTGGCCTTGGTGCACGGCACCACCACCGTGCTTGCCGACCCGCATGAGGTGGCCAACGTGGCCGGGGCCCCCGGCATTCGCTGGATGATTGAAGCCTCGCGTGGTTTAGCGTTACGCGTGTTTCACGCAGTTCCGAGTTGTGTGCCTGCCACCGACCACAGCATTGAATGGACTGCACACACCATAGATGTGGCGGCACTTTCAGAGTTCACTGCCGAGCCCGACGTTTTGGCGCTGGGTGAGATGATGGACTATCAGGCGGTGCTCGCCGGGAGTGAGCGTCATAGGGCCTTGCTTGCGGCAGCGCGCCGAGACGGGCTGCTGCTTGAGGGGCATATACCAACCTTGTCGGGTCAGGAGCTTTCCGAGTATCTGAGCGCCGGGGTTACTTCTGATCATACCCTGACCAGGCCAGCAAAGCTGCACGAGCAGCTGCGTAAGGGCTGCGCGGTCATGTTGCAGTGGAAGTCTCTCACTGCCGAGAACCTTGCCGCGGTTATGGCGCTGCCGGACCGCTCGCGCATTCTGCTCATTACTGACGATATAGAGCCCACGCTTCTTCTTCAGGGGCATCTTTCAAGCATTCTGCAGCGTGCAGTTGAGCTTGGTATGCCGGAGGCCGAGGCAGTAGCCTCGGCCACGGTGCGGCCGGCGCGCTACCTTGGGTTGCGGCACCTGGGCATGATAGCCCCAGGATACGAGGCAGACTTTCTGGTTGCCGGTGGACCGGGGCCCTGGCCGCCGAGTGAGGTCTATGTTGCCGGAGAACTCGTGGCGCAAGATGGTGAGTACTGCGGGCCGGGGGCCGCGGTGGTGAGCGGTGGAGGTAAGCGTCCAGAACCGGGCGCGGGTGCAGGGCCCGCTGCGGCAGCTCCTGCTCCCCCCACCGCCGCGCCAGTGCCTGCTCCCCCCACCGCCGCGCCAGTGCCGCAACAGGTGAACCCGGACTGGTTTCGCTTTGACGTGGCGGACGGTTCATACAGGGTGCGAA
>SLAA01000264.1 GCA_007127105.1 Spirochaetales bacterium | reverse complement strand
CCGAGAACGCCAGCAGCACCGAGAACGCCAGCAGCACCGGGACGGTGACCTCGCAAGGCAGCATTGGAATTGTCGATGTAGTTGGAGCACGCGGCTCACGTGTTGTAAGCAACGAAGAAATTGCACAGATGTGTCCCGACTGGACCCCGGACGATATCCTCAAGCGCACCGGTATTCACAGCCGGCCTTGGGTTGCCGAAGGTGAGACCACCGTCAGCCTGGCAGTGAGAGCAGCGCGGACTCTGTTTGAGCGTAATGGAATAAGCTTTGCGGATATCGATCTCCTGCTATGCACGACCGGAACCCCGGCCCAGATCACCCCGTCCACCGCAACGCTTGTCCATTTTGAGTTAGCGGCGGGACGCACAGACCTTACAGCACCAGCCTATGATCTTTCGGCTGCTTGTTCAGGATACCTCTATGCACTCCAGGTGGCCTACGACTATCTTAGCAACAGGCCAAAGGATCGCGTGCTGCTCATTACTACCGAGGTGCTCTCACCCATGATCAATACCGCTGACCCAGGCACCGCCCCGATATTCGCAGACGCGGCCACGGCCACACTCCTCACTGGGGCTGCCGGGAATACTGGGGCTGATGTCGGGTTGGGTTCGGATGCGGGGGCTGGCGCTGCCGCCAGCGCAGGGGCTGGCTCGGATGCAGGGGCTGCTGGCGCGGGCGCGGGGGTGGCAGGACAGCGACTGCGGGTCAAACGCCCGGTACTCGCGGCACTTGGCGAAAGCGGCGAGACCCTGCGGGTGCCTACTTTTGCACCTGGTGCCTGTATAACCATGGACGGGCCGACCGTATTCGTGGAAGCTGTTAAGGACATGATTCTTATGCTTGAGCGGGCGTGCGCAGAGTCCGGAATAACAGCGAATGACCTGGATCTCATAGTCCCGCACCAAGCAAACCAACGCATTATTAATGCGGTACGACAGCGCGTGAAGGCGCCAAAGGAAAAAATGTACAGTAATATTGAGTACTCAGGAAACACCTCATCAAGCACCATTCCGCTCTGCCTTGAAGAAATTCTGAGCCAGTCCCACAAAAAAGACACTACCATTGGACTGGCGGCTTTTGGCGGAGGATTTACCTTTGCCGGTGGTCTACTGGAGGTGCTGTAGTGGCAACTGCATGTGTTACCGGTGCAAGCAGCGGTATAGGAAGGAGTTTTGCCGAGCAACTGGCCGCTCGAGGCTATGACCTCATTGTCACCGGCCGCCGTCTGGAAAAACTCGAAGAGCTTGAGCGGGATCTGGCTGAGCGTTACGGCGTCACAACCGAAATCCGCCTTCTTGAGCTGTCGGAGCGCAACGCGCTTGAAGATTTTGCCGCAGAACTGGCAACGCGCGAAGACCTTGGCTATCTGGTGAATAACGCCGGCTACGGTCGTGGAGAGAGCTTCACCGAGGACAGCTTCAGCGAACACGAGCGCATGCTTGCAGTTCACGTAACCGCCCCAATGCGGCTCGCACATGCAGTCGCTCCGGTCATGAAGGCTGCGGGTGCTGGTGTCATTGTGAATGTGTCCTCACTTGCGTCGCTACTCTCCAGTCGCAGCAGCCTTATGTACTGCGCGACCAAGGCCTGCCTGAACAGCTTCAGTGAGTCTTTGGCGCTTGAGCTTGGCCCACATGGCGTGCATGTGCAGTTACTCCTACCGGGGTTCACCCACACCGAGTTCCACCGCGACAGCGAGGTGTATCCCGGTCGCAAACGAAACAGGTTTCTGTTGCGTTGGATGCCCGCCCCCCAGGTTGTTCGCCTTTCACTTCGCGATATCGACCGAGGCCGGATCATCTGTGTCCCTGGCACCGCCAACAAGCTTCTCCAGCTCTTGGCACGGCAGGTGCCTCGTGGCCTGCGCAACAAGCTTTCGAGCGGCGGTATCAGCTCAGCCTTCACTGTAGATCCGCCCACCGAGGTGGCAGCGACCGACGCAGAGCAAGTGGAAGAAGAGGAAAGTGCGACCAGAGAGAAGGGTACGGGGGACCGTTCGTGATCTGGGCTGCAAGCGGAGACGACCGCACCAGCTGGCCAAATGAGCCAGCTCGGCCACACGATATCTGGAGGCCGCGCGGCCTCCGATTCCGGCGGGTGGTTTTACCCCTCTGCACAGGCATGCTCCTCTTAATTTCCTTGTCAACAACTCTCTATGCGCAGAGCCTGTTGCCGAGTACCACCAGCGAAAGCAGTCGGACAAGTCCCGACGGCACCAGTACCGGTGAGACCTGGCTTGAGCCTTTCTTGCCTACACACCTGACCATGCATACTCGTCTCAACGTGCGACGCACCGAGAACGGTATCTACCGTGGGCACACACTGAGAGAGAGTCGCGGTGTGTTTCAGGGCTCGGTCGGAGCCGATGGACTCTTACGCTATTCGGGCCGAAGTGTGCTGTATGAGGACACATTGCGTGAAGCTCGTCGCGTAGGCCGCGGGGTCGAGGGGAGTTACAACGCCGAGTTTGGACTTGATGGCTCCGGTGCCGTCCACCATCCTCATGCAGCGCCCTACCCGGACCTCATCGGAGTGCCAAGCTTTCCAAACACCCCGCTCAAGGCCGGTGATGTGTGGCGCGCTCCGGCAATCGCGTATATCGCGCTCAGCGCCGCCGAAAGCGGCGCTGGTCATGGCGCCCGCACTACGGCCCTGGCAGTCCCAGTCAATGTCGCGTATCGATACGAGGGAATGAGCGACTACAATGGTCGTTCTGTACATCATGTCGAGATAGAGTACGGGTTGCGTTTTCCCTATCTCATTGGCGAAGAACTGGCCAACGAGCTTGGTATGCCGCGCGAGCCAGCCCCGGATGCGCCGTTGCGCTCGGCTTCTGGAGCACACCGAATAACGCTGCTTATTGCCGAGGACGGCTTTACGCCAGTGCTGTTCCGCGACACCTTGCGCCGTGAGCTTCAAACGCTGGACGGACGAACCCTTGGTTTTGAGGGTTTCAGCCTGACCTGGTTCCGCGCGGGCGAGCGGCTGCTGAGTCCTGACATGAACGCTCGAATAGCCCGTGAAATTGAGTCAATTCCCGACACCGAAAGCCGAGAGGTGCCCGAGGGGCTCCTCATAGAGATCCGAAGCATTCGTTTTGAGCCGAACCTTGCGGTTTTCCGGCCCGAGGAACTACCCCGCATCGACAGACTTGCCGCATTGCTGCGCGACTTCCCCGACCGGAGCATTCTGCTCATTGGTCATACAGCCGCGGTAGGTGATCCGGCCCGGCAAGACTCTCTGTCGGTTGAGCGAGCGGCGGCCCTGGCTGAGGCTCTTGGACGTCGGGGGGTTAACACCGACAGGCTTTTGTATGAGGGGCGGGGTGCACGGGAACCTGTAGCGGATAATGCGACCGAGGAAGGGAGAGCAGCCAACCGCCGTGTAGAGCTCATTATACTCAGCGATACCGAGTGAGCGGGCCCAAATGCCGCGCCAACCTATGCCGCACGCCCTATCCCAGCAAACGTATTCGACTAAAGATGTAAGACAGACTGTCCTTCTTCATAATCGCACGGTAGTAGGTGCTATCGCCCAGCTGTTGAGTCGCGTAGTTGCGATCCTGAAGGTACTTCTTCCCACGGGAAGCGTCAAACCAGTACACAAGGGCAATATTTCCCTTGCGAATCTCAAGCGCGGTCATACCGCGCTCGCCAAGGACACAGCCGGAGTTGAACATACAGGGTACGACCAGGTTAGCGTTGTAAAGACTGCTGCGATTGGCCGAAGCCTCTTCGTGACGTTGCACGTAGTTGAGTGCATCACGATGTCGACGTATGCGTTCCGCAATGCGCTGCTTCTTGTTGTCGGCGGCGGCAGGGTATTTGCGGCAGAGCCTCTCGATCTCGAACTTAAGGGTATCTATCTTGGACATAGACTCGAAGAGCGGCCGGTGAGTGTGGCCAATAATCGAGAGAATCTTCTTGCGGCTCGAGAACTGGTACACCCTTTTCTCGGTGTGAAAACGCTTGCTGCTTGAGTGCGCTACGCTCGAACTCCGTATCCCAAAGGGTCTGGACAGGTACTTAAGTCCAAGCCCCAAAGCACGGTTGTATTTCATGTAGCGTTGAGATGTTTGATGCCCGTGAAAGATGAAAACGGTGTTTCCGTTGTAATCAAAGTTGAGCGAGTGCAGCAGGTCAAAGCTGTGATTCTGCATAAAGAGAAGATCTAAGTCGTGATTACCTACCAGCCGATACAAACGGTCCTCACGAGCAAACATATCAAAGACCTTGTAGACGGTGCCCCAGCGTTGCTGAATTGACTCCAGGGTAAATCGCTGGAGCTCCTCGACATCCCCATTCAGCACCAGCGTATAGCCCTTTGGGAAGTAGTAGTCCCGCAACACCTGAATAAA
This sequence comes from Spirochaetales bacterium, assembly GCA_007127105.1. Taxonomy (GTDB): domain Bacteria; phylum Spirochaetota; class Spirochaetia; order DSM-27196; family SLAA01; genus SLAA01. The sequence continues at coordinate 5,793 of SLAA01000264.1, read as the reverse complement.
CATATCGGAGTTACGCGCAAAGTCGTCGGATTTGCCTCCGTTTCCCATATGAAGGTCACTGAAGATAACGTACTTGTCCTTGTCACTCAGATGCACTGTGGGTGAGCTTTGAAATAGTCTGTTCAGCGTGGCGTAACTAAAGAGTTCACGGTTCATTGTGTTCCCAAATTGTAGAGATTCACCCACGCTTGGTCAAATAATTCAGCCTCGAAACCGATACTATTGATACATTCGCGCCAGCGAAGGAAAGGAGGGGTCCGCGACAAATGCTTATCTTTGCGCTATGATTCATATACAAGGACCTATAGGTGGTGGATAAAAACAATAGTACGCGCACCGAGACCACTGCGGACGCCATTGCGGCGCCACATTACGTCGCGTTCGGTGATCGAGAACGCGAAGAGCTGCTTTCGCAACTCGGTATTGTCGCACCCCGCGAACGCAACTGCTTCCACCAGTTGTGCAGGATGTGGGCGCCCGAGATTCCGTATACCCGATTCCTCACAGCCATGAATCATGAGCTCGGGGTCGAGGTCGAACTCGGTCGCCTATTGAAACGGCTCAAGCAACAGGAGTACGGGATACTCTGCACCTGGGTGGAGTCCTCAAAAATAGCTAACCGGGCCATTGTCCTTACCGAACCCGGATCTGTAAGGTTCTTCAGTTATCTCATTGATGAGCAGTACCGCGAACTGGACCTCTCCTTAGATGCTCCGCTCCCAACCATTAGGCGGCTCAAAGCTAACGACATCGTTATCCCGTCAGATTTCTTCCGCGATCTCGATAGCGAAACAATGTCACAGTTCGTGCACGAACAGGACTCCTTCCCCCGGTTTACCGTTTTTCGCTATCGCTTTGGGGCCGGAGATGCCTTACCTATCCCTCGTGCCCGGGCAGAAGCCCTTGATCACTTCTTAATGCGCAAGGTCGCACGGCGTCTTGAGTCCTCGGACTTTGCTGTAGCGGTATCACGAATCGCTGGAATTTCTTTGAATGAACTCCACCGTCGGAGTACAGGAACCGGGGCCATATTCTGGTTGGGCTTCTGTAACACCGTTTTGACAAGCATTGAAAAGCTCAAGGATCTAACCGGGTTATCAACCGACGACGACTTTTTCCACTGCTGCGAGCTCATTGAGCATTACCTGAAGGCATCTACCGTCAAGGAAGACGAGGAACGAAAGGAGCGTGAACGCCGCGCAACCGACTGGAAGGCACTCGCGCAGTCTCTTCGAGATAAGGACGAGGCGCTCACAAGCGTGACCGAGTTCGAAGCCATGGTCGCTGGATACCAGAACGACTATCCAGAAACCTTCAATGAGTTCAAGAACGGACTGGAGCAGACCTACTGCACGCCTCCCGAAGGCAAAAACGTAGCTCGCATGAACCTCATTGCCGGGTACTACGTGCATAGGGATCGCGCATACGAGGCCTTTCGTGACCGCATCCCAGCCGTCAAGGAATACCTGCTCAAGGACTATCAGCGGCTCATGACCGCCCAGCTGCAAGGCAAGCGAGGCGACTTCTCCGCGTTTCTCGGCAAAGAAAACCTGGAGATCGATATTGCAGCACGACTTCGGGGTATCGATCCCTACTGTTCCGCTGTTCTCAGGAACCCGGAATTCCTTGCCGAGTCAATTGCCCACTTCGTCAAAAGCACCGGGAAGCAACTAGATCTTGAACGCGTTCGCACAATCATGAATGCCTACTTTGTCCCCGGTACAATGCGACTTCAGGAGCTGGCCGTAATATTCGAGGTGGTGTTATACGAGGTGTACGATACCGTAAGTCCAAATCTTCCTCGACTGCTTCGACTGTGGTTTCGGCTGACCGGTAAGGGCACCGATCTCCGCAATCTCTACATAGAACGTTCGGCTATCGCCCGTAGCGGATCAGCCGCAGGCATTCGCTTAAGCTCCGGCACAAAAAGAAGTGGGGTCGTAAAAAAAGACATGGAGGCACAGAAATCTGGGGGCCTGCTTCAGTTGCTTGGCTTCTCGCGCGCGGGCCGCACCCAGACCCAGAAAGCTTCTGCGCTCACAGATACTCGTGCCGACAGAAGGGAATACGGTACGGACGCTGGAGCCCGCGGCTCAGGCACGAGGCGAACTCCTCAAAAGACAGCTCCAAGCTCAGCTCGGCCGGAGCGGCGGTACACACGCCAGGAACTAGATAGCGCCTGGGACGAGTTTCGTCGTAGCCTAAAAGACTGAGCGTCCATGAAACAAGCGCCGCCGGAAGGAGTCGCGAACGACATGCGCACAGTTGTATCCTGCGGCGCCAAAAATTCCACCACCCGGATGCATGCCAGCCGATGCCAGGTACAGTCCCTTCAGTTCGCCTTCATACTTCGATAGCTCCGGCAGGGGGCGGTTCATGAACATCTGGTCAATAAGCATCTCTACATGCATCACGTTGGCGTTGGGCATATTGTGCTTCTCAGAAATGACTTTGGGTGTTTGGATGTAGGTGTCACGCACCATCTCACGCGTGCCGGGCGCATACCGCTCCACAACACCAAGAAGTTTTTCATACTCCTGCTGCTGAATAGCATCCCAGTCCCCGCCGTTCCGCAGGTTGTAGGGATAGTACTGTCCCCAGACAAACATGGTATGTTTCCCCTCCGGAGCCAGGGAGGGATCAATGGCACTAAAGGTCATGACAATGGCCGCCGGATCCTGCGACGGCATGCCGCGCAGATAGTCGGCATAGGCGTCGTTCAGGTACTGTGTGCTTGGGCATAACAACTGCAATCCGCGGTGCAGCTCCGCATCCTCGTAGCCGGACACATTGTAGCGTGGCAGACCATCCATAGCGCATCGCAACACCATTCCAAAACCGTTACCAACATGTACCGCGTCCAGACGCTTTCGCAGCGCAGGCGGCGTCCAGTCGGCAAGTAGATCCCGGTAGGTCACCCACAGGTGGGCATTCGAGACGACCCTGCGTGCCGAGTAACTTCTCCCGTCATGCAGCTCCACGCCCTCGGCACGTCCGTCCTTTACCACAATACGGCGCACCTCGGAGTTTGCCAGCACCGTTCCTCCGTGATCCTCAATATGGCGCGCCAGGGCCTGAGTAAGCGCACCACTGCCTCCGCGCGGCCGCGCTGGCCCATGTTTGTGAATAACCGAGTGCCAACCAATGAACTCCGCCGAGGCCGCATCTATTGGCGGAGGCCCGCTCTGGGCACCCCACCATGCAAGCGCTGCCCGCAGTTTCGGTGACTCAAAGCTGGTATCCAGCAAGCGCCCATAGCTGCTGAGCAGGGCCCTGACCATGTCGTCACGATCGCGTCCGCCTTTGGTCAGTTTGCGCCCGACAAGACTCCGTAGCAGATTAAGTCCGGTTGGCGGCCGCTGAAAAGCAGCGAACACCGCCTCGTTGAGAGGGGTCCAGCGCTCGACAAAGGCGCGGTAGTTGTCTGCATCCTGCTCCGATATCCTGGCTATGCTCTGGCAGGTACGGTCAAGATCCTGGTAGAACGCGACTGCTGTTCCATCGTCAAACGGCGCCACCATAAACGGGTCAAGTGGAATGTACTCGAGCCCATAGCGCGCCAGCCCGAGGTCGGAAACAATGGGCGTGTGATGGATCATAAAGTGGGCCGAACCGCCTACATCAAGCTGGAACCCACCAAACATCTCCTCGGTGCACACCGCTCCACCCAAGGTGTCGCGTCGCTCAAGAACCAGAACACGGTATCCCCATTCGGCAAGATATGCTCCACACACAAGACCGTTGTGCCCACTTCCAACTACAATTACATCAGCATCCATTTGACTCTCTTTGCTTCAGGTTTGAGGAGAGTATACCGCGCGTGCCACCCATCCGGCACCCGTTTCTACCAGCCTTCACAAATAAATGAAGCGCTCGTATACTGTGGAGACCGATTTTTCGCATGCACCTGGTGGTAAACCCATGCACCTGGTGGTAAACCCATAGATTGGAACGGTAGACTATGATCAAGCATCTCATCATTGGTGGCGGCATCGGCGGAGTGTTGACCGCCATTTACTTGCAGAAAAGAGCGGGAGTTCCTCCCCGGAGCATCCGCATTGTAGACCCTCACCCAACTCTTCTCGCTCGCTGGCACGCCAACGTTGAGGCGTGCGGCATGCGGTACCTGCGCTCTTCGAGCAGTCACGTGCTCGATACCGACTTCCGCTCGCTTCGGAGTTTCGCGGCACGCTCACCAAGCTTTGACGAAGGCGACTTCACACCTCCTTACCGGCGGCCATCGGTGCGCCTCTTTCGGGCCCACTGCGAACACATCATGCAGGAGACCGGAACTCCGGAGCTTCACATCAAGGCTACCGCTCAATCTCTTAAACGCAACGGGAAAGGGCTCTTCATTCTGGAGACAGACAACGGGTCTCTCGAGGCCGAGAACCTGATCCTGTCACTTGGCCCTGGCACCCAACCCTTACGGCCGCACTGGGCAGAGTCCGCTGCCAAGGTGCAGCACATATACGACCCCGGGTTTGACAGTAGCCTTGCGCGCACCCAGCGTGCCGCGGCGTCCGGGCACCGGGAACGCTCAGGGAATTCCGGCACACAAACACCACACGTAGCTCTCGTCGGTGGTGGTATAGGCGCAGCGCAACACGCCTGCATGCTGGTACGCCGGTACCAGGCCACTGTCAGCATTATTGCCCGACACGAACCGGCCATGAGCATCTTTGACTTCAACCCGTGCTATGTCGGGCCTTCCTGCCTGCCCGCCTTTCTTTCGCTGGACGACTACCTTCAGCGGCGCAGAGTCCTTGAACAGGAGCGTTATCCGGGCACCATGCCGCCGGACGTCTACGCGGAACTGCAGAGACTCCGTGACTCTGGTAGCATATCCTGGATACGCGGAGAGGTTTCTCGGGTAGAGCATTCCCATGGCGAGCACGAACCCAAAAGCGACCATGCGTATACAAAGCAACGCACGGTGTACATAACACCACCAGCAGCGGGGAAAGAATCTCAGGCCGATATTCGGATTCTGTGTGACACACTTCGCCTGGCAACCGGCTTCACGCCTGAGTTTCGCAGCAATCCACTCATCCAACAAATTTCTACGGAGCTCGGCGCCCCATGCGAGGCTGGGGGTGTTCCTATTCCCGGCAGTACCCTGGAATGGCTGAGCAGAGTCTTTCTGGTCGGACGAGCAGCAGAACTGGAGGTAGGTCCACCCGCCGGTAATATCATAGGAATGCACAATGCCGTCAAACGACTCTGCAACTCAATCTCGGTTTAGAGCACCTCAATGCGCTCACGACTGAACTGATACTCGAGAATACTCCCAAAAAGGCTGGAAAAGACCATAGGGTAGACGACATTGAAGAAGTGGGCGCTTCGTAGCATGCGAGATCGCTTTCGCTCGAACTCGGTCTTGATTCGGATACGCTCACGGTCAAGAAACTCCTCATAGGCATCAAAGCGTTCCAGTTTGGAGATCTCCGACTCACCCTCACGTTTTACAGCGTCCTGATACTTGCCGAGGTCGGCAAACAGTTCAAAGAGACTAAACTCACGGTGAATGTACTGCGCGACCGCGACCTTGTCCCGGCCCAGCCGTGCATCGAGCGTGTCGAACTTCTTGGGATTAATGCTTTTGAAGATGAAGTCCTTACGCACATGAACTCCCACCCGGTCAAACAGATCTTCAAGTGCCGCCAGAACAAAACGGTTCCCTCTATAGTATTGAAGAATCTCTACAATGCGTGCAGCCCCTTCTCTCCCCTTATTCAACAGCAGCTCTGCCTGATCGGCTATGTGTTCCGGTAAGGCCGGATCCACCTGTAT
>SLAA01000081.1 GCA_007127105.1 Spirochaetales bacterium | reverse complement strand
GTCCGGGAAGGGCAGCGCAGAGGGCAGCGCCACGGCGAAGACCCGCGAGACGCTGAAGAAGCTGGTACTCAAGACCTTAGCCCCAACGGTGAACGCTGGACGGAACGCGGTGTAGTAGTCACCGCCTCGTTTCCTGTATAGTGGTGCCGTGCAGACTCATCATGCAGTTCACTTCCAGTCCTCGCAGGACATGGGGCTCATCCCGGACGGAACCGTAGATCTTGTTGTCACCTCCCCGCCCTATCCCATGATTGAGATGTGGGACGAACCACTTGCAGAGGTAGACCCGAAAATTGCCTCAGCGCTCAGTGCAGGAGATGGGCCTGCGGCCTTTGAGCTCATGCATAGGCAGCTTGACGGGGTCTGGGCCGAGTCGTACCGCGTTCTTCGACAGGGTGGCTTTCTGTGCATAAATGTGGGAGACGCAACCCGCAAGGTCAAAGACATCTTCCGTCTCTACAGCAACCATGCACGGATCGTGTCGCACTGCGAGTCTCTGGGGTTTCAGTCACTGCCACTCATTCTTTGGCGAAAACAGACCAACGCACCAAACAAGTTCATGGGATCAGGAATGCTGCCGTCTGGAGCGTACGCGACCCTGGAGCATGAGTATGTGCTGGTTCTGCGCAAAGGGGGGAAAAGGGACTTTTCCGAAGCGGACGCCGTGAGACGGCGAGAGAGTGCCTTCTTCTGGGAGGAGCGCAATGTCTGGTTCTCCGACATGTGGGATCTTAAGGGTACCCGGCAGGTATTGGCCCCAAATGAGGCCAGGTCAAGGAGCGCGGCGTACCCCCTTGAGCTTGTTCACCGGCTTATCAATATGTACAGCATGCAGGGAGATCTTGTGCTTGATCCATTTCTGGGAACAGGTACGACGGCAGCTGCGTGTGTCCTCAATGCACGCAACAGTGTCGGGTTTGAGTTGCTTGAGGGTTTTGCTCCGCTCATCCGCGAGACCATGGCAACCATGGGCCGAGTCGCGAATGGGGCTGTTGCAGAACGTCTGCGCGCACACCTGAGCTTCGTTGAGGACTACCACAACCGAACCGGGAAGACCCTCGGCCACACGAGTAGAGCTTACGGTTTTCCCGTAATGACCAGGCAGGAAGTAGAGCTGCAGCTCCCTGGTCTTGAGTCATTGCAGGAGTCATTGCAGGAGTCCGGTGGGCTTCAGTTCACGGCCGCTCACAGTCCAGCCGGACTTGATTCGGCGAGCAAGAACACACCGGTCAAGGTGGAACCGCGCGACGATGACTCTCATCAACTTACGATGTCGTTCGACCTCTAAATGCTCGTCGGTTGTCCAGACCGCATTACAAAACAGCATCAGAAGCTGGGGAGACGGAGTACACCACATGCGACGAAAGAGTGAAGTTATTGGGCTCCTCGGTTTTACCGTATCGGGGTTCTTTTTCATTGCGTCCGCGATACAGAATGGCGATATCCTGGCCCTCGCCGGTAGTGGGCTTTGGGTGTTATCTTGCCTAGTGTGGATCGGTGCGCTAATGGGAGGTGACTAGCAGAATGCGATGGGGTTCACCAGTCCGGCCGGGGCTCATTTCACCAGAGACAACGGCGCGTCTGAGTACGGCGCTGGTGGCGCTTGCGGCACTGTGCTGGGGTTTATCAGGAGGGATCGGTGGTATCCTCACGGCTCAGGGCTGGGACCCGCTTGTAGTTTCGTTCTACCGGGGCGCAATTGGGCTCTTGTTTGTTCTTGTATGGTTAGCCTTGCGGCCACAACGCAGCGGGTTGGCAAGTCGCCAACTGTGGTTCTGGTCCCTCCTCGCTGGTGTTGGCATAGCTGGCAACTTCGCCTTCTACTTCCTCAGCATTGCGGAGGGCAGTGTCGCTGTTGCCGCGACCCTCATGTACTGTGCACCGGTGTTTGTCTATCTGGTATCCTTCGCACTCAAGCTCGAAAAACCTACTCCGTTCAAGTGGATTTCAATGGTTATGGTGCTCATAGGCGTCGTGCTGCTTACCGGCACCTACGAGGCTGGAGTGGGGGAGGTTACACCGCTCGCCGCTGCCGCAGGGATACTCTCCGGCATCTCCTACGCGATATTCATTTTCGGCTTTAAGTATGCTGCACCTCACGGCAGCCCACAGGCAATTCTTGTGATAGCCTTCGCGGCGCTCGTCTTCATATCTATCTGGCTCGGAGACACCGATCAAATTGTGGCCGTGCCGAGTTGCCCGAGTTGGCCGCTGTTCGCAGCGCTGGGGGTGATTGGTGCGGGATTGTCGTTCCTGTTCTACATAGTTGGCCTGAACTACACTGCCCCAGCCGTGGCGTCAGTGGTAGCAATGGTCGAGCCAGTAACCGCGTCGCTCTTCGGCGTTGTGATACTGAGCGAAAGCCTGGTGGCCCTTCAGATCCTTGGCATGGGACTCATTCTGGTCACCGTTACACTACTGAGCGTGTATCCGAGTGCTCGACGGGCAGCCGTGAAGTAGATCGGGATTGCACCGGGCTGGTGGCGGTACTTCACCTACGAACTCGTGCGGATCAGTATGAGTACTTCCGCCGAATTGACTCAACCACGTCCTGCATATCCAGAAAAATGCCAACCATGTCCGGATCAAACTGCGTGCCAGCATTCTCGTGCAGGTAGGC
>SLAA01000029.1 GCA_007127105.1 Spirochaetales bacterium | reverse complement strand
CACCGAAATCACCCCGACAAGAAGCACCACAAGGAGAAGCACCAGCAAGATTCTAAACGCGCGGTAGTGGCTCCCAGAGTATTCTTCCAGCCAGACCCGGAGAGACTCAAGCTCGCGCTCAAAACTCTCATAATCTGTGGCGGCCATAGGCAGATCCAACTCAGTGAGGTGGGCATCCAGTCGCGACCAGGCATTGTTCAGCTGGTCAATGCGGTCACCAACCTCGGGAAAGGCGCCCCTGAAAAGCGCAAGCGTTGAGTCGTGAGTCAGGAAGGCAAGCTCTTCCGCAAAGCTCTTCCGCAAAGCCTTCATTGAGCTCTCGGGATCTCCAGACGCTACACCTGCCGGGGCAACACGGAAGACATTCAGCGAGCCATCTTGATGAGCCCCATTCGAGCCCTCTGGAACGACTTGCTGATCACTCAGACGGTCGAACTTAACCAGAGCACCGTCATGGCGAAAGCGGTACCACCGGCTCTGAAAGTGAACCAGTTCAACGCGAGCGTTTGCAATGACCAGCGATGCCTCAACGAGCAGGAGAAATACAGCAAGAAAGGCAAGAAACACCACCGCGGCCGCCAGAAGGGCGGCAATCTCTGCATTCCAGTTGGGTGTTCCAGCGGTTCTTTTCTTCCTTGGTGACATAACCATACCATCATACCGCGAATCTCTGGACAGGAATACAGCCACATGCTAATACACGAATGATAGAGGCAAAACACAATGAAGATGAAACTGCACAAGGCTCTTTTACGGCCCCGTCCGCTTGTGTGGACAATTCTGGTAGTCTTGGCAATTACTGGCAATGGCGTTCTTACGCAGTTGTCATATTATCTGAACCTGCCGCTCTTCATGGATACCGTCTTTACAGCGATCGCCGCAGTCACCGGAGGTTTTGCTGCCACGGTTATTATTGGGGCAGGTACCAACATCGCCCTGGAACTCCTAAGCGGACCGCAGCTGGTATATGCCCCGTTTGTACTGAACAACGTTCTCACCGGGGTGCTTGTATGGCTTTTTGTTCGCTATGACTACTTTCACAAGCCAATACATGCAGTTGCGGCGACTCTTATAGTGGCTGGGCTTAACTCGGTGCTGGGTGCATTCTTTAGCTCCGTGTTTCTGTCAGGTGACGGGACTCATACGATCAACCGCATTACAACCGGCATTATGCTTACCGGTCGCTCGCCCTCAATGGCCGCTTTCCTTGCGCGGATTCCCGTTAACACCGTGGACAAGGGCATTGCGGTCTTTGCCGCCTATTTCGTGTATACCCGACTCATTCGAGAGGAACCCGACACCCAGGCCTCGGCTGTGTTTCGCAGGTCAGGCCGACACAACGAATAAACGGGCCTTGCTTGAGCGCAGTCTTCGTGGCACACTCAGGGACTATGAAAAAACCCGTTATTTTGATTACCGGAAGCACTGACGGCATTGGTAAGGCAACTGCTCTGGAAGCTGCACGGCAGGGAGCCGATGTTGTCATTCATGGCCGCAGCCCGGAACGGGTGGCCTCCACACAGGACGAAATTCTAGATGCCACCGGGGTAGACGCGCACGGCGTTGTGGCAAACCTTGGCTCCCTGGAGGCGGTGCGAGCCATGGCCGAACAGATCCATGAAGAAATTCCCAACCTCAATGTCCTCATCAATAATGCCGGGGTAATCTCTAAGACTCGTCGCCTGAGTTACGACGGCTATGAACTCACCTTTGCAGTGAACCATCTTGCGCCCTTCCTTCTCACCAATCTCCTCTTACCACTCCTGCGCACAAACCCCCCGGCCCGGGTCGTAACGGTAAGTTCGGTAGTGCACCATGGTGCCGGAATCGAGTTTGAGAATCTCATGGGTGAAGAGGAGTTTGACGGCTATGCCGCATACGAGCAGAGCAAGCTGGCCAACGTGCTGTTCACTACTGAACTCGCTCGTCGTGAGTCCGGCAGCGGAGTGACAGCAATTTGCATGCACCCAGGAGTGATAAGCACAAAGCTACTGCATGAGTATTTTGGCGGCGGAGCGCCGACCATAGAAGGGGCCCGCAATATCCTGACTCCGACCCTTGACCCTCGCTATGCCGATTTCAACGGCCGCTACTTCACCGATGGTCGACCAGCAGAGCCCGATTCAGCAGCCGCAGACCGCGAGGTGTCGCTACGCCTGTGGGAAGAGAGCCTTCGCCTCTGCGGTCTCAGCTGAACAAGGGCCCGGGCAGCCGAGCGAGAACAGCCAGCTCCTTAGACCAGAAAAACCTCTACACTTGTACCAGTGCTGATGGTGTCACTTACCGGGCACCGGCTCTCTACCGACTCAATCCAGTTCTGGCGAGTTTCCTCGTCTATATCGGCCTCTAGTCGAATCTCAACCTTAACCAGAGTGAATCCGGACCGGTCGTCGGTGGGCCGTCCCATGAAACGAGCCGGATTAAGCTCGCCCAATATGTCCATGCTGAGATCTTGAATTTGGAATCCAAGTTCCTTGGCAACCATATGTCCGGTGACGTTAATGCAGCCAGCCAATGCGGCGAGCATGTATTCAAGTGGATTCGGGCCCGCGTCGGTCCCGCCGAGCTTCTCCGGCTCATCAATTACCAGAAGATGCTCCCGAGCACTCACCTCAAGCCGCGTCGGGTGTTGCGACCGTGCGCTTACTCCATAACT
>SLAA01000183.1 GCA_007127105.1 Spirochaetales bacterium | reverse complement strand
TTCTCCTCGGTACGGCTGGCGAGCACAATTTCTGAAAAGACCTCCGGTACCTGGGCGCACTTGTGCGCTACAACCTGGCCAACTCCGCCCGCACCAATGATCAATACCTTTGCCATGCTAATCTCCTCTCTGTCGTGGGTAACGCTGTTTATCTTTTGAAGTAGGTGTACCCATTCATGCCTGCCTCGTAGTTGTCCATGACACGACGCCGTTCACTGACCGTGAGGCGCTTCTGGCGCACCGCAAGCTCAGCCTTTTCACGGAACAACCGAATAAGAGTCTTGGGGTCGTAGTGGACAATTGAGACGACATCTGCAATTGTGTCCCCCTCCTGCTCGGCGACGAAATCGAAACTACCGTCCTCGTTAATGCGAATGCTCACCACATGTGTGTCACCAAAGAGGTTGTGGAAATCGCCGAGTGTCTCCTGATATGCGCCCACAAGAAACACGCCGATGTAGTACTCATCCAGGTTGTCCAGGTCGTGGATTGGAATGGTACGTCGTACATCATGGAAGTCTGCAAAGCGGTCGAGCTTGCCGTCCGAGTCACAGGTAATGTCGGCAATGATTGCCTTACGGGTTGGTTCTTCGTTGAGTTTATGCAGTGGAATGACCGGGAATACCTGGTCTATAGCCCAGGAGTCCGGCAGCGACTGGAACACGCTGAAGTTGCCATAATAGACATCAAAAAGCGCGCTTTCCAGATTCTCGAGCTCGGCTGGCATGCGCTTGATCTTGGCCTTGAGTGTCACCACCCGCTTCATAATTGCCAGGAAGTAGTTCTCTGCAAGGGCGCGGTTTCGCAGGGTGATCTGCCCGAGTTTGTAGTGCTCACGAACCTGTTCCCGATAGTAGACCGCGTCGTTATAGCACTCCTGCAAATTCTTTACGTTCACAATGCGGAGCGTTTCCTCCAGGTTCAGGAGCAACTCTTGTGAGTCTTCCGGAAGCTTTTCAGGCAGGTCTCGTGTTTCGGTGCGCGAGGCTTCAAGCACATCAAATACCAGGAGCGTGGAGTATGCAACGGTAGCCCGGCCGGACTCGGTTATGACGGTCGGGTGCTCAATTCCCTTGTCATCCAGCACCTGCATGACGACCTCAATAACGTCGAGGCAGTACTCACCAATATTGTAGTTCATGCTATGCACGAAGTTGGTTCTTGACCCGTCGTAGTCAACCGCAAGCCCACCGCCTAAATCGATATAGCCCATAGCGGCGCCTTCCTCAACCAGGTCGGCGTAAAAGCGAACTGTCTCCTGAACCGCAACCCGAATGTCGCGAATATTCGGTATCTGCGAACCCAGGTGGTAGTGCACCAGCTTGAGGCAGTCAAGCATCTGCTCGGCCTTGAGAGCGTCGACCACGTCCACAATCTGTGTTGCGGTGAGTCCAAAGAGGCTGTTGTCGCCGCCGGAGTCACTCCAGTGCCCACCGCCCTTGGCCGCAATTTTCAACCGAACTCCAATGTTCGGCCGGATTCCGGTTGCCCGGCTGCGTTCAATGATCAGGGGTAACTCGCTTGGCATCTCTACAACGAAAAAAACCTTGTAGCCCATCTGTGTTGCCTGCAGCCCCAGGTCAATGAACTCGGCGTCCTTGTAGCCGTTGCAAATGAGTGGGCTCTCGGTGCTTGCAATCATGGCCAGTGCCACCAAAAGCTCGGCCTTGCTTCCGGCCTCAAGCCCGTGGTGGTACTGCTTGCCAAACTGAATGATCTCATTAATGATCTCATGCTGCTGGTTCACCTTGATAGGGAAAACCCCGCGGAACTCACCTTTGTACTCAAGCGTTTTCATTGCCTTGCGAAAGCTCTCGTTTATGAGGGTGATCTGCATGTCCAGCAGGTTCTGAATTCGGAGCAGTACCGGTGAGCCAAGTCCACGCGCGTTAATGCCCTGGACAACGTCCATGAGACTGACCTCAACAATGCCGGACGGGTACCGCACACGGACCACGGCCTCGCCCTTATCGTTGAGGTCAAAATAACCAGCTCCCCATTCCTTAATGCCGTACAGATCGGCGGACTCAGACACCTTCCATTGATGTAGTAAATCTTTTGCCATTTGTCTTACCTCAGATACGAGAGAGTGTATCAAATATTTGTAACAAACTCGACCGTGCTCGCTTAGATTTGGTGGATAGATGAAGCCCGAGAGGGTGTTCCTTCGGCAACGACACGGTTGCGACCCAGGGTCTTTGCGCGGTACATGCGCCAGTCGGCGAGGCCTACGAAGTGTTCCAGACTCTCATCCCCGGGTGCAACCTCGGCAACCCCAAAACTTGCTGTGACCCCTTTCTGGCCGTCGCGGCAGTTCTCGGGTACAGCCTTGCGAAGGTTCTCGGCAACTCGCACAGCATCGACATAGTGAATCTTCTTCAGGAGTATAATGAACTCCTCACCGCCCCAACGCCCGACTACATCCCCGGCGCGAACATGCTCGTTCAGTGCCTGCGCCAGGTCAACCAGCACGCGGTCGCCATAGATGTGCCCCCGACGATCATTAATTCGCTTGAAATGATCTATGTCCAGAATAGCGATCGCCATTGGTTCCTGGTTGCGGCCTTGTTCGGCGCGAGCGCGTCGAAACAACTCCTCGAACATGCGCCTGTTGAAGAGCCCAGTAAGCTGGTCGTGGCCTGCGAGGTACTCCAGCGTTCGCCC
>SLAA01000040.1 GCA_007127105.1 Spirochaetales bacterium | reverse complement strand
GCGACTCTGTTGCGAGCCATATTCGACAGCCTTCCTCTCGCGGTTCTTATCCATGATCTTAACGGTCGTCTTGTTGAAGTGAATGAACGCATGCTTGAGATGTACCGGGTTGACCGCACCTCAGCATTCGAGTTCAGCATTGAGCACGGCTACTCAGGACCAAAGGCGCCACTTAAGTCGCTCCCGGAACTCTGGCGGCGAGCGGTAGTCGGTGAGAGTCAGGACTTCTCCTGGGAGGCGCAGCGGCCGCTGGACGGCTCTACCTTTGAGGTGGCCGTTCACCTGGAGCGCATCTGTGTGGCCAACCAGGACCTCATTCTTGCCAGTATTCGCGATGTAACCCAGGACCACGCCGTGTTGAACGACCTGCGGCGCGCGCGCAAGCGCTTTCAAGACGTCGCCTACGCATCGGGTGACTGGATTTGGGAAACTAACGACAAGGGCAGGCTGACCTATGTCTCGCCACGTGTCGAGGCATATCTGGGATACAGCCCAGATGCGCTGTTGGGTCGGAACCTGTACAGTCTCGTGTGTCCTCAAGAACTCCGCACCGTGCGCGCTGAGGTAGGCCCGTTCGTACGTGCGCGGCGACCCATTTTGGACCATGAATCCAGGTATGTCTCGTTTAGTGGTGAACGGGGTTACTCACTTATGAACGCAGTTCCCAAGTTTGACGAGGCAGGACACTTTGACGGCTATCTTGGTGTTGTGAAGGACATAACCGAGCGCAGGAATGCCGAGCAACAGTTGCGCCTGTTTCAACGCGTGGTTGAGAGCGCCATTGAGGGCATTGTTGTTACCAATAAGAATGCCGAAATCATTGCAGTTAACCCGGCCTTCACCTCCATTACCGGCTACACCGAGGCCGAGGTAGTAGGAAACACTCCACGGTTGTTGAAGTCAGAACACCATGATGACGAGTTCTACCGTCACATGTGGCATTCTCTGCTCCATGAAGGTCAGTGGTCGGGAGAGATATGGAACCGCCGCAAGAGTGGCGAGTCATATCCGGAATGGTTGAGCATTAGCGCCATTGCCGACCACGAACAGGGCCCGACTCACTTTGTTGGTGTCTTTCATGACATTACCGACAGCAAGCTCAAAGAGGATCACATTCGCTTTCAGGCGCTCCATGATGCACTGACCGGGCTACCTAACCGCGTATTGTTCTATGACCGTCTGCATGTGGCAATTCAGCATGCGCATCGTGACGGTGGGACACTTGGCGTGCTTTTCTTTGATCTGGACAACTTTAAGAACATTAATGACACCTTAGGCCACTCGGTTGGCGATACACTCCTCCAGGAAGTTGCCGTTCGTTCCACCAGCCTCATCCGCAGTGAGGATACCATTGCCCGGCTCGGAGGAGATGAGTTTGTCGTTCTGGTAAAGGAAACGCCCCAGCTCGATATAGCCGTCTCGGTGGCCAAGCGCATCCGCCAGAGTCTGAGCAGTGCCTTCCAGATCCGTGAGCACGAGCTGTTTGTCAGCACCAGCATTGGTATATCGCACTACCCCAAAGATGGAACCGAGCCGGAGTCCCTCATAAAAAAGGCCGATCTGGCGATGTACCAGGCAAAAAGCGCCGGGCGTGATGGATATCGGCTGTATCGGCCGGAAATGGATGCCGGTGCGGGCGAGCGGCTCCTGCTTGAGTCGCAACTGCGCCGGGCGGTAGATGAGCGCGCGCTTACGGTTGTTTTTCAGCCCAAGCTGCACCTCGAGAGCGGTAGGGTACGAGGCGCCGAGGCTCTGGTGCGGTGGAAGAACCCGGCAGGGCAGATGGTTTCTCCGGCGGACTTCATTCCCATAGCCGAGCAGACGGGACTCATTTCCCGGCTCGACGAAGATGTCTTGCGAATGGCCTGCCACCACATTGTTCCCCTGCTGAACAGCGGGTATCACGATCTGCGCGTGTCGGTGAATCTCTCGGCGCGCCATGTGGGCAAAGCCGATGTCGTCGGGCGAATCCTGGCAATACTGGATGAGACCGGGTTACCGCCCGAGAACCTGGAACTCGAGATCACCGAGACCACACTCCTTGCCGAGTTTGACCGCGTTGCTCGCAAGCTGAAAACCCTGGCCGACAGTGGGGTGCAGATCTCTATTGACGACTTCGGCACCGGGTATTCTTCGTTCTATTACCTGAAGAAACTCCCCATACACCGCATTAAGATTGACCAGTCCTTTGTCCGTGAACTCACGCTGGACAATGACGATGCAGAAATAGTCAGCTCCATGCTCGCCATGGCCCATGGCCTGGGTCTGGAGGTGGTGGCGGAGGGGGTAGAGACGAAGGAACAGCTGGAGTTTCTCGCGGCGCGTGATTGCGAGGAAATACAGGGTTACTACTTCAGCCGACCGCTCGACCCCGAGGCGTTCACCGCCTTCCTGTCAGCTCAGAGGCAACATTGACACACCGCCAGCCTCCGTGCTACCTTCACATCTCACAAATCGGGCTGTAGCGCAGGGGTTTAGCGTACATGTCTGGGGGACATGGGGTCGGCGGTTCAAATCCGCCCAGCCCGAAAAGCCTGCTTGGTGACGATAGTCACCGGGCAGGCTTTTTTTGCGTTGGGGCGGATTTGAAACGAGTGAGCGCCGAGCACTGCGAGGAATAGCCGCCAGGAGGGCGGCGGCAGCGAACGAGACGGGTCGCAGCGAGCCGCAGGGAGGCGGC
>SLAA01000223.1 GCA_007127105.1 Spirochaetales bacterium | reverse complement strand
GACAAATAGTCAAGTACAAAAATGCCCTACCCTGACTGGGCGAGTGGCCTGCTTCAGGTATCGTCCTGGAGTGTCAAGTAGTCGGGAAGGTATGCTGAGGGAGCCTTGCCATAACGCTGTCTAAAGACTCGGTTGAAGGTGCTCTTTGACGGGAATCCTGCATCAATAGCAATACGGAGAATGGTCTGCTGTTCCGATATGCCGTGTTCCGCCTGCTGAAGAAAGTGGTTGAGCCTGCGGCTATGTACGAGCTGTGAGAAGTTCTGGCCAAAGCTTTGGTTAATTGCATAGGAGAGACGTTTGGGGTGCACCTTGAGTTGCTTTGCCAGGGAGCTAATGGTGAGCTCAGGGTTTCTATACGCGCCAGCATCAAGAGCACGCCGAACTCGGTAGGCAATGTCTTCTATCTCTTCCGGAGTTGCGGCCTGTGCAGCGCCAGCGCTCCTACCGTTGCCAGCGACTGAGAGCACATCGGGTGCTGCGAGTACCAACAACGCGAAGCTGTAGATGGTTACGGCCATAACGGCGGCGGGAACATAGAACGGTGAGATACTCCCGGCAAGCGGAACCGCTGCGGCCGCCGGACGCACCGCGACCACACTGAAGGCCAGCAGGGAGAGCAACGGCGCAAGAACTACGAAACGAGCCCAGAGTAAACGGCGGGGAGTCACATGTGGGTTGCGGCTGGCCGCACCAAAGGCCAGTCCGAGTGCAGGGACGGCATACAAAACACCCTGAAGGAGTTTAATGCCATGCCGCACCGGCATCCACCACGGCACTGGCGAGCTAAAGATATCTGCTACCAAGCCTCTGTACTCCACGGCACTCATGGAGTACACAAAGATTGAAAGAATAGCTGTCTCCATGATCCACGGCAGACAATGGAGCCCAACTCGGCGCGGCGTTTCGTTTTCATGAACCAGCTCACGAACATACCACCACACCAGGGGTGCAAAAAGCAGCGGCAGTGGGCCAATGAACGTGAGTATCCAAGAATGTGTCAGAAGGGTATCCGGGTTCCAGGCAGGAATGGTACCAATGCGCAGCGAAAAGCCAAGCAGAAGCAGTGCAAAAGGAAGATTATTTCGGCTGCGAAACCGCACAGCAATTAAAATCAACAGCAAGAGACCCTGCGCCGCCCCCAACATCGCCACGAGAGCCAGAAAATGCATGAGCTGAGTATAGGCCGTTACATAGCTTAGGTCAAAAGGCGACTGCGCCAGCACAGGCACAAAATGAAGATCTCATTTCACCAACTGAGACGCACTGCTGCTGGAAGTAGTATGCTTAGCGCATGATTGTGCTGCTTTCTCCCTCAAAGACCCAGAGCTTTCGCTCTCCAGCGGTAGCGGCGCGCAGTACTCAACCACAGTTTCTGGAAGAAGCCGCCGAGCTTATGGAACGCTTGCGTGAGAAGAGCCCTGAGGAACTGCAAAAACTCATGAAACTGAGTGATGTTCTTGCAGAGGCCACCAGTGAACGCTTCCAGGAGTGGCGGTACGAGCACTCCGAACCGAAAGCGGGAAGTGTTGCCCAGGCGGTATATGCCTATACCGGTGAGGTGTTTCGCGGACTTAGCGCGGCAGATCTTGGCGGTGGCGATATTGCGTATGCTCAGGAGCATCTTTGCATTCTGTCCGGGCTCTACGGCCTGTTGCGGCCGCTGGATCTGATCCGTCCCTATCGCCTGGAAATGGCAACACCGCTTACAACAGAGAGCTCCGGGTCGCTGTATGAGTACTGGGGAGACAAACCTACTGCAGCACTACGCAGCGCACTTTCCCCTGGTACGGGCCGCAAGACGCACCAGACTCAGGATGTTGTAAACCTCGCGTCGCAGGAATATCTGCGGGTCATTCAGCCTGCGGGGCTTCCGGGGCGTATTGTTTCACCGCAGTTTAAGGAACGGCATAAGGGGGAGTACCGAATCGTTGCGATGTACGCAAAGAACGCCCGTGGGCGGATGGCGCACTGGATCATTAAGAATCGAATTGATGACCCCAAAGAGCTTATGGACTTTCACGAGGATGGGTACCTGTTGCATACCGACTTCTCAACCCCCGATAAGCCGGTCTTTGTTCGTGAGGGTACTCCATGAAGGTGCTGATTTATTGCAACGGCCAGCCCTTGGAGGACGCGCTGTTTTCCAAATGCTTCACCTGGGCCGATCTTCTCATTGCCGCTGACGGTGGCGCCTACAATGTACTTAGACACGGGGTTCATCCAGCGGTGATAATTGGTGATCTGGACAGCTTTACCGATCAAGCCCCGGCAGGCGTTAACGTGATCCACAACCCCGACCAGGAAAGCAATGATCTGCAAAAGGCGCTTGGTTACGCCGCTGAGCGCTCAGCGCGTGAGGTTCTCGTGGCCGGGGTAGTGGGTGACCGGCTGGACCATGAACTGAACAACGTCTCGGTGCTTGTGGAGTACAGCCAGCACTTCAACTCCTTGTCGTTTGTAGACAACTTTGGGCGCACCTTGGTGGCCGAGCGCTCCCAGGCTATTGAGACCGCACCAGGAAAGGTGATCTCACTTTTCCCTCTTGCTGGATCTGTCGAGGGAGTTGTTACTCAGGGTCTCAAGTATCCGCTCATGAACGAGAACCTGGAAGTTGGGGTGAGGAACGGTTGCCTGAATGAAGCCCTGTCGGCCGAGGTGACCATTACCCACCGCAGTGGAGTCCTGCTGCTTATGGTACAGCACT
>SLAA01000228.1 GCA_007127105.1 Spirochaetales bacterium | reverse complement strand
TCAAAGCCCAGCTTGGTGCCGATGTAGCCGGGCGTCCGGGCCAGGTAGATGTGGGCCGCTGTTGGTGACGCGGCACCGGCGGGCGCAAGAACCACGCGCCACGGTTGCTTGTTGGAGGCCGAGGGGCCTATGCGCACCAGCTCAAGTGCCTTGGCCCACGGGCCAGCAGCCGCGGGTGGCGCGTGCGGCCTGTCAAAGCTGCCGTCAAAGAACAGTTCACCAAAGGGTTTGCGGCGGTCCGAGCCGGCCATGGTGCGCATGAAGCGGTCCTGGAGGCCGCTGCGTTCCGCGGGATAGCCGACCGGAGTAATGATTGGCAGGATCTCACCCGGGGCAAGGTCGGCCCCGGCAGCAAAGCTCTTGCGGTCAAAGGTGCCGCCGAGCCAGCAGGTACCCAGGCCGCGCGCGGTGAGCTCTATCACCATGCGCTCAAACAGGTAGCCCAGATCCAGCATCGACCCTGGAGTATTCGTAGTAACCGCACCCACATAACTGCGAGCGCCCATGATCACGCCATAGGTGCCAACCTTGCCGGAGAGCTCCAGCTCTGTGCTGAGCAACAGCCGCAGCCTGGTGCCGGAGGGCCCCTCGGCTTCTGAGAGCTCATCTACCAACGCGCGTAGGAAGGACTCGTCATCCGGGGAGAGCGGCTCATTTCGGTAACTCCGCACCGACCGGCGGGCACGGATTGCGGTCACTAGTTCGCTATTCAGCCCCATTGTCATGTAGCGCCTCTCGCACCTGCTTACCCATCTCTTTGGCTCCTGAGACAATAATACATCCAGTTCCGGCCGTAGAGCAATCCTGCGGTACTCAACCACGAAGGCACTGAGGCAAATGACGGCAAATGACGGGCAATTAGTGCCAATGAGGCCAATGACGAAGGGGTGTGAGAAGGTTTTCAAAAAGCCCTCTGACTCGTGTACGATAATACGAGAAATGTGGTATCGCCGTACATGACCCAGAGGGTATTTTTAATTCTGTACTGTCAGGGCTGCGAGGGCCTGCCCGACGCCCGGCCAGGAATACGTTATTCAGCCCCATTGTTGTGTAGCGCCTCTCGCACCTGCTCAAGACTGAGCTCGGTGAGCCGTGCAATGTCGCCGGGGGCAAAACCATCCTTGTGCAGCCTGCGTGCCATGAGGTTCTTCGCCTTGCGTTCACCCCGTGCCTCACCCCGTGCCTCACCCCGTGCCTCACCTTCTTTCTGCCGTTCAAGAATAATTTGGTCGAACTTACTCAGCACCTGCTTACCCATCTCTTTGGCTCCTTGTATCTGTGTCTCGCTCACCGCACGCGCAAACTCGGCGGGATCAAGATTCAGCGCCCGTATCACGTACTCCAATAATACATCCAGTTCCGGCCGTAGAGCAATCGTGCGGTACTCCACAACCAGGGGCTTAAGCACCTCAAGGATCTTGCTTAACCCTTTGCGGATGTGCTTCATGCACAACAGTGCAGAGCGTATGAGCAGTTCCCCTTCAATGAGTTCATCTGCATGGGTGCTGAGGTTTATCACCTCCACAGTAAAGTCGGTCACTCGGCTGCTCATAGAAGGCGGGAAGTCCGCTGGCAGAACAAACTCGTCACGAAACCGGCCGCTGATCTGCCGCGGCGGGCCGTGGTACAGAAGTATCGGCAGAACAACCGTCAGCGGCCTCTGCGGCTGCTCATCGCGTTCCCGGTTCCAGATGCTGGTCTGGTAACGGAGGATCTGCACGAGCGCACGCCGGTCGTGGTAGGACTTGTGTTCGGTGAGGATATAGATGCGTGAGTCGAGCGCCTCGCCCCCATCCGCAACACGCAGTCGTGCCGAGACTACAAGGTCTGAGAACTGCCCCCGCAGCCGCTTGTCTATGTAGCTCTCCCGCTGCACCTCTAAGGAGCTGCAGTCTATGTGCCGAATGAGCTCCGGCGGCAAAAACGTCTGCAGCAGCGCGGCGAAGCGTTGTGGTTCGCCAAAGAATGCGCGGAAGAAGCGATCATGAGCGTTGGCGCGTGTCGGCACCGGCTCCCATGAGGGCGCGCCCTGCTCTTTGGCGCCGGGGTAGTTGTCGTTTTTCGTAGAGGTCACCTCTACCAATTACTTACACGAAAACTGGCGCTGCTGATTGTCCTGTGGCGAAAATAAGAAGAGTTTCTTTTGCAAGATGCGTGCCGGGCTGCGCTTAGCAGGGAAGGCTTTGTCCGCCCACGATGAATGGAGTTTTTTCATGAAGCGAGGAGACCACGCACACTGCATCCCGCCGGAGTGATTGTGATACCAGGCTGTTCATGCGAGTCCGTCGTCTTTGAAAGCTGCTTCCTCGTATGCTGCATCACGTAGTTCAGCCGCTGGAGCCTTCACCTGTCCGCAGCTATAGACCGGCTGTTTCTCAGCACCTGGCTCCGGGAACGGAATCTACATCTTTTCCATGGATACATAATATGGATGGATGCTGTGCTTCGCAATGCGAAATAGAGGGGCAGACGATGACGGCCAATGAGGCCACTAACGGACAATTAGTGCCAATGAGGCCAATGACGAAGGGGTGTGAGAAGGTTTTCAAAAAGCCCTCCGGACTCTTTGCCCCTTTTTGAGGGGGCTCTATGATTAGACCGGACAGCAGTGGAGAAAAGTGGTATTACCGTACATGACCCAGAGGGTATTTCTATTTTTGTACGTGGTGTCGATGTCGAAAGGGTCAGTCATTGACGTACGCTTTTCTTATT
>SLAA01000104.1 GCA_007127105.1 Spirochaetales bacterium | reverse complement strand
ATTTCCCGCTACCGAAATTGTTAGAAACTGTGTCCGCGGAAATTCCGCATGCTTTGGTTAATTCCGAGAAACCGCACCATCTGGTCAAAGACCGCCGCCGGGAGCATGCCACGCAAGAGTACAGCCAAGCGCACGCTGCGTGGCCGCATCACAACCGGTTTCCCTTTTAGGAGCGCATCCTGCACAACTGCGCGGGCAATGACATCGTGGTTCTTTACAAGGGGAACAATGAGCCCGCCAAGTCCGCGGATACGGGCACCCTCAAACATTCCGGTTCTGATATATCCCGGATGCACCGAACTAAAGCGTATATCGGTGCTTGTGCGCCTGCCTGCAACCGCCTCAGCTTTGCAGAGGTCACGAGCCTCATGCCGAAGGCTCTCGGTTAAGCCCCACACTGCCCACTTGCTTGCTGCGTACACCGCCAGCTCCGATACTCCTATCATGCCCGAGGCCGAGGAGATATTGACTATGCGTCCAAATTGACGTTCCTTCATTCCGGGAAGTAAGGCATAGGTAACGGCGATTACGGCGTTGAGATTTACCGAAACGGTTGTGTTCCAGTCCTCCAACGGGCGCTCAAGAAATGACCCACCCCGGACGTATCCTGCGTTATTGATCAGGATATCTATGGGGCCAAGCGCCGCCTCGGTTCTGGCCTTTGCCGCCGCAATCTCAGAGGGCTGGGTCACGTCACAGGTGCAGCCAAGAAGCCCGGCAGCCTCTGCCTGCAGTGAGCGCAGCTTCGACACCGCCTCCTCAACTGCCGCTGAGTTGAGGTCCCAGACCGCAACCAAACAGCCCTGCTCCAGCAGCCTGTGCGCGGTAGCAAAGCCAATACCCCCGGCGCCGCCAGTGACAACCGCAACCCTGTTTCTCAAACGTGTAGGTCGTGACATTTCACATCCCTTGAAGAAGCTTCATAATGAACCCAACAGCTGAGTCAAGCAACCTGAAGTTCAGATTCTCAATGGTATCGGCCGGAGTGTGCGTCAGTCCAACGACGGTCTCCATCAGGTTGGACGATGTCACCGCGACACAAGGAATGCCTTGAAAAGCAAACATGCTGTGGTCGCCAGCAATCCACGGCTCACCCATCTCGGCGCTCTCGTCAGCCTCTACGAGTTCACGCGCGCGCGCAGTAGTCGCTTCCTCAAAGTTGTAGAGAGAGATCGCGTTCCGGGAGGCGCGGTGACCGATTCCGTCAATATTTATGACGAGGTGTGGCGGTTGTTCTCCGCCTCCTTGAACCCCAAGATAGCTGAGTTGCCCCGGCACTCCGTAATACTCCTCACCGTTAAAGGGTACGAACTCAACTGTAAAGGGTAGGGGGGCGTCCTTGAGCTGCTCCATTACCGCCATCAGGACGGCTACCCCAGAGGCGTTGTCCAAGGCGCCTGGCGTGTCGTACTTCGTGTCCATATGCGCACAGAGCACCACTCGCTTGTGTGAGGCTCCGCGCCGGGTGAACACGAGTTGGCTGCCGCTTGAAGAATGGCTTTGCGACCGCAGATCTATTTCCACTTGTGCGGGGATTGGCTCGGCCTCTTCGGTGGCATAGGCATTGGGAATTCCCAGATTGCCGTCCTCAAAAAGCGGGAACGGATTCAGCCCACACAGTGGGTGTTGGCCTGTGAGAGCAACTATTCCGGCCGGGCGCTTTGCCTGCAGAAGCTCAATAATTTCCTTGTGTTCCTCCGGATAGTAGAAGGGAAAATCCTTGGGCATGAGTGGCTCGGCTGCCGCCTCCCCACGTATGAGCAGAAGCCTATTGCTGAACTGCTTCTTCCGCAGATCCGTGAGCCTCTCTACAACCGTGACCTCAAACCGACCTTGCAGAGGTGGAGAGAAAGGCCCAGGATGAATGGGAGTTCTGTGCAGGGTGGACGGCTCGTACCGCCACTCTTGACAGGCGAAAGGCAAGGAGGTGATGTCGTAGTTCCACTGCTTCGCGAGGGAGAGCAGGTACGAGCTTGCCTCGTTATTGGCAGTAGTTCCTACCGGCCGCGCTCCAATAGAGGAGCAGAGAGTACGACACACCTCTTCTGCCCGAGTCTCAACGGCATCTGTATCTATGTTCACGACTCAGTTTACACCTGCGGTGCGGTGCAGCGCAATCGTAAGGATTTGAACATCTGCCAGAAGCTCGTCCGGACGGCTCAATTTCTTGACCCCATAATGTATTAGTCGTAATGTAAGGTTTGTGAAAAACAACAAGGTTCTCCTTGGCTCGCCATTCTTTCACGACATTCCAAACGAGATGCGGGATCAGCTGCTCGATCTCGCTGAGGAACGACGGCTCCAGGCGGGCGAGGAGCTTTTCCGTGAAGGTGATGCCGCTGACGCGCTCTGGATTGTGCTTGAGGGAAAGCTGGAAGCTGTCGCTGCTGCGGCAGCGACTCAGGGCGGCGAAGAGGCTCCCGAGGCGCGGCTTGGACTCCTGGGCCCCGGGGATCCTCTAGGCGAGATTGCAGTGCTGCTTGGCGGCCGCCGGACTGCTACCGTGCGCGCGCTCGAGGACACGCGTTTGGCACGCTTCACCCGGGATCATATTCTTGCCGCGGCCGCGGCGTCACCGGCTCTCAATGCAGGCCTGGAAGCGGTCATGCAGCAGCGGCTGGAGCGCAACCGGGTCGTGGCGGCGGTGCACAACTTCTTTGCAAACATGAGTTCCGAGGAAGCAGACTTCATTGCGCATCAACTGCAGCGGCGTGTT
>SLAA01000260.1 GCA_007127105.1 Spirochaetales bacterium | reverse complement strand
TGAGCGTAGGCGTCGCTGAAGCTGTCACCAACAAGCACCACCTCGGCCCCATGTCCCTTGACCGCCTCAACCTTTATTGCTGGCGTTGTCTTGGGCATGACAATCATGGCATGCACGCCCAGCTTATTGGCGGCGAGGGCAACACCTTGTGCATGGTTACCGGCGCTGGCCGCGATAATACCGCGCGACCGCTCATGATCGGTTAAGTTGGCAACTTTGTTATACGCTCCCCGCAGTTTAAAGGAGTTGACCGGCTGTAGATCTTCACGTTTCAGGTAGATATCGGTGCCAGCGGCCACTGAAAGCTTTGGCGCCCGCGTCAGCGGTGACTCAATTGCAACGTCGTATACACGCGCGAGAAGAATACCCTTAATGTCGTCCAACACAGATGCTCCTCCGGGGAGTTTATCGAATATGCTCAACAAGCTGCACCAACAAGCCGTCTGGATCCAGAACATACATGAACCGGATAGACGGGTTCGGCTGTATTGGCCCTGCATGGATAGGGATACCGTGCGCGCTCAATACCTCACGAAACCCCTCAAGCGACGGCACCTCAAAACCCAGCGAGATATCTTTGCCAAAGCTCATTTCGGTGACGTGATCCGGCCCGCTATTCTGCACCAACTCAACCTGCGTCTTGGAGTCCTCCCCCGCCAGAAAAGCAAGTTCGCGGGTTGGAATGGGTGAGGCCCGCCTCACAAGCTCCAGCCCAAGAACCTCTTGATAGAACTTCAGAGATGTATCGATGTCCTTGACATGGAGCGTTACCCAGCAAAACTTCATTGCTCCCCCTGCAGTGCTTCCAAGGAAACATCCGAGAAACCGGACAGGATCGCGTTCAGCTTAGCACTCGGCCGCATTGCAGCCTCGGCTTTCTTGTGGTCCGGGCGATAGTAGCCCCCCAGATCCACCGGAGCACCCTGGGCGTCCTCAAGTTCTTTAAGAATCTGCTGCTCGGCCGCACCGAGCTCCTGCGCCAAGGCTTGAAAGCGCTGCTTGAGCTCGGCATTGTCCGCCGTTTCCGCCATTGCGCGACTCCAGTACAAGGCGAGGTAGTAGTGGCTCCCGCGGTTATCAAGCTCCTTTACCTTTCGTGAGGGGGACTTTCCGTTTTTTAGCCACTCACCGGTTGCCCGGTCCAGCGTCTCGGCTAACAGTTGTGCCCCCTGGTTGTCAAAGGTGCGCGCCAGGTGCTCAAGTGAAACTGCCAGGGCCAGAAACTCACCCAGAGAGTCCCAACGGAGGTGCCCTTCCTTGACCATTTGCTGCACGTGTTTCGGTGCCGACCCCCCCGCCCCGGTTTCAAAAAGCCCGCCGCCGTTCATAAGCGGCACTATGGAGAGCATTTTTGCACTGGTTCCAACCTCAAGAATGGGGAAAAGATCGGTGAGATAGTCGCGCAAGACATTGCCGGTTACCGAGATGGTGTCCTCGCCACCACGCGCGCGGTCAACAGACCACTGAGTGGCGGCCGCGGGCGCCATAATGCGGATATCGAGCCCAGTTGTGTCATGCTCCGGCAGGTAGGCCTTCACCTTCTTGATGAGCTCGGCGTCGTGGGCCCGCTGCTCATCCAACCAGAAAACGGCAGGTGTGCTGCTCAACCGCGCCCGCTCGACCGCAAGTCGCACCCAGTCGCGTACCGCCGCATCCTTGACCTGGCACATGCGGAAAATGTCCCCGGTTGAGACCGCCTGCTCCAGCAGCAGCTGCCCATCCTGGTCCAGCACCTCGACCCTGCCGGGTCCGGATATTTCAAAGGTCTTGTCATGAGAGCCGTACTCCTCGGCCTTCTGGGCCATGAGGCCCACGTTCGGCACACTGCCCATGGTTCGCGGGTCAAAGGCGCCGTGGCGCTTGCAGTCCTCAATCACGGTTTGATACACCCCCGCGTAGGAGCGGTCAGGAATAACAAACTTGGTGTCAGCGGCACGGCCGTCTGGTCCCCAGGTTTGGCCAGATGCCCGAATTGCGGCGGGCATAGTAGCGTCAATAATGAAGTCACTTGGTACATGGAAGTTGGTTATGCCTCTATCGGAGTCCACCATCGAGACCTCTGGGCCTTGGGAAAGACAGAGTTCGATATCGGACCTAATGGCTACCTGCTCGGCCTCGGGCAGCTCCTCAATTCGCGACAGCAGGTCCCCTAATCCGTTGTTGGGACTAACGCGGAGGCGCTCAAAGGTACTGGCGTACTTCTCAAAGACGTCCTGGAAAAACACTGACACAACATGGCCAAATATGATGGGGTCCGAGACCTTCATCATAGTAGCCTTCAGATGCACCGAGAAAAGTACGCCCTGCTCCTTGGCGGACTCAATCTCACGCGCAAGAAAGTCGCGGAGTGCGGCGCGGCGCAGGACTGCCGCATCTATGACCTCTCCTGCATTCAGTTGCACTCCGTCCTTAAGCACCACCGCTTCGGTAGTTGTGTCCCCAGCCGCAGGCACAAAACGGATTGTTGCGGTGCCGTCAGCCGCGACCGTTGTAGATTTCTCACTTCCGAAGTAGTCACCCTCCTGCATGCTCGCAACATGAGACTTGGAGTCGGGGGTCCACGCCCCCATTGAATGAGGATACATGCGGGCATACTCTTTGACCGATCGCGGGGCTCGTCGGTCGGAGTTGCCCTCACGCAAAACCGGATTCACCGCGCTCCCTTTTATCCGGTCATATCGCGCACGAATTGAGGTCTCTTCCTCGGTGTGAGGTTCTTCAGGATAGT
>SLAA01000239.1 GCA_007127105.1 Spirochaetales bacterium | reverse complement strand
GCGCTGCTCGCACATATCGAAAGCCCCTTTCTCCGTGCGCGTGCGCTCACCGCCATTGGATCGGCCCGTGGTGCAGGCGGCGAGTTCTATTCCGGCCCGATTGTCGTCCCGTGATACTCTCCACCGGACAGTATCTCAGCTAGATTTTCCAGGTTGCGGCCCGCGGCGACAACCACCTTGAGTCCAAGCTCGGCGGCACGGCGGCTTGCAACAGGGTCAAAGGGTGCGTTTGCACCGGGATTCCAGTCGTCACCTACGAGCTTCCGGAACTTCTCCCAGTTCATGCGCTCAAGCGGAGTCGCATGAGGGTCCAGTTTTGGGTCGGCGGAGTAGACCTGTTCAATGTTGGAGAGGTTGAGCACCGAGTCCGCGCCAAAGCGTTCAGCCAGTACTACCGCGTCAAAGTCAGTGGAGAAACCGGGTTTCCACCCTGCCGCTACCACCACCGCGTCTCCGGCCCCCGGGTCCGCCTCGTAGGGGTTGGTAACAACGGCCTGTGTACAGTCCGGCCCAAAAACCGCGCGAACAAGCTCCGCGTTGAGCCAGGTAGCACGAATACCTATCCAGTCCGCGGTTTCGTTGTCCGCGTCGGAATTCAGTTCACGGTACGCTTGCTGGTACCGTCGTGCAGGGCCGCCACCTCCAACTACGAGCACAAACCGCTCATGATGCAGCTGTATGCGCTCCCGTAGCAGCCTGCGAAAGGACGCCAGAAACTCGGTGTCAACGCCGTCGGGCGCTACAATTGATCCACCAAGCGATATTACCGTTGTCATGTTTCCTCGCTTTGTGTCGCCTGTCCGGGCGGGTGCCCTTGCCAGGCGAGTATGGCCCGGTTGCGTGCGGAAATCAAGACATGTTGCCGTGATATCCTGGGTTGATACTGCAGGTCGATCTATCAGGCGCAAAATAGCTGACGTACGCCGTCAATCATTACTATATTTGGAGCATGGACCGCGATATTTCGGTGTTACTAGCCGACTGGGAGTATGACCCGGACAACCCGACCCGCATGATCAACGCCGCAGATGGTAGACTCATTCTGCAGGTACGTCGTCCCTTGGGTGTTGAGCAGTTTGAGCTCACTGGACGCCCGGATGGGAAACGCCCCGGCGGGCACATTACGGCACTTGAGGCGGTCGAGGCTCGACTGCGTGCCTACACCGAGGAGAAAGGCGGTGCCGAAGGCTTCGAACTCGAAAGCGGCGAGATACAGGAGCTGCGAGACGAAGGTATACTCTTTTACTATCGCTACATCGTTTTGTTTCAAATGAACCAGTTTACCCGTGTCATTGACGACACTGAGCACAACCTCCGGCTGTGTGATGTGTTGCGGCGCTACTGCAGCGAAGAAGACGAGCGGAACACAGTGCTACAGTTTGAGCCCTATATCATTCGCATGCACGCAACCGCGCGGGCAATGACGCATGTAGAGGCTGAGCGTGTCGACGTGGCTGAGACCGTTATTAGTAACGCAATTGAGCGAATTGAAGGGCTCGAGCACATAGAGTCGCCCGCCTTTCAGTTTGAACGCGTGCGCTCGGTAAACTACCTGCGTTCGGTTATGGAACAAGTTCACCGGCGGAATCCAAATCCGTTAGAGGATCTCAAACGCGAGCTGGAGCTGGCCGTTGAGCATGAAGACTACGAACGAGCGGCCGAACTCCGGGATCGCATTAGAGATCTCTCCTCATAGCCTTTTTCCACTCTCCGGTATGGCGGAGTTGTCGGTGATATGATACATTAATAGAGAAACTGGTTCTTGACAAAGAGCCCTGAATCAAACAGCATTAGGCGCAGAGTTCCAATCTGAGGTGTATATCCACGTGAGACAGTATAGAGTTGCTATTGTGTGTGCAGTCACACTTCTTGTTGCCGGACATAACCTGGCAGCGCAGGAGATACTGACGGCACCACGTTATTTTGAGCAGGTGGCCGCAAACTACGCCGGAATCGTTGACTACATTGCCAATATCCGCGTCAGTACCGAGGCCGAGACCATGGAAGGGGAGCTCTTTTATCGCGCCCCGAACCTCATTCGCATAAACTTCACCCGTCCTACAGATCAGGTTCTTGTGTCGAATGGAGAGGTGTTCATGTTGCATGTTCCACGTTACAACGTGACACTGCAACAGGAACTTCGTGCTCGCGGAACCGAGACACTGGCAAATCTGGCATCTGCGCAAGGGCTTAGTCTTTTGCGCCGCAACTACAGTATTGCCTATCTTGACTCGCCCGCTCCACAACCACTCTCTGCAGAGAACGACCTCATGGTGACAAAGCTCCGGCTTAACTGGCGCACCACGAGCGAAGGTTTCCGACAACTTATCCTTTCTATAGATGAGGATATGGTTATTAGACGCATCGAGGGTGTGACGGTGAACTACGACCGCATTACCTTTCATTTCGACAACGTACGGCTTAACCAGAACATTCCTGCAACTCGCTTCGACTACGATCCGCCGTCCGGCGCAAATCGGTTTCACAATTTTTTGTTTGAGGGTGATAGTTAGCACGAGCAAGGGTCGGAGTACACGAGTATGGAATCAGTTGGAGCAAAGCTAAAGAATCTCCGTGAGGAGAAAGGCTACTCTCTCGAACAAGTTGTGCGCGAAACGCACATTGCACGGCGCTACATCACCGCTTTAGAAGGTGAAGCTTTTGATGATTTCCCCGCCGAGTCATATCTTTTAGGCTTTCTCCGCAATTACAGTCAGTTTCTTGATCTTGATCCGCAAGAAATGGTGCAGTTGTACCGTAACATGCGCCTGCAGGAACAACCGGCACCTATTGAGGAGCTCATCCATACCCCGTCCCGGAGGGCTCCAGTGACCCTCATAACCGCCATTGCGGTTGCTGTGCTCCTTATTGCAGGTGGAGCCTTCTTTGGAATTCGCATGCTGCTGGGGCGCAATGCTGAGTCGGCTCCGGTTGCGATCTCTGGCGAGGAGTACACCTTCTCCAATGACTTTCTTGAACAGCGCTTTGGGGTTGGTGACACAATTTTGCTCAATTTGAACGGGCAGGACTACTCCCTCATGGTCGCCTCAGGCGACAACGGACTGCTGCTTGAAACTCCAGGTGAGATCCTCTCTGTTACTGAGGACGCCGAAGCCTCGCTTGACGTTACCGGCGACGGGCTCCCGGACTTGAGGGTGCTGGTGCGTAATGCCCAGTTGGACGGGCCTCGGCCCAGTGCCGTTATACGTTTCGACCGCCAGGTTGCATCGCCTTCCGGGGCAGCTACGGCAGGAAACGTTTCGGCCGAGGGAGGCAGGATTGCCCTGCCGCTTGGTGATACCAATGTCAGCTCCAGGCGCCGACAACCACAGCTCGTTGTGGAGCGCGCACAGGCCCAGCCCTATGAGCTTCGCATGAGTTTCATTGGGCCAACTATGCTGCGGTATCTCACTGCCGAGGGCGAACGGGTTGAGCGTTGGTTCACGGCGGGCGAGAACTTCCAGCTCACCCAGGAAGACGAGCTTCGCATCTGGCTTTCAAATGCTGGCGGAACAAACCTTGAAATTGATGGGCGCCGCCTCACGCTGGGCGAAAGTGGAGAGGTCGTAGCGTTCCAGACTCGTTGGGTGGCCGAGGGTGGCTCTCAGCGACTCGAACTGCATCCGGTTTATTAAGCCTTTCGGACAATGCACGGCCCTTCTTCATCTGCATCCATGAACACTCCCGACTTACTCACCGGACTCAACGAGGCTCAACAGGCAACTGTTCGGCACCACGGAACTCCACTCCTTATTCTGGCCGGGGCAGGCTCCGGCAAAACTCGGGTCATTACCTACAAAATTGCCTATCTCCTGCAAGAGCTCGGTTACCATCCACGGGAAATCCTCGCCGTGACCTTCACCAACAAGGCCGCGCGCGAAATGAAGGAACGTGCGGTCAGCCTCTGCCCCCAGGCCTCCGACGTAATGATCCGCACCTTCCACTCCTTTGGCGCCTGGCTGCTGCGAAGGTTTGCCGAGGATGCCGGGCTCTCGAAAAACTTCACCATCTACGACGACGACGACATGGTCTCTCTGCTCCGGGGTATATACCCAGAGGAGCAGCGCAGCGCACTGCGTCGGGTTGCGCGCAAGATATCTCGCGCCAAGGATCTCTGCCTGGGCCCGGATGACGACCTTTCGCCCATTGGCTTTGACTCGCGCTTTGGCGCAATGTATGCGGCCTATACTGGGCGTCTGAATGAAATTGGCAATGTCGATTTCGGTGATCTCATTCTGCGCCCTATACGGCTGCTGGGCAGTTCCGGTGCGGGGGCGGGCTCTGGTCCGATCTCGGTTGGCGGACTCATTCGCTCGCGGTTTCGTGCGGTGCTCGTAGATGAGTACCAGGACTCAAACCGCGCCCAGTATCAGCTTCTTAAGACGCTCGTCGGCCCTGACACCTACATTTGCGTGGTTGGTGATGACGACCAGTCCATTTATCGCTTTCGGGGTGCCGAGGTGGGGAACATCTTAAGTTTCCCCGACAGTTTTCCAGGGGCCGAGATCCACCGGCTGGAACAGAACTACCGGTCCACAGCGCCAATTCTCTCGGTGGCGGACGCGGTCGTGGCTCGTAACACCGGGCGTCTCGGCAAAACACTGTTCACAACCCGCACCGATGGCCCGCTTCCACGCTTGATCATGCTTTCGGACCACGATGCCGAGGCGGAGTTCTGCCGCACTTTGCTGGCGAGTGACCCCGCAGCGGCCGCCGGAACCGCCATTCTGTACCGCACCAACGCGCAGTCGCGCGTATTTGAGACAACCTTTGCGCGCGCTGGTATTGCGTACCGCATTATCGGCAGCCTCCGGTTCTATGATCGCGAGGAAATCAAAGACGCCATTGCCTATCTCAAACTGTTTGCGAACCCGGCCGACGAGGTAGCCTTCCGCCGCATTATTAACAAACCCAGTCGGGGTATTGGAGCGGTGTCGGTGGACCGCATCTTTTCCGCCCTGGAAGACGGTGCCGCTGAGCATGGGTACGACCTCATTGCCGCTACCGAGTCGGCAGCCCCTGGCCTTTCACGCAAAGCCGCTGCGGCTGCTCGTGAGTTTGTTCGTGGCTACCGCGAGCTTGCGTCCGGGCTTGATGGGGGTTTGCTCAACGAGTTTGTGTCCCAGGTCTTTGAGCGCTTTGGTTTAGTTAACTACCATGTTGAGCAGGACGAGGATACCGGCCTTGGCAAGCGCGAAAACCTTGAAGAGTTTCTCAATGCGGCATCTATGTACCCAGCAACGCCGGAGGGGCTGGTTGAGCTGCTTGAGAACCTGGAACTGGATTCAGGGCGCGAGGCAGAGGCCGAGGGAGATGCCCGCAATGCGGTAACCCTCATAACTATGCACAACACCAAGGGTCTTGAGTTTGACCGGGTCATTATCACCGGCCTTGAGGATGGACTCTTTCCGCGCAGTGACGACGACCAGGAAGAGCTTGAAGAGGAGCGCCGCCTGTTTTACGTCGCTGTTACTCGCGCTCGCAACGAGGTCCTTTTTACCAGCTGCCGCAGCCGCATGGTCAATGGCAGAACACTTGACCTGTATCCTTCTCGTTTTTTGCAGGAGATCCCGGAAGATCTGGTCGATGTAGAAGAACAACACCTGCGCCGACCTCGCGGGCGTTTTGGTGAGCGCCGCGGTTACGCGGAGCGTGCGGCCTATAGAGCTGCCGAGCCAAATGCGCGTTTCCCGGCCGCCTCGGTGGTGTACCATGACGAGTACGGCACCGGGATGGTGGCAAAAGTATGGTGGAGTGGAGCACAGGAAATGGTTATGGTTCGTTTTGAGACCGGGCGGGAGCTTCAGTTTGTTGCCGAGTATAGTGGGCTTGAACGAATCAGTTCGGACTCGTTCTGAGGTGAAGGAGTAGACATGCAGGCCGGTTCTTACCCGGAATTGCGCCGTGCCCGCGGGTACAGGCTCTACACACGTAGCGGCCAGCGCTTACTGGACTTGTATCAGGACGATGGGCGCGCCTTTCTCGGGCATGATCCCAAGGGTGTCTCGCGCGCCATGAAGGCCGAGATGGACCGTGGGCTTCACGCCCCAAGTCCCTCCCCCTGTCTGCGTCGCCTGAATCGAGAGTTGACGGCGCTGTGGCAACAAGGCCTGAGCAGCCGCACGGAAAGCGGGAGCGCTTCCTTGCTTGCCGATCCCGGGCGAGACTGGCTTGTGTTTTCCAGCCGGGAACGATACAGACAGGCTGTGGGTGAGCAATCCTGTGTGCTCTGGCGCCCCGGGCTGGGTCTGCTCAATGTCGGCGCCTTCGACCCCGGCGCCTTCGGGCCCGGCACGCCCGGCACGCCCGAGCCAGGCAGCGCCTCGCCCGACCCAGCGGCCGTTATCGAGCTCCGCCTTCCTCTCCCCGGGGCCCACGGGCTGGTCGTGGCGGGGTTTCCCGCAGGCTCGCCTTCCGGGGCCGGACAGCTGGCCGGAGAGCTGTCCGGTCAGTGCTCCCCCGTGCAGCTGGCCGGGCTGCATCGGGTGGTGAACCTGCTGCGCACAGACCCACGCGTCTGGGACGGCCGCATTAGCTGTGATACACTGGAGTCGGCCTGGAGAGGGCTCAGTACCCCGCTCTTCCTTCGCCACGGAGCCTACCTGCAGCCACAGCTGCAGGCTGCGCCGTATCTTACCCTCCATCAGGCCATGCTTGAACGCGGATTTTTTCTGAACCCCTCGGCCCATGGGCTCAGTATTATTCCAGGTGAGTGCACTGCTGGCGAGTTCGCCGGTTTTGCTCGTGCATGTAAAGAACTTAAGGAGTGTGCAGATGTCTCCTGATCTCGTCATCTTGACTGTGTCCCGACTTACGGTTGGGGCTATTACCACCTTTCTTGCTATTCTTGTATGGAGCCGTACGCGCGACTCAGCCTGGATGTTTGTCGTTATTGCCACCGTAGCGCAGTACGGCGAGATTGTAGCAGGCACCCTGGAGAGCTTTGGTATTGTGCGCCTGGACGGCCTGGTCATAGCCGGTGTGCCGCTGTTTCGCGTGCTTCTGTTGAACCTGCCCATGGTGTTCCTGTCTATTGCTCTTCTTGTTGTGCTTGCTGGCAGGCGTTGAATCAAGTGGCTGCATCGTAGGTGTCCGGTGGGCCCCGCCGGACACCTACATCAAGGCCTTGTCTTGACATATTCCCCAAAATCGCAGATTCTACACAGGTCGTAATAAACACTACCAGATGCCGAAAAGGCTTTGAACAACCGGAGGTTGAATAATCTATGAGTGCATTAGCGGTCGGAATCGCCTTTATAGTATTTGCGGTCTATTCCGTACTACCCGTCGAGTGGTCGCTGCAGTGGGGGCCTGAGGTGCTCATGTTTCTCAAGGGCGGAATTCCCATTCTTGCTGCGATGATCGGACTCATCGCCGTACTCATTGGTATTGCCGACATCAAAGACAAAATTGAAGCGAAGAAGGAAGAAGCAGAGGAAGCTGCGGCTGAAGCGCAGAAGGCATCCGAGTCTGCGGCAGCAGGCCCAGAGAGTTCCGAGTAGTAAAAAACCGGTAGCTGAGAAAGTTGCTCCTCCGGCTTGACATGCAGGCGGAAATTTCAGACAATACGCTTCCAGTTTTCGGAGTAATCTCCACGCGTAAAGGCTAGTAATATGAAGACAATATTTGTTAACCCGAAAGAAGTCGAGCGCAAGTGGTACGTTATCGACGCATCCGGCATTCCCCTTGGGAAGGTAGCTGAGAGAGCGGCGGTACTCTTGCAGGGAAAGCACAAGCCCATTTTTGTGCGGCATCAAGAGATCGGCGACTATGTCGTGATCATCAACGCTGATAAAGTGGACGTCACCGGCAACAAGCGCCGTGACAAGATGTATCACCGACACACCGGATATCCGGGTGGTATTCGTTCCGAGAACTTCGCCGCTGCAATCAAGCGGAATCCGGTTTTTCCGGTCGAGCATGCCGTTCGTGGTATGTTGCCAAAGAACCGCATCGGGCGTAAGCAGTTCACCAACATGAAGGTGTATGCCGGTACTGATCATCCGCACGCCGCACAAAAACCTGAGCCGGTAGCATTCGGTTAAGGAAGGAGCAAGACTCGTGTCTCAGAACATTGCACTAGGTACAGGAAGAAGAAAGACATCGGTAGCACGCGTGTACCTTCGCCAGGGAAGCGGTGTGATCACCGTGAACGGCAAGGAACTCGACGCCTACTTTGGAAATAAAGAGCACGTCTACGTTGTACGACAGCCTCTTGCAGCTGCCTCGGCCGACACATCCTACGACATTATGATTAACGTCATGGGTGGAGGTCATTCAGGCCAGGCTGGTGCAATTCGCCA
The DNA here is from genome assembly GCA_007127105.1 of Spirochaetales bacterium. GTDB lineage: Bacteria > Spirochaetota > Spirochaetia > DSM-27196 > SLAA01 > SLAA01. The sequence goes on along the minus strand of SLAA01000239.1, from coordinate 2,218 downwards.
CGGGATCTCACGAGCCCTGGTAGAAGCTGACGAGAATCTTCGCAGTGTCATGCGAGCGAACGGATTCCTTACTCGCGACTCTCGCATGGTCGAGCGCAAGAAGTACGGACAGCCGGGTGCACGCAAGAAGTTCCAGTTCTCCAAGCGCTAATCGAGTTTTTCTCGAGTCGCTACAGGAAAGAGGTCGCGGACGGGCGGAGTATATACTCCGGTTCTCGGACGGGGCCTCTTTTTGTATTCCCACCGACTACGCCCACACACTGAACCTCTCTGAAGGCGAAGCATTTACAGAAGAAGAACGCGAGCTGCTCCGTCACAATGCCGAACTCCTTAGCGCCTATCGCAAGGGGCTGGAGCTGGCCGCCCGGAGCGAACACTGCCGCGCAGCACTGCAGCGGAAACTCGAGCAGCGTGGTTTCTCTGCAGAGGCGTCCCTGGTCACCGTTGAGCGGCTGAGCGAGGAAGGCGCAGTTGACGACCGGCGCTACGCCGAGATGTGGGCAGCAGACCGGCTCCGGCGCCGCCCGGCTTCCCACAGCTACATTTGCGCAGAGCTTCGTTCGCGGGGTGTAGCCGCCATAGATGCCGAGGCCGCACTCAATCAAATTGCCGATACCGACCCCACCCTTATAGATCAGGCCTGCCTGCGCGCGGCTGCCAAGCTTTTTGGGCGCTACGCTCAGGAGCAGAACTTGATTCAGGCACTGCTCAAACGGGGCTTCTCCATTGCACAAATCCGCAGCAGTCTCAACGAGCTGTCGTATAACGACTAATTCTCTGTCCATCACTATTTCTCGGAAATGTTCAAGAAATACGTTGACATTATGGATATAATGATACTACGATCTAGCGGATAACAAACCGCGCAAACGAGGTAGGAACATGGCAAAGACGGACAAGAAAATCCGCATTTTTTCGGCTCTGGAAGTCGCAAACATCTGCGGTGTGGTCAATCAGACCGCGATCAACTGGATAAAGAATGGATATCTCAAGGCCTTCACCACTCCTGGTGGGCAGTACCGAGTCTACTCGGACGACCTGGTGGAGTTTCTGCATTCCCGCGGAATGCGTCTTCCCGCCGAGCTCAAGAAGGTCTTGGAGCAGCAGCTGGAAGTGAACTCGGTTCTCATCGTCGACGACGACGCGGAACTGAACAACTCCATCAAGGAGTTTCTGGCAAAGAAGTATCCAGATTTCACGCTGACACAGGCCTTTGACGGTTTTGAGGCTGGCAAACTGCTTGCAACGAGCAAGCCGGACGCTGTAGTGCTGAACGTTGATCTCCCGGGAATCGACGGCGTAAAACTGTGTCACGACATTAAGACCGAGCAGAATATTGCCTCGCCAATTGTGGTGGCGGTTACCGGCCACGACAGTGGTGATCTGCAGGCCCGCCTGGAAGAGGCCGGGGCAGATGCGTATCTGCGCAAACCCTTTGGCCTGGACGAGCTCGGGAACCGTATTGAAGAGTTGGCTCGCAAACGGGCCGGTGTATCCTAAGCGAGCGCAGTACGGGACGTAGTCTGGCATGAGTAACGGCAAACCCACAATTCTTCTCGTCGAGGATGAAGACGCAATTCGGCTGACTCTCCGAGACTACCTGGAGGGCGAGGGGTACATGGTGCATGTGGCATCCGATGGGGTCGGCGCAATCAAGCATTTGCTTGATCACCGTGTCGACCTCATTGTAAGCGACTACCGAATGGAGGTGCTGGGCGGGGAGTACTGGGTGCGCTTTCTTGAGCGTTACTGCAGTGACCTGCCTGTGGTGCTAACCAGCGGCTTCCTCCGGCCTGACTTTGAGGTGCCATTTGAGGTCGTGTATAAGCCTTATGACTACGAAGACCTTGAACAAATGATTTCGGCACGGCTTGCGAGGCGTGACCGGTAGCAGGAAGGGAGCCTTTGGCATGGCAGACCGAAAGGCAATGACGGCACGCATACGCGGCCGAGTACAGGGCGTGGGGTTTCGCTACCACACCCGCGCACAGGCGGTGAAGCTTGGACTGAACGGATGGGTTCGCAACGAGCCAGACGGCAGCGTTCTGGTGACGGCCGAGGGGCCAGAGACAGCAGTACAAAGCTTCAGCAACTGGTTGCGTAAAGGGCCTCCTGGGGCTCGTGTGGACGACATTCACATAGAGCAGCGTGAGGCTCAGGGCCTGTTTGACAGATTTAGTATTGAGCATTAAAAAACCGGCGCCTTTGGGGCGCCGGT
>SLAA01000177.1 GCA_007127105.1 Spirochaetales bacterium | reverse complement strand
TCTGTGGTTACCGCAACCGTTTTGCCGTTGCGGGGGTCAATGCCGGTGTAGTACATGCAGGTGGCCACGGTGCCGGGTGTTGGGTAGAAGTCCTGCACCTGCTCGGGGGTTCCGCCCTGGTCGCGGAAGTACTCGGCAAGCGCCACTGCATCGCGCAGCGTGGTGCCAGGGTGGCTTGAGATAAAGTACGGCACAATGAACTGCTTGGAGCCAATCTCCTTGTTCACCTTCTCAAAGGCGCGCCGAAACTTCTCATACACCTTCATGCCGGGCTTGCCCATGGCCGAGAGGGCCTGCGGGGTAATATGCTCAGGTGCAACCTTGAGCTTGCCGGAGACATGGTGGGTGCATAGTTCACGCAGAAAGCCCTGATCCTTGTCCAACAACAGATAGTCAAAACGAATTCCGGATCGGACGAACACCTTTTTGACGCCTGGAAGCTGCCTCAGAGCACGCAGGACATCCCGGTACTCGGTGTGGTCTACCTTCAGCTGCTTGCAGGCGTCGGGGAAGAGGCACTGTTTGTCCTTGCACACTCCGTGCTTGGTCTGATGCTCGCAGGATGGTGCGCGGAAGTTGGCGGTGGGGCCGCCGACGTCATGAATGTAGCCCTTAAAGCCGGGGAGCTGGGTAAGGAGGCGGGCCTCGCGCAGCAGGCTTTCCTTGCTGCGGGCGCCAACTCGGCGCCCCTGGTGAAAGGTCAAGGCACAAAAGCTGCAGCCGCCAAAACAGCCGCGCGCCGAGACCAGGCTAAAGCGCACCTCCTCTACCGCAGGCACTCCACCTGCTTCCAGGTAGTCAGGGTGAAAGGTGCGTGCATAGGGAATCTCGTAGAGATCGTCCAGTTCGTCGCCAAAGAGGGTGGGCTGTGGCGGGTTCTGCACCACAACCCAGGGGCCGTAGGCTTCTACCAGAATATCGGCGTTAAGCCCGTCGGTGTTGCGGTGTTGCTCACGGAAGCTCTCGGCATAGGCACGTTTGCCGCGAGCCTTATCCTGTAGCGTGTCCCAGTCGGGCAACTGTAGCGCCGCGCCAGGGGCCTCCTCGGCGCGGCATTTGTACACAGTGCCCGCAATCCCGGTCAGCTCCGCCGCCCGGCGGCCACGGCTGAGCTCGGCCGCAATCTCCAGCATCGCCCGCTCTCCCATACCGTAGACCAGCAGATCCGCCTTGGAGTCCACCAGCAGCGAGCGGCGCATCTTGTTGGCCCAGAAGTCGTAGTGCGCAAAGCGGCGCAGCGAGGCCTCAATGCCGCCGATAACAATGTCCACGCCTTTGAAGGCTTCACGAATGCGCGTGCAGTACACAAGCGTTGCGCGGTCGGGTCTGCGGCCGCCAACGCCGCCGGGGCTGTAGGCGTCATCCCGCCGCGGCTTGCCTGCCACGGTGTAGTTGGCAACCATGGAGTCCATGTTCCCGGCGCTCACCAGAAAGCCCAGCCGCGGCCGACCAAGCCGCGCAAAGTCCTGCGGGCTGTCCCAGCTCGGCTGGGCAATAATCCCCACGCGGTAGCCATGACTCTCAAGCATGCGCCCCAGCAGGGCGGGCCCGAAACTTGGGTGGTCAACGTAGGCATCGCCTGAGACAAATATGAAATCAAGATCTCCCGGCGCGAGTCCGCAGCGGGTGAGATCCTCAGGGTGGGTTGGAAGGAAGAGACTCCGGTCTGCCCGGTAGTCGGCGAGGTTCTGCATGCGCCATGCTACACCGCCGGGCCACGCCTCGTCGACCCGGGGGCCACTGCCGCGGGGGACGCCTCGTCGACCCGGGAGCTACCGCACCTACAGCCGCCCGGCCTCAATAATGCGTTGGAGGAACTGCTGCGTGCGCGGATGGGTAGGTGTAGAAAACAGTTTCTGGGGCGGGCCCTCCTCAAGAATACGACCACCCTCCAGAAAACAGACCCGGTCCGCCACCTCGCGGGCAAAGCCCATCTCATGCGTGACAATAATCATGGTCATGCCTTGTTCGGCAAGATCCTTGATAATCTTCAGCACCCCACCGATAAGCTCCGGATCCAGCGCTGCGGTGATCTCATCAAGCATGAGCACGTGAGGGTTTGTTGCCATGGTGCGGATAATCGCCACCCGCTGTTGCTGGCCGCCGGAGAGCTGCTCCGGATACGAGGTTGCAAACTCGGGCATCCCAAAGAGTTGCAGGAGTTCATGGGCATGCTTCTCACTCTCACGGCGGGAGACACCGTGCACCTTGCGGGGGGCAAGAGTAATGTTGTCCAGCACATTCATGTGAGGAAAGAGGTTAAAGGCCTGGAACACAATCCCGACCCGTTTATGAAGTTCATTGCTGTTCTTGAACTTCTCATCCTCTATCGATACTCCGTCAAGTTCGATCGTGCCGTGGTCAAAGGGTACAAGCTTGTTCACGCAGCGCAACAGTGTCGACTTCCCGGATCCGGAGGCGCCGATAAGGCAGACCACCTCATGTTCTTTCACCGCGAGGTTGACCGCATCCAGTACGAGAGTGTTTCCGTAGTACTTTGTGAGGTTGTCAATGCGAACTCGGTACATGCTTAGAGGGTCCTTTGGAGCCGGCGCTCTTGGTCTTTTCGCGCCACGTAGTCGGTGAAGCGCGCCATAGGTATTGTCGCCGCCAGAAACAGAACTGCAGCGGCAATGAGCGAGGAGTAGTTAAAGGTTCGTGCGGTGAATATCTGAGCCTCACGCACCGCGTCGCGAACACCAATAACACTGAGCAGCGCCACATCCTTCTGCAGAGCAACCGCAAGGTTCAGCAATGCCGGAAGCACATTCCGCACCGCTTGCGGTACTATTGCATAGATGAGCGTCTGCCACTGTGAGAGCCCCAGAGCCTTGGCCGCAGCCCGCTGCCCATCATGCACCGCCTCCATTCCGGAACGGTACACCTCCGCAGCATAGGCAGAGTAACCAAGAATCATAGCTACCCCACCCCAGAACAGGCCGGTGCGCGGAAGGCCGGGAATTTGGAGCGCCGGGACACCGAAACCAAACAGCAGTACGAGGAGCAGAGACGGTATACCTCGCAAGAGATCGATATAGAGAATGGAAAACACCTTGAGGGGAGCAAACAGCGGGCCGGTAAGCGAGCGGAAGATCGCGAGCACAAGTGCCCAGATGGCTATGGCAACCAGAGCAATAGCCCAGACGGTCATGTTGGTAAGAAAGCCGCGAAAAACATTGGGAAAGGCCGCGATGATTGCATCTATATTGAAGAACTGCAGCTTGATCCTGGGCCACTGTTCGGCTCTGGTCACAAGCCGAGCAATAAGCCCAAAGACAACTACTACACTAAGGGCGCTGAAAACGAAGGGTAAATAGCGTTCGCGTGCGCTGAGGGCTCGCCGTGCCGGCGGTGCCGGCACGCGATCTTCTGAACTCAACCGGCAATCTCCGGGATGTCACCATCCGGCAGGAGATACTGCTCAATAAGGTCATTCACCACGCCGCGGTCGATAATTGCCTGCAGGCCTTCATTGACCCAGTCTACCAAGGTGTTACCCTGCTCAAAAAGCAAACCATGGCCGGTGTCATGCGGATCGGGAGGCAACAAAGCCACAATCTCGGCTTCCGGTACCTGTACGCCGGTCGCAAAGATCGCGCTGGGGAGGGCCGCCACTGTGGCGTCTATCAGCCCACCCTGCATGGCCTGAAAAGTTCCGGCCTGGTCGTCAAAAACTGCCACGTTTGATACGCCAAGAATGTTCTCAAGGTAATCAAGGTCCGTAGTACCTATAGTAGCTCCCCAGCGTGCTCGGCGCAGATCCGCAAAGGAGGTTGCGTTCACAACGTCGCTCCCGGGTAACGCGATAACGGCTTTGTCGGGTTGAAAGTACACAATAGAGAAGTCGAGAATTTGCTGTCGTTCGGCCGTCACCGAGATCTGGCGAATTGAGAAGTCAAAGGGCTTAGGCCCCGGTGCGATAGTCTGATCAAAGGTGAGCCCGCGCTCCCAGACTACCTGCTCCGGAGAGAATCCCAGTTCCTCGGCCAATGCGTAGACCATGGCGTTCTCAAAGCCTTCCCCACGCGCAGGGTCGTCATGCAGCATCCAGGGTGGATAGACAGGGTCTCCGGTACCAATCGTAAGCTGTCCGGGTCGTACCAACCGTGGATCCTGAGGCGTTCGCTCAAGAGCAGTTGTGTCACCAGGCTCCGGAGCTTCCTCTGCAGCACAGCTCGTGAAAGCGAGGCCAGCAGCAACAAGCGCCACAACACCCACCACGAGAACGAACATTCCTGATAAATCGAGTCGTCGCTTCATCTGTCCCTCCATATCTTCTAAAGTACCTTTGCCAATAACAAGCTTGAGTTATGTCCGCCAAAACCGAATGAGTTTGACAGTGCAATCTTCAGTTCACGCTTGACCGGCTCAACCGGTAGCTGCACCGGCGGAAGCTCGGGATCACGGTTGAGCATGTTCTTGTTGCCCGGCACAAGGCCGTTGCGCAGCGCCATGACGGTGAGGATAGCCTCAAGACCGGCCGTCGCCCCTAAAAGGTGTCCGTGATAGCACTTGGTAGAGCCAATTAACACCTTGTCCGCGCAGTCCTTTATGAGTGAGTAAATACCCTTAATCTCTGCTACATCACCCACCGGTGTAGATGTTCCATGCGTGTTGATGTAGTCCAGATCTGCAGCCTCCAGGCCAGCCTGCTCAAGTGCCATCTGCATGGAGTAGGCGGCACCACCACCTTCGGGGTCGGGGGCCACAAAATCATACGCGTCACCCGACATACCGCAGGAAAGCACCTCAGCCAAAATATCGGCCCCACGGGCCAGCGCGTGTTCATACTCTTCTAGAATAAGAATGCCGGAGCCTTCACTGAGCACAAAACCGTCGCGGTCTACATCGTACGGTCGTGATGCGGTCTCGGGACTGTCGTTGCGGGTAGAGAGCGCCTGCATATTGCCAAAGCCAGCGATAGAGATCTCGTTCACCGTGCCTTCTGCTCCGCCTGCGACCATGACGTCGGCCATACCATTCTGAATAATGAGCTGTGCCATGGCCATGGAGTGGTTGGCGGTGGCACATGCGGTCTGGAGGCTTATGTTGGGGCCCTTAATTCCGTACATCATGCTCAACACGCCGGAGGCAATATTACCAATAGACATTGGCACAAAAAAAGGGCTCACACGCCTGGGCCCCTTGGTCACGAGCGTAACCGAGTTATCATGCTGAACGGTAAGGCCCCCCACGCCACTGCCAACCGAGATCCCTATTCGGCGCTTGTCCGCCACGGCATCTAGCTGCGCTTGATCCCAGGCCTCACGGAGGGCAGCGGCACCGTAGTGACAGAAGGTGTCCATGCGCTTGGCCTTCTTGACCATGTCCTCGGTAAAGTAGTCCGCATATGCAAAATTGCGAACCTCACCAGCAATTTGAGTCGGAAGTCCAGATGCATCGAAACGGGTTATGGTGCCTATACCGGACTCGCCCGCTACAACCCGTTGCCACGTCTCGGCAACCGAGTTCGCCATGGGGTTCACGGTGCCCATTCCGGTAATTACTACGCGCTTTCTCTGCATCTCTCCCTCCTGAAGTAACGTACATGCACTGGAATCTTCACGCAACAGAATACTGATAATCGTTACCTTTTGTAAGTGTTTTGTGGGGGTTTGTGAGGAGCTATCGCAGCATCTCGAGGGCATACCAATGACGAGGCTACACGTTGACCAAGGTCCTCGCAGGCGGTACGCTACTCAGGATGTGAACGCCACACCCGCAATTGAACTCCGCAGAGTGACAAAGTGTTTCTCCCCCTCCTCGCCACCTGCGGTCACCGAGCTTGAGTTCTCAGCGTCTCCCGGTGAGGTCATAGGCATGCTGGGTGAGAATGGTGCGGGCAAGACCACTACCTTGCGAATGATTGCCGGGTTAATCAGGCCAAGCTCCGGGCAGGTGCTGGTGAACGGGTATGACACACAGCGCGAACCGGCTCGCACCCGACGCTCGGTTGGGGCCTTATTTGGGGGCGCGGTTGGACTCTACGATAGACTGAGCGGCAGTGAAAACATTCGCTACTTCGCCTATCTCAATGGTCTGTCGGGGCCCGATGCTCGCCGCTGTACCGAGGAACTTATTGAGCTGCTTGAGATGCAGAGTTTTGCCGAACGCCGGGTAGCGGAGTACTCATCGGGCATGAAGCAGCGCGCAGCACTCGCCCGCGCGCTCGTACATCGTCCCGAAATCTTGCTCCTGGACGAGCCCACCACCGGACTGGACATTGGCAGCGCCCTGATCGTGCAGCAGTTCGTGCATCGACAAAAAAGCGCGGGCAAGCTCATTCTCCTCTCGAGTCATAACATAGAGGAGCTCGAGACCCTGTGCGACAGGGTACTCATAGTGCATGGGGGCCAGCTCCGCCACGTTGCCCGGCGTGACGACACTGGGGGCTATGATCTCCGTGGCCTCTACACCCGGACAATGGAGAGTGTACGGTGAGGAGAACCCTACACATAGCTCGCATGGTGTTCTACAAAGAACTCACCGAACTGCTACGCGACTACCGCACGGTTCTCATATCAATTGGCGTACCCCTTGTTCTCTTTCCTGCTCTGGTTCTCGTTCTGTCGGTGAACATTACTCGTGCCGAGTCCGCCTTTGAGTCCGGCATTCGTGTTGGCGTCGTGGCACACGACCATTTTGATCTTCACGACTATTTCGCGCAGCAAGAGCTCATCTCGGTGCAATCACTATCGGATGTGGCGGCAGGGTCTGAGTCGCTCGCGGCTGGTGATGTCTCCACGGTCGTGATTTCTCGTCAGTGGGGCGGCGCTGGGGGCCCGGGGGCGGACGCGGGTGCGGGAGTCACACTGCTCTACGACAACACAGACCTCTTCTCACAGGCGGCGGCCGAGTATCTTGGAGCGCTCCTGAGTGCCTACTCAGATGGGGTGCGTTCGGCCCAGATTGCCGAGCTTGGTCTCTCCCCGGACTCGCTTGCCACTCTTCAGGTTGAGTTGCTTGGACTCCATGACCCTTCCCGCAGCGCTGGCACCCTTGCCCTTTCCTTCCTCATCCCGGTGTTGATGCTGGTGTCTGCGGCTCTCGGCCCGCTTGCGAGTGCAGCCGACCTTGGGGCTGGCGAAAAGGAACGGGGAACTCTGGAGCCGCTGCTGGGTACCGGAGCGAGCAGAAGCGCGCTGTTGCTTGGAAAGTTCGGTGCCTGCTCGGTCATGGGTCTGCTGGGAATGCTGGCCTTCTTTGCAGGCGCAGGGCTCGCCTACCTCATTGGCCCCGGCGTCTTTGGCAGCGATGAACTGCAGTTCGCCCTGGGTCCAGGTACCGTTGCCTTACTGGTCGGCTTTGCGGCGGCCACCGTGCTGGTGCTGAGCTCCCTTGAACTTGCTCTTAGCTTCCTGGCTCGCTCGGCAAAGGCGGCTCAGACCTACTTCATACCGGTGCTCATACTTTCTTCGGCTGCTGGGTACGGCACGTACATGATTAACCTTGAGGCGCTCCCCTTATGGCACTACCACATTCCCCTCTTCAACATTGCTCTTATCCTCAAGGCCACGGTGCTTGGCCGCCTCAGCCTGGTTCCGCTCCTTGTCACGACAGGCTGGATCTTGCTCTACGTGACCTGCTCCCTGGCCGCAGCACATAATTTGTTGCGCCATGAGGCCGCACTTCGCCGCGGATGAGCCATTCGGAGTGAATGAGCTTGACCGCAGCAGTATGGAGTAGTAGCATGAGCAATCACATTTGGTTTGGGGGGAACATGGGCCTGATTATCGGAGTACTTGTAATTGTCATTCTTGTTGTCGTACTTGTTCGAATTCTCTAAGACAACGCTCAATTACTAGAAATATTGTTCCATAGCGGCGCATAAAATGCGTATCTTAGCCGTGGAACGGTATGGATATCACAATAATTGGGAATATCATCTCCAACTTCTCGCTGGTTGCCCTTGTAGTACTCTTTCACTACGTCGTGAAGGAAAAAGTCCGTAGCACGGGCGGAAAAACACGCAAGGCCTTACTTGGTGTGGGCTTTGCCGTAGCGGCTGTGTTTTCCATCTTTATGGGCATACCGGTTGCGGATGGTGTTTTTTTTGACACAAAAATGATGCTGGCAGTACTTGCTGGCTTTTACGGCGGCTGGCTGCCGGGACTTATTCTGGCGGCTGGCGCTGTTGGGGCACGGCTTTTCATTGGCGGCATTGGCGCCTTCGGCGGCTCCTTAGGGGTGCTCCTGAGCGTTGGCGCCGGACTCCTATTACGCAGCAGGCGCGGCGCACACTACAGTCGCTGCCGCATCCCCTTGCTTGTCACTCTCGGACTTGCTGCGGCTCTTATCCAAATCCTCATGATGCTCACCCTGCTCCTCTACGTCGACACGAGCGAGATGCTGGGGGCGATGTCCGGTGTCGCGGTACCTACCCTGGCACTCTACCCACTCTTGACGGTGTTGATAGGTCTCATGTTTGGTTTCGTAGATGACCGCGCGCGCGCGCACGAGCAACTTCGAGAGACTCAAGACGAGCTGGAGGAGGTCAACGCGACCCTTGCAGAACGAGTGGCCGAGCGCACCGCCGAACTCGTCAACAGTCAGAAGATGGCATCGCTCGGTCGGCTTATGGCCGGAATTGCGCACGAACTCAACAGTCCACTGGGTGCGGTTGCTGGCGCTAACCGAGTTCTCCGCGAAACACTTGCTGTGCAAGTACCCGAGATGGTTGAAATGTGCGGCAAGCTCCAGGAGTCCGAGCTGAATGCGATGTTGAGTGTACTGCAGCGTGCACTCCAGGCCCCTCCTCTTGAGGAGGGTCTACGCACCCGCCGCGAGCGACGCAAGGCAGCGGCAGCAACAGCAGAGGCACTGGAGGAACGTCACCAGTGGGCAGCCGAGGTCGTCGGTGAGTATCAGCTGCTTGGCTGTTTGGAAGAGCTGCGTGTGGTGCTTGACTCACGCTACAGCCAGGAGATCCTGGACACCATCTCCTCCTTTGGGACAGCCATGCGTTCTGCCGTCATAGTCTCACTCGGTACTGACAAGGCCGCGCGAACCGTTCAGGCGCTGCACAACTATGCCCATAGCAACCACTCCACCGAACCGGAAAGCCTTTCTCTGTCTGACGAAATCGACCTGGTGCTGGAGCTTCTCCACAGCGAGAACCATCGCGGGGTTGTGGTCGTGAAGAACTACGCGGAAGACATTTGCATTCATGGAATGCGTGATCCGCTCAATCAGGTTTGGATGAACCTGATAAAGAATGCACTGCATGCAATGCAGTACCGTGGCACATTAACGCTCACCATCACACGCTCGCCCTCCCCGGGCCTCGTCTGTGTGACGGTCGGCGATACCGGGCATGGAATTCCCGAGCACATCCAGCCCCAGCTGTTTGAACCGTTTTTCTCCACCAAAGAGAACGGTGAAGGCATTGGTATAGGTCTGGATATCTGCAAACAGATAATTGAGAGTCATGACGGCAGTATAGAGTATGAAACAGGGGTGGACGGTACGACCTTTTCCGTTTTTCTGCCAGCCGCTGGCATTGAGCCAGATGCCAGAGTAGATCACACACCCGAGGAACAACGCTTAGAACACATCCCGGCGCGAGACTACGGAGAAGACCGGAAATGAGTCGCAAGATCAATCCGCAAGCTGCAATCCTGTGCGTAGACGACGAACCAATTATCCTGGTCGCGCTGAAGCAGGAACTGCGGGCCCTTTTTGGAGACCGCTACATCTACGAAACTGCAAACAACGCCGCAGATGCACTCGATGCTATTGAGGAACTCCAGCAGGACGAGATCAGGGTCATTCTGGTCATTTCCGACTGGCTCATGCCGGGGCAGAAGGGTGATGAGTTTCTTATTGAAGCTAAATCGATGTCCCCACGTGCTGGTGCAATTCTCATTACCGGTCAGGCCAACGAAGAGGCCATTGCCGAACTCAAGCAGACTCTTGAGGACGTGGTGATCATTCGTAAACCATGGAGCCGCGAGGCGCTCCGCGCCGCAGTTGTCTCCTGCCTTGACGCGGAAGGCCCCACCAATGGCCCCACAGACGCGCAGCCCTAGTCTGGGGCGCTGTGCAACCCCAGACCAGCGACTCGCCGACCGCTACCATCCGAGCCTATACAAGCGACTCGCCGCTCATCTCGCTTGGCTTCTCCAACCCCATGAGCTTCAGCACGGTTGGGAACACATCGGCCAGACGTCCGCCGGAGCGCAGAGAGGACGACGGTTCGTCCATGCTGCCGCTTGCATCACCCGTTCGGTCTGCGTCCACAATAATGCAGTCCACGTCATAGGTCGTGTGCGCGGTGTGGGCGCTGTTATTCTTGTCCTCCCACATCTGCTCGGAGTTACCATGATCTGCGGTTACAATCAGCTTGCCACCGCGCTTGAGAGCAGCCTCAACGAGAGCCTCGACACAGGCGTCTACCGCCTCACAGGCCTTAACCGCAGCATCAAGTTTCCCGGTGTGGCCTACCATGTCGGCATTTGCAAAGTTCACCAGAATGAAGTCCTCACAGTCATCGGCAGATAGCCGCTTGAGCACGATATCGCG
>SLAA01000067.1 GCA_007127105.1 Spirochaetales bacterium | reverse complement strand
ACGCTGACCGGGCTAACCTCAGCTGCCTCAGCTGACTCACCAGCCGGTGGCTCGGTGTCAACGGCCGCTTTACCCCGCTCGGCAGCCTTACCCGGCTGCTCCGCCTCGCTTACGTCAACCCCCTCATCCTGCTCAACCGCTGGCGTCACGACCGGCTTGGACCGCTTGGGTGCTGCCGAGCGCAGATCCTTGGGAGGATCTCCGTAGGAGTGTGTTAACTCAAGCGCAATTTGCTCAGGCTCGGGGCGGCGGAAGTCGTACAGGGGTTGCTTCAAGAAGCTCTCGTCCCAGTGACAGATAACATGGTCCAGTGCAGCGTTGAGTACCGAAAGGTCCGGGCCAACAAGCAGCGCAATAGGTTCTCCAATGTAGCGGACATCCTCAAAGGCCAGTATTGGCATGGCGTCACCATAGACCTCAAGCGAGTTGTTCCCCGGTATATCTGCGGCGGTAATGAGACGTAGATGCGCATAGTGTTCCGGGAGCTCAATTGACAGAAGTCGTCCACGAGCGCGGTCTGAACGTACGGTGAGCCCGTAGAGCATGTCACGGGCATACATATCGCTGACAAAGTGCGTCTTGCGCCGCAGGAGCCGCCGTATTGATCTTATCTGTGTCATGCGCCCTTTCCTTGATACGCAGCGTCGCCAACGGAGCGCACTGCCCGGACCACGTACTCCCTTTCTTCATCGGTCAGATCCGGGTAGATCGGCAGGCTTACGCACCACTCAAATGCACGTAAAGCCTCTGGAAAGTCGTTTGGCCTCAACCCATACCGCCGCTGGTAGTATGGCATGATGTGCAGGGGAATGTAATGTACCGATGTCCCCACACCAAGCTCGCTAAGCTGCGCAATGAACTCGTCTCGGGTGATCTTAAGCCGCTGCGGAACAAGACGCAGTACGTACAGATGGTGTGAGGTGTTCCCCTTCATGGTTGGCAGGCGCAGGTAATCTGTGTCGTCAAATGCCTTGTTGTAGTACATGGCGATATCGTAACGGCGGCGCTGCGACTCTTCGCTGCGGCGCAGTTGCACCCGGCCTATAGCCGCAAGCAGATCCGGCATGTTGTACTTGTATCCAGCCTCAACCACCTCGTAGCGCCACCCGGCGCCCACCGACCTGTATCGATCCCAAACCTGGCGGTCAATTCCATGCAGCCGCATAAGACGCACACGCTCTGCAAGCTCGGCGTTGCGTGTGCACAACATGCCGCCCTCGCCGGTGGTAATAGGTTTGTTGGCGTAGAACGAGAAAACACCTGCATCGCCCAGTGTACCAAGCCCACACCCTGAACCGGTGGGACTCACGTGGGCAGCATCTTCCAGAATAGAAATGGGTGGGCCTGAGCCGTTCCTGCCGTGTGAGTCTCGAATGTGCGGTTGATCTATAACCTGGCGGATCTCTCGCATAGGGCAGGGGAGACCACCAATGTGCACCGGGAGCACCACTCGTACTCGTGCGGCGGCTGAGCCCGTCAGTACCGCATCAAGCTTGCGAGCATCAATATTGAGGGTTTCGGGGTCGATATCGACAAACAGCGGATGAGCGCCCAGGTAGCGAGTCACCTCCGCCGTCGCGGCAAAGGTGTAGGGGCTCATGGCAACAAAGTCGCCCTCCTGCACTCCCAGGGCCTCAAGCCCCAGGTGCAACCCCGCCGTAGCCGAACTCAGCGCAACAGCGTGCTCTACCCCTGCAAGCTCAGCAAACTCGCGTTCAAAAGCCTCTGCCTCACTGCCGGTAGTGAGCCAGCCGCTGCGCATTACACGGAGCACCGCCTGCTCCTCATCCGTACCGAGCGAAGGGCGCGCAAAAGGTATGGTTCTAATAGTCGGACTCATCCGCTGGCACCTCTAAACTCGGAATGTACTCCGCCAGGACCCGCTTGAGCTCACGCCTGTTGCGGTACAACTCGGGGTGCTCTGGGGTACAGAAACACATGGGGCGCAGTTGTTTCAGTAAGTTCGGAAGTCGCTCAGGTGGCCAGTTGCGCCGCTCCAGAAGGAGAATGCGGGTGAACGCTGTCTCGCGCGGGGTTTCCTCGTCACTGTACAGGCGCTCATGCAGTTTCTCGCCTGGCCGCAAACCAATGTTGGTGATCTGAATATCTTCCATAGGCGTGTAGCCGTAGAAGCGAATCATTTGTTCGGCTATCTCCCGAATTTTCAGAGGCTCGCCCATATCCAGCAGGTAGAGCCCACCACCTGCTCCCACACCACCGGCCTTCAGCACCAACGAGGCAGCCTCGGCAATGGTCATGAAGTAACGTGATGTCTCAGGGTCGGTAACCGTAACCGGCCCACCTCGGGCAATTTGCTTTGCAAAGAGCGGGACAATGCTCCCACGCGCACCCAGCACGTTTCCAAAACGTACGACCAGGAACTCGGAATCCGGGGCCGAGGCGGCCAGCACCAGCTCCTCGGCAATCTTCTTACCTGCGCCGTAGACTCCTGCTGGTTCGACCGTTTTGTCGGTAGAGATAAACACCAGCCGTTCGGTACCCACCTCACGGGCAGCATCAAGCAGATTTAAGGTGCCAAACACGTTGTTGCTAATGGCCTCTACCGGATTGGCTTCCAGCATAGGAACATGCTTGTGGGCAGCCGCATGAAATACGACATGCGCCTTAAGCCGGTTCATTAAAAAGAAAATATGATCCCGGTCGCGGAGGTCTGCAATAATGGGAACAATGGTTGCGCGTTCGCCCACGCCCTCTTCCTGCAGCACTCGCAGTTCGCGGTCAATCTCGTAAATGCTGTTCTCACCGTGTCCTAACAAATACAAGCGCTCGGCACCACCGGAGAGCAGCTGTCGCGCCAGCTCACTTCCAATGCTACCGCCAGCACCGGTTATGAGCACGCGGCGCCCACGGAGGTAGGTAAGGCTTTCCTTGAGGCCAATCCGAACGGGGTTGCGTCCTAACAGATCCTGAGGATCTATCTCGCGTGCCTGTATCAGGTGCGCCTCACCGTCTATGATCTGTGCCAGGTCGGGAAGAATGCGAATGCGGGAGAATGTTGCACGTTTGAGGAGATCGTACAGGTACTTGAGCTTGTCCCTACCGGCGCTGGGAATTGCTATGAGGGCTTCATCGGCCGGGGTTTTTTCCAGCAGATCTACTACATCGGCAATGGGGCCCAGTACCGGCACATTATCAATGCGGCGGCCAATCTTGGCCGGATCGTCGTCAAGAAAGGCAACTACCTCGCCAGCTGTGCCTTTGCTGCGGATCTCCTCGGCTATAGAGCGGCCAGCAAACCCGGCTCCAATAATGTAAATGCGTGGACGTCCAGCGGTGCTACTCATGAAGCTATTCCATTCTCGCCTTCTTCCAGCGTCTCAAAGCCCAAATCTACCAGAAAGGTGTCTCCGTAGAGGTCAAGACTCACCTTAGCACGTCCCTTGCGCCGATTCACCTTCACAATTCTGCCTTCAAGTCCCGAGAGTGGCCCCTCCAGCACGCGGATTCTTGAGTTCTCATCAAAGCGGACTCTCGACTTCTCAATGACCTCACCAAAAGACAAGAAGTGAAGCAGAAGTCGCTTGTCCTCGCCCGCCAGGGGCTGTACATCGGTATTCTCCTTGAGGAACTGAAAGAACCCGGGTACGCGTCTAAGTTCCCAGTATAACTCGGTGGGGAGCTCTTCCGACTCCAGAAATACGTAACCGGGGAAGATGGCGGCAAGCGTCTCCACTGTGCGGCCAGCCCGGCGAATGCTTAATTTCCGCTCTGGATGTACAAGGCGGAGCGGCCTATACTCCACGACCGCCTCGGCCAGTTTTATAAAGCGGCGTTCAGCGCGTGTTCGGACTTGCATGACGTAGTAGTTCATTGGCTGGTATACACCCACTTTGTTGTGGAAATCGTTATTGAAAATCACGGTATCATGCAGACCGCCCCTTGGCAACAACTCTGTGAAGCAGATGTCGGTGTAGCGCAGTGGCCTTTGGGCCGAGAATGAAAACTGTGATACATATTTATGGAGGGGAAAATGCGCTTGAACAATAGATTCTGGGTTGCCTTGGTACTTATGACAGCGATGCTGGTGTTTGGTGTCGCTACCGTGTCGGCGAACACCGTCATGGTGTATGTGCATGAGGCTGGTCCCGCATACGACGACGACGTGACACGCGACTATCTGGAGGGTGTGGAGGACGGCCTCATGGAGATACTCTTTGAGACCGGCGTTATTGCGTTCAGCGTTGGGGGCATCCACAACTCGGCCGAGTACCAGGCAGCTCCGCGCTATTTTGCTGTGAATGCCGCACAGCAGGGTGGTGCACAAATTCTGATTGATGTCGGTATTCACACGACCGGCTCGCGTAATGGCAGCCTGAGTTTCGAGCAGGGCGTCCTCCGGGTCCGGAGCATTCCGGAAGGTGAGATACTGCGGGAGCTGAGCCTGCAACCGAAAGAACAGGCAATAGCCCGTGGTGAGCGCGGTTTCCGTTCCGGCGCTCAGCTAGGGCGTGATGCTGCCGGAGATATTCTCGCACTTTTTGAGTAGCACGGGTTTTTTGGAATTACGTTGTTCCGGACCTCCATGGTATACTACCTGCAGTTGGTATCGTAACGATCTGACGCAGGAGGCCATATGGGCCCGCGCCAAGGTTTCGGACTACATATCGACTTTGCTAACAGTGTATTGGCCCGCAGTGTAGACCTTAGCCCTTCAAGGATAGATGATGGAAAGGTGAGCTTCCTGGTACCACAGCGAACAGCCCGTGGTGCCATAGAGCTTACGCAGCTCGGAAAGGGAGTTGGTTACGGCAGTTGGATCTGTGACAATGCACGCGACGAGACCAACTTGGGCATCACGATGCCGCCGGAGCATTTTGCCTTTCCGTTTCACGTCCTGGCTCAACCCATTATAGTTGGAATTGAAGGCATGCCTCAGCCTATTACCCTTGCTCGTACTGACTCGTATGTTTTGGGTCCTTCAGTAGTTGGCACACAGACAATCCGCCCCGGTGTTCCCATACACCAAATGTGTCTATTTGTGAACGGCACGACCATAGACTCCTGTTTTGCAGACCGCCAACAGGCCTTGCCTGCAGCCCTCAAACGCGCACTCACCCACCCCGCGGATGAACCGTTTTTCGTACATGGGTCTGTTACTAGTTCCATGAGCCTGGCGCTGCATCAGGTTCTGAGCTGCAGTATATGCGGAGGCCTAGCGCGACTCTACCTGGAGGCAAAGGCGCTGGAGATTGTTGCTCTTCGGCTGGATCAGCTGGGAGACACCCAGCCTGCTCGCCGCAGTCTAAAGCTGATGCGAAGTGATCTTGACGGCCTGGAAGAAGCCCGCCATGTTCTGCTGACCCGCTACGAGTCACCCCCAACAATTACAGAGCTTGCACAAGCTGTAGGTCTCAACCGTACCAAGCTCAAGACCGGTTTCAAGTTCCGGTTTGGCACCACAGTTTTCGGTTTCATTCGCACCCAGCGCATGCAGCGCGCGCTGCTTCTGCTGCGTGACGGCGAGTGCAACGTAAGCGAGGCAGCCGCCGCGGTCGGCTACAACTCGCTCAGCGCTTTTACCGCTGCCTTCAAAGCCGAGTTCGGCTTCTCACCCCAACTGATTCGCGGCTGCTCAGACATCGACGGCCTTGAGTAGTCCGGCGTCCGTATTATGCGCGATAGGTCGTAATTTTTGCTCGAAAGGAAGTCTTCTTCTCGCGTGCCCGGCCGCGCAGCGAGCCCAGTGTAGAATATGGGTAGTCAGAAAAGGGAGGTGTTGGGTCGAGAAAGCCGGACGACACAGGACATATTGACGTCGGACTGGAACGAGGAGGTGAACTCATGTTAATTCGGAAAATTGCTACACTGGTGGGAATAGCAACCGTGGCCTGGGGAATGTCTTCCTGTGATGACGGTGGCAAATCTGGCCCCGAGTGCTGCACTATTACTTATGACGGCACCACCTACCGAATGTGCGAGGGCGACATGTATGACGGCCAACGTTTGGTAGGACAGTATTGGACTGAGTTTAAGCAATACGTCATCACGTATTACGGTGCAACCTGCCGGTGAAGAAACTGGTGGGAGGCATGTCCCACCAGCGAGCCCAGCAGCGGACGGAGTGAGTACCAAACCCGTATCCAGAAGCCCCGAGTACATTGGGCTGGCAAAGATGGCTCGGTTCTTCGGGTTTCTGAGCGCACGTTTCGGTGCGGTAGCGCATAGACTCAACTTCATGCGCTATCAGATGGAGTTCGGGCAGCTCGACGACGACATCTATCTCGTGACCTTTCCCAAGTCAGGTACAACCATGATGCAGGTAATCCTCTATCAGCTGTGCAGCAACGGGACTGGGAGCATGGAGTTTACTCATATCTACGATGTTTCCCCGTGGATCAGCAACGACGCCTTGCGGGGTCGGCCGCCGCGGGTGCTCCCGCCACCCCGCATTATAAAATCGCACGATCCGTACGGCCGCTTTGAAAAGAGGACAAAGGGTCGGTTCATCTACGTGTATCGGGACGGTATGGACGTGTTGGTCTCCCTCTACCATCAGAATAAGAACTACAACAAACCTGATCTCGCGTTCGATGACTTCTTTGCCCGCTTCGTGTCGCAAAAGAGGGACGGCTGGTTTCACCACGTCAAGGAGTGGTTTGCCAACCGCCATGGGTTCCCAATTCTTTGGTTACGCTACGAAGACCTTGTGGCGGACAAGCGAAACGAGATCGACAAGATCGTGGACTTTCTGGGGATCGATGTAACGAATAAGGCCATAGAGAAGGCCCTCGAATACAGTAGCTTCGAGTACATGAAAGCGCATGAAACCAAGTTCGGGGTACAGCCTCCGGATTTCAGCGACAGAGTATTCGACCAGTTCATTCGAAACGGCAAGACTGGAGAGGGAGAGGACACCTTGAGTCCCGAACAGAAGCGTGCGTTTGCAGCTAAGCAACGGCGCATTCTCGGGAGACTAAACGAACGGTTTGGCCTCAACCGCGAAGACGGCACGCTCAAGTCACTATCCGGGGCCACGGAGCAACAAGAATTCATTGTAGATCCGGCGCACAATGATTGAGAACCACAAAATGCTGACCCTGCCGTGATTGCGAGCAACGACGCGGCGAATCAATGTCTGAATCACGTCCAGGTCGTGCCGCTCACCGGTTCCGTCGGAAAGCCCTATCCGAGCGAAGCCTATGTGACCTTCCGCAGCAAGCTATCCAAAGCAATGGCAGACCAGTTGACGCCGGTGCAACACAGCTGGACCTGAATTGAACTCAGTTCGGTTTTATGGGGCGACCAGCGCGGGCTTCGTCGAGTTCCTCTCTACCCTAGGTTTCGGTGAAGCGTCCATGGTACCGACCGTTTCTTCCGGATGAGCTGCCGAGTCGCCCCGGAAAAGCCCGTAGGCATGTCGATCGACGGCCTTGATGAAATGTATAACATATGGTATATATGTACATATACTTGGCCATACAGGAGGCGGCATGGCTCACGACACGACCCTGCACGTAAAGCTGGACTCCGCGACCAACGAGCAGCTGTCCCGACTCGCGGCGGCACGCGGGACCAGCAAGGGGCGGCTTGTTCGCGATGCAATTGCGGCATGCTATCACGTTCCGATCGAAGACCTCCCCATCCAGCAACGCCGGGCGCTGGCAGCTTTCGAGGGCGGGTTTATTAGCATTGGCAAGCTGGCAGAGTCCCTCGGTATGCACGTTCTGGAGATGAGGCGCTGGCTTTCAGAACACGGTATAGACCAGGGCACCGCAATGTCGGCCGACGATTATCGGCATGCCTGACCGGCTGCCGGACCGCTTCTTTGATACGGTCACGCTCTCCAACTTCGCCTTGTCAGGCGCCTTCGATCTGCTCGTGGATAGATACGGCCGATCCCTGCGCGTGACCGAACAGGTCCGCGCAGAGCTCGCGGCCGGTCGCATCCGCGGATATGCCGAGCTCAAGGTGGTGGAGCAACCACTCGCCGCAGGCTCGATCCTGCCCGCCGACGCGATGACGACACCGGAAAGCGAGCTCTTCGTCGATCTCCTTCGCAACCTCAGTTCCGGCGAGGCGTCCTGCGTTGCGCTCGCGCGTCATCGCACCGGAATCGTCGCAACGGACGACCGGGCTGCACGCGACTCCTGCGCCGAGCGGCAGATTCCGGTGACTGGGACCATCGGGATCCTCAAAGCGCTCTGCACGGACAAGAACATCACGTCTGAAGAGGCTGATGCGATCCTCGCCCGTATGGTAGACGCCGGATTCTTCTCACCCGTGAGGAGGGTCAGCGACCTGTTGTAAGCCGCACACCATCACGGAGAGCCTCGATGGCGATGCTGGTTCCGAGAAAGTGACAATCTGAATTGGTACGTTTCTGGCTCGCAGAGTCCAGGATCTGGAAGACACAGGACGAGCCGTGCTGGTCCAATACCCGCATATAAAATGCGAAATTCTACATGTTTTCCGCATAGCTATTGCGATTTATCACCAATTGTGCAATATTGTTTTCATGCATATCCCAAGATTGCTTGATCTATCTACAGAGCTCGAGAATCGATCGGTATTCCTCTTTGGGCCGCGCCAGACAGGCAAGACCACCTGGACCAAAAATCGCTTTCCAGGATGTGCTCGTTACAACCTGTTGCAAGGGGATACGTTCCTGCGGCTGACATCGAATCCGGGAAGGCTGCGGCAGGAACTCGCGTCTGTTAATCCTTCCGCCGGCCCGGTGATCATCGATGAAATCCAGAAGCTGCCCGGACTGCTTGATGATGTCCACGACCTTATTGAAAGTCGCGGTTTTCGGTTTGTCCTGACGGGATCCAGCCCTATCAAACTGCGACGAGCGGGGATCAACCTTCTTGGAGGACGAGCGAGAACGCGATATCTGTATCCGTTTGTGTCTGCCGAGGTGCCCGGCTGGGACCTTGATCGGGCCATCTTGTACGGAGGGATACCGTCTGTCTACCTGTCGGACGAACCGGCCGAAGACCTCTATGCGTACTGTGGGGACTATCTGCGTCAGGAGATCCAAGCTGAGGGGTTGGTGCGGGGAATTGAGCCGTTTTCCCGTTTTCTGCACGTTGCCGCAGCCTCCGCGGCCGAACAAGTGGTATTTGAACGCATTGCGAACGACGCGCAGGTGCCTGCCCGCACAGTCCGCGAGTTTTTTTTCATACTGCAGGACACGCTGTTAGGATACATGCTTGAGCCGATTTCGCCAGCTAAATCTCCGAAACGCAAGTCGGTATCACGAGGCAAGTTCTATTTTTTCGATAATGGTGTCTCCAACACTCTTGCCGGGGTCAGCGCGCCAGCAAGACAAAGCACAGAGTACGGCAAGGCGCTTGAACAGCTTGTGTTTCTGGAACTTCGCGCCTGGATGGGGTACCGCCGGGACCACCGAGAAATGGGCTTCTGGCGAACCCAGGACGGAGCCGAGGTGGACTTCGTGATTGAGACCGATCTGGCCGTCGAAGTAAAATCGAGCGGTACCCTCGCACCGGCGGACTTCAAGGGGTTGAGATACCTCTCAGAGGAAACTCCCTTCCGCCGCCGCATCATCGTCTGTCACGAACCGTTACGCCGCACTGTAGATGGCATAGAGGTATGGCCGGTGGAAGAGTTCCTGT
Organism: Spirochaetales bacterium; assembly: GCA_007127105.1. Taxonomy (GTDB): domain Bacteria; phylum Spirochaetota; class Spirochaetia; order DSM-27196; family SLAA01; genus SLAA01. The sequence continues at coordinate 994 of SLAA01000067.1, read as the reverse complement.
CCGGGCTGTGGGGCGGCGAGTTTGGGTAAATCCGTCCTCCTTCGCTAACGTTACGCTGCCGAACTTCGTCCTGTCGGGCACCTTCGATCTGCTCCTCGACAGATACGGTTGCACCTTGCGCGTGGCCTCTGCCCGGGTATGGCACGCGGTGATCAAGGATTCCAACCTGGCGGTTCACCAGTGAATGCGTGGCCACTACTCCGGTGCCCGCTCTGGCCCACAGCACCGCATTTCCGACGGCGAAACACCGGGCATTTTATTGACCGTTTTGATGGATGCTCATTGTCGTAGCTTTCGTTGCACGTGTAGCATACGTGTGTAAGGAAGGTGAGGGGTATACAACGCATAAGAGGTTGACGCTGACAATTGACGAGGAGGTCTACGAAGGACTGCGGCGCGTCGTCGGCCCAGGCAAGATAAGCCAGTTCGTGGAGAACCTGGTCCGACCGCATGTGTTCAAGCAGGAACCGTACGACGGTTACCGCGCTATGGGCGCCGACAGTGTTCGGGAGGCCGAGGCGCTTGAATGGACGGAGTCAAGCTTTGGGGACCTGAGTGATGAAGAAGGGTGAGGTCTGGTGGGTCAACATCGATCCCTCCCTTGGCGGTGCGACACAAAAAAGTCGTGCTGCCGTGATCGTGAGCAACGACGCAGCGAACCAGTTTCTGAACCGCGTCCAGGTATTGCCACTCACAGCTTCCGTCGGAGAGCTCTATCCGAGCGAAGCCTACGTGACCTTCCGCAGCAAGCAATCCAAAGCAATGGCAGACCAGTTGACGCCCATCAGCAAGAAGCGGCTCTCGAACAGAGCTGGTTTGCTGTCGGCCAGCGACATGGAACGCGTGAACCAGGCAATTGGCACACAGCTCGACCTGTAACGGATCGCAGTCCGGTTTTGCGGCGCGGTAAACGGGCGGAGCGCATGTTCCGGCCGTACCGAGACAACTCCCCGCGGAACGCGACCAGTCCCTTGGCGCATTTGTTCCAAGCCTT
>SLAA01000243.1 GCA_007127105.1 Spirochaetales bacterium | reverse complement strand
TCTGGATAGTTCGCAATTTCTCTGAGAAAACCGCGTGTGCGGTCAATGGCTGTGGACGCGGTAGGGACTCCTTGTAGCACAAAAACACGTCCCGAACCGTTTAGTCTGTCAGCAATGAGTCGCGCTGCCTCAGCGGCTATGTCTTCGTCATCTGGGCCTACAAAGCTGGTGTATTCGTCACCGAGAATACGGCGAGTGATGAGCACCACCGGAATGCCTTGCCGGTGGGCACGGGCTATGGCCGGGGTCATGGCGGCCGCATCGCGCGGACTGACCATCAGCAGATCTACCCCTTGATCCGTGAAGTCCTCTACGTGTTGAACCTGCAGCGCGGTGGAGCCGGATGCATTGCTTACCACAAACTTTATATCCGGGTAGTTTGCAAAAGCGGCCTCGAGCTCCCGCGCTTGGGCCAGACGCCAGTCGTTGGCAAGCGTGTCCTGGGCAAAGGCTACCACCCGCACACCGGCCGGTACTCCTGTACCTGGAACATCCGAGGCGCTAAGGCCGCCAGCTCCCCAAAATATGAGAACCCCAAGCACCAGAACCTTCACTACAACCAACCGCGGTCGGCACCACAAAACTACACGCATAAACTAAAACGCTTCCATGGCACCAATGTAGAAGTTCACACCGTCGTCATCGGAGTAGCCTACATCTATTCGAATGTTAAGTCGCTGCGAAGGGCTTACGGCAAAGCGGAGCCCGGCCCCCCCTGCAAACACCCACTCCTCGGCAGTAAAAGACTCGGCGGCTGGAGCGGTCTGACCGAGTCCCCCAAATAGAACAGCACCAAAACGCCAGACAAGTGGGAACCTATACTCAGCCTGAAAGGCCGCCATGTAGTAGTCTCTATAGCGCCCTTCGGCGAGGCCTCGGAGGACTGTATCGCCCCCAAGGTGCGGCAGCACCTGAAACGGAGCGGTTCCCTCAACAAACTGGTAGACACCGTGCAAGGCCAGGCGGTGATGTGGTAACGGTAGTGGTACCGGTTGTATGTGAGTTGCCTGCAGATCCACCCGCGCGTAGTCATACGAGGCACCCAGATTAGAGACAACGCCCAGAAGCTCCAGGGACTGCCCGTAGTAGGGATCCAGTAGTGGTTCCCGCGAATCCCAGCTTAACGCAGCTCCATACTCTACAACCGAACTGGTATCTACGCCCGGAACACCGTTGGCAAGGAGTTTGCTCTCCATGCCTCGCTGCTTGGATTCAGGATCATCGGCCGTGACGCTTGCTACTCGCAGTACTGGCCCCAGTCTTCCCTGCGGAGAAACTCGAAACATGGGATTAAGCGTGAGTTCTCGCACCTCCTCAACGTAGCTCTCCTCAAAATCGGGTTCCCGTTGCTCCCTGCCAATGCCGTAATAGTCGCTGGGAATGCTACGCCAGGCGGCGTTCGCTCGCAGATTGACAAAGTCCTGAAAGAGGTAGAACTGCGGCGCGATAGAGAGAGCATAGGCTCCGGTGGTTGTGTAAATGCCGTTAAATGCAATGGTGCTGGCTGGCGTTTCAGGGTTGGACTGAACCACAATGAACAGCGCCATGCCGAACATCCAGCCAAGCTCCGGGGTACGGCCAAGAACCGGAATGGGAACGTACTCTACAACAACCTCGTTCTGTTCCTCTACCAGGGGCTCTATGTCCAGTTCCGGCACCGGCTCTTCGGTGGCGAGTAGTTGAAAGGGCACATTTAGCAAAAAGAAGGTCAAGAATAGCAGCATGAAGCGGCAAACCGAGCCACTCCCAAAGATTCCGGACATCATGGCTTATGAGTCGCCCAGGAAGAGGAACTCGTCTGCCAGCAGGCGGGCACTCGGCTCATCTATAATGAGCTCGTTCATGTATCCGGAACGCAGGGCGGTATGCAGGGCTGGCATTTTGGCGCGGCCCGATACAACACAGACACGCCGAGGAGCGTAGCGATACAGATCAAGTGGCGGCCCACTGGCACGGTGGTTCAATGGGATATCTTCCCAGCTGCCGTCGGGTCGGAAAAACACCGTTGCTATATCTCCCACAACATTCTCGTTGCGAATTTGCTCCATGTCTGAAGGTTCAAGAAAGTCTCCGGAGTAGACTCTGCTCGGCACGCCAGCCTCAACACTTCCAATGCTGTAGAGCAGAACATCCGCCTTTTCCTGCATCTCAAGAATTGCCCGAATACTCCTCTCCCGCCACATTGCCGCCTTGGTCTCTGCATAGTCAAAAAAGCTGGGAACTGGAAAGAGCTGAATACTTGCCTGGTAGTTGGCGGCGTAGGACTGAAGTATAGAGGCCGCATAGCGATTGTCAGCAAGGGTGGTGTTGGTAGAACCGTTGAGCTGAACAATACGCAACCCGGGAATGACCTTGGGAATAAGGTGGAGACTGATCTCACTAATGGTCGTTCCCCAGGCAACCCCCAGGGTCTGGCGCGGTTCCAGGGTGGCATTCAGGTAGTGCGCGGTATAGCGCGAAACACGCTCAAGCCAGGACACCTCACCGAGATACTCCGGCGCGGCCACAATATGCACTCGAATCAAGTCAAAGCGCTCGCGCAGCACCTCTTCCAAGGGTGAGAGCTTTTTCCGGCTATCTATAACCTTGATTTGTACGAGCCCATTTGTGCGTGCGTAGTTGAGGAGCTTGGAGACCTTCGGGCGCGAAAACCGCATTTCTGCTGCAATTTCCTCGGTGTTAAGGCCTTGATAGTAATACAACGTTGCTACGCGAAAGGCTTCTTCATAAGACCTTTCTTCACTACTTGACGTTTGTCGTGCCATGGGTAACATAGTATACCACGATCGCGCCTAAGTTAATATAAATTCACCGCTCTTGTGGCAAAAAAACATGGTTCCGCAAAGCAGTGTTACAAATGTTAAGCCATTCGGTCATGAAGTGGTTCAGCCACAGGCAGCGCAACAGAGCATTCACTACTCGAGCTCACCTCGCCACCACGCAGCACCCGGGCAAACACGCCCCTGCGAGGCATGACACAGTCTCCTACAACCTCATAAATGGCACAACCATGATGGCAGGCCTTCCCAATCTGAGTCACCTCAAGCTCGGCTTCTCCAAGAAACAACCGGGTTCCAATGGGCAGACAGGACAGATCCACACCCTCGGTGGTGATGTTTTCAGCAAAGTCCCCAAAGTCTAGTTCAACCCCGCGTCCACGCATGGTTGTTATGTCTTCATTTGCAAGCAGCGATATCTGTCTGTGCCAGGGACCAGCGTGAGCGTCCCCTACTATTCCGTGCTCCACACGCAGCTCAACCTGCGCAACCGGCCGCTTTTGCTCACCTTTTTTGTCAGAAATGTTGATCGACAGGATCCTGAACTTCTGTGTCATGCGAATAGTCCTCCGGTAGCTATCTAGAGTGTTTCTTTGGTTTTCTGGAGTAAATGAATCTCGCCAATCTTCATGTTCTTGTCGGCGGCCTTGCACATGTCATAGATGGTCAGACAGGCCACAGAAACTGCGGTCAGCGCCTCCATCTCAATTCCGGTTTTGTCGGTACAGACAGCAGTTGCCTCCACCGCTACCCCGTTCTCACGAAGCTCCAGTTCAACCGCGACCTGGTCAATGCTAATGTTATGGCACAGCGGGATGAGGTCTGAGGTACGTTTGGCTCCCGCAATGGCGGCAATGCGCGCGGTCGCCAGAACGTCACCTTTTGCAACCAAGTTGTCACGGATAAGCGACACGGTTTCAGGAGCAAGAAAAATGAAGCCAGCCGCGCGTGCGGTACGCCGTACCTTGGGTTTGGCCGAGACATCTACCATGTGGGCCTCGCCACTCTCGTTTACGTGCGTAAGTGACATTGCCTAGCCTCCAATCTCAAACAGAGAGCGATTTGTACACGACTGTCCAATACGAGGCTTAGCCATTATGGTGCGCTCAAGGCTGCCGCGAATGTCGTCTGGATCTAGGGCTATCTCGTCATTCGAGTGGAGACAGGGCTTAAGGCTTCCGTCCGCGAGCAAGCGTATGCGGTTGCACTCCAGACACTTAGGCGGCCGGCTAAATGTGTAGGTGTCCATTTTATGTTGGTGCAGATCATAGTGATTAATGAGCTGCAGTTGAAAGCCGTGGTCAAGGCAGTACTCATTCATTGCCTCAATCTCTTCATCTGCGGTCTCGTTGAAAACCACCATGTTGATCTTGATGGTGAAACCTTGCTGCTCAGCGGCGGCAATGCCTGCAAGCGCATCCTCAAGTTTGCCCTTGCGGGACAGCTTGCGATAGAGTACGGGCTCCAGCGTGTCAAGAGAAATATTGCACTTTCTGAGACCGGCCCTGCGTAAGTCCGCTGCGTAACGGGGCATAAGGATTGCATTTGTGGTCATTCCAAGCTCGGCAATACCCGGAACTGCAGTAATCTTTTGAGCAATATCTACAATATCGCGTCGAACAAGGGGCTCACCTCCGGTGAGCCTGATCTTGTTAATGCCAATTTCGGCAGCCGCATGAATTACCTTCTCTATTGTGGCTACATCAAGCTCATCATGGCAGTGTCGAGCTTGCTCAATATAGTCGTCAGGAACGCAGTAGCTGCACCGCAGATTACACCGATTCGTAACCGATATGCGTAGATAGTGAATTTCTCTGTCAAAGCGGTCGAACATGAATTTCCTCACCAGCCTTAAGCTCAGTAACCCCAGCATCCAGCTCAACCACACAGTTGGCCTCGGCGAAGGCATCCATGTGACTTGAACCTCCATAACGTATAAGCCGTATCTGTCCGGCGTCGTAGAACGCGGGTCTATACTCCTTGCGTCGTGCGCTGGAGCGACGAATACCTTCGCTCAGTCTACCGCAGAAGCTGAAGTATGTGGGGTCTAGTCCCATCATTCGATACAAGGTCGGTTCAATGAGCACACGAAACAACACAACCGAGGCGGCCGGATTGCCAGCCAGACCAAACACACACTTGTCGCCAAACCTGGCAAAAAGAGTGCTTTTTCCAGGCTTGTAGGCAATGGTGTGAAACAACACCTCCGCGCCCATGTCCCGCAGAACCGAAGGAACGTAGTCAAATTCACCCATGGAGACACCGCCTGAACTAATTACCAGGTCGTTGTCCTCGAAGGCGCGCTCATAGGCTTGGCGCAGGTGGACCGGGTCATCCCCAACCGCGCCGTATTTGGTATAGGGAAGTCCAAGTTCGACGCAGTACGCCGCTACTTGATACGCATTGCTGTCGTAGATCTTGCCGGTTGCCGACGGTTCCCCCGGGTTGAGCAGCTCGTTACCGGTAGATATGATTCCTACCCGAACCGGCTCTGCTACCGTGACCTCTGCAATACCATGCGAGGCGAGCACCGCTATATCGCGTGGTCTGAGTTTACACGGGACGCTGAGAATTGGCTCGCCAGCTTTTCGGTTCTCGCCAGCATAGATGACATTAATATTGGGCTCGGGCTGCGTAATGTGAACCCGATCCCCGACCCGTTCGGTGTACTCTACCCGAACAACCTTGTCCGCTCCGGAGGGCATCATGGCACCGGTCATTATCTGAACGCACTGACCGGGGCCAACCTCGGCTTGAGAAACGTCACCAGCTCCCTTGCAGTCAATAACGGAGAACTCCGAGAGACCGGCGGATAGTCCCGCACCGTCTATGCCGCCACTCAAGTCAGCTGCCCGCAGCGCGTAGCCGTCCATTGCGGCCTTGTCAAAAGGTGGTGAGTCGCTTTCGGCCCGCAGGTCCTCACGCAACACCCGACCAACCGCAGCCAGGAGCGGCAGCCGCACAGTTGGGGTTAGGTAGTTGTAGCTGTTGAGTATCTCGGCTACACGGGCAGACTCAATCATGTTTTGGGATTTTATACCCTACCAAGTCAGTTGTCAATTCAAATATCGATCTATAACGAACGATTGCAGTGCTCCATGCTGAACATTGCAATGCCTTCATTGGGGAAGTCGCGCTTGAGGCCTTCCACAACGTCCTTGAGCCGCTGCGCTTGATCTTCTTCGCAGTAGCATATGAGAAGGAAGTTCTCCTCCGGCCAGACAGGGTCTCCGCGGCGGAGGCCAGCAGCGCCAGCGCCCTGTACCCCAACGAGCTTGGTGTAGTGCAGATCTATTTCGCGTTTCTTGAGGCGGTCATGAAAGTCCTCCTCAAGGGTTCGATTTACCATGAGTTCAAGCCGTACCATGTGCATCTCCTTGGTCTTCCTTTGCTCGCAGGCGTTTCAGCTCCTTGACCTTCACCTTCTTGAGACGACGCTCCCGCATCTTGTCGCGGCGGCCAGCGAAGCGTATAGAGAGCTTATTGAACACAGCGTAGAGCACCGGAATGAGAAACAAGGTCATGAGCGCACTTACCGAGAGCCCACCCACAACCGTTTTGGCAATTGGCTGGATGAGGCTCGAGCCTTCGCCCTCAAGGAAGGCAACCGGCACCAGGCCTAGCACAGTGGTGAGGGTGGTCATAAGAATGGGCCTAAGCCGGTCACCGCCAGCCTCAATACAGGCCTCGTACAGACCCAGGCCACGTTTGCGCAGCAGGTTGGTGTAGTCAACCAACACAATGCCGTTGTTGACCACTATACCCACCAGCATGACCAGGCCTACTGCCGTGAAGAGACTGAAGTTCTCCCCGGTAAGCACGTACAAGCCAATGACCCCAATGAGCGTCAACGGGATGGAAAAGAAGATAATGAGCGGGTCAAGGAAACTCTCAAACTGACTCGCCATAACACCAAACACCAACAAGACCGACACAATCATGATGATAATGAAGGTCCGTCCATAGCGCAGGAGGGCCTCGTAATCACCACCAAACTCTATGATCAGGTCGTCGTCGGTGGGTATTTCTTGCTGAATGAGCGCGCGAATTTGCGGCTCCACGACATTCAGTTGAGCACCCGGCGCGAGGCCAGCTGTCAGGTTAATGGTTCGTGCCTGGTTTTCTCGCGCAATACTGACCGGGCCGGTTGTGCGCTCCAGGGTAGCAAAGCTGGAAACCGGAATACGGCGCCCCTGCTCGCTAATGACAAACATGCGGTTGATATCCGGCACGCTCGCACGGTCCGCTTCATCCAGGGTGAGCAGGATATCGTACTCGTTGCCTGCGGTGCGGAACTGCGAGGCCGTTACCCCGTCAATGTTGGCGCGAATCTCACTGCCGATGCCTGCCAGGTTTAAGCCGAGCGCGTATGCTCGTTGCCGATCTACTACGATATCGACCTGAGGGAGTCCGTCCTCAATATTGACGGTGGGCTCGGTTACCTCGGGAAGATGCTCAATGAGGAGTTCACGAATGCGTTCGCCAACCTCGCGACTGCGCTCCAGGTTCTCACCCCGGATCTTGATATCTATTGGCGGGCCAAACCCACCGCCACCGGGTCCCCCGCCAGCTCCAAAAGTGATCTCGGCTGCAGGGTAGCGGTCAAAGCGGGAACGCATGAGCTCACGAATGTCCTCATCACTTTCTATTCGCTCGTCAAATGGGGGCAAGCTTACCTCAACGGTGCCGCGGTGTGACTGCGTACCGCTAAGCAGGCCACCGCCTCCGCCAGCGTTGACAACAATGTTATCGTAGCGCTGTATCTCACTCACCAGGAACGCCTCAATGTCCAGCAGCACCTCACGCGTCGCGTCCAGGGTGGTGCCCACCGGCATCCGCACCGTAATACCTACACTGTCATCCGGTTGACTGGGAATGAGCTCAAACCCGGTGAGGGGAATGAGAAACAGGCTGCCACCGAACACAGCGGCAGTCACCAGAACCGTCAGAATTTTCTTTCTGAGAACTACGCCGAGCGCCCGCTTATAAATGGTGTTCAGCCCGTCGAAGAAACGCTGCATGAGGTCGTCCAGAACCTTGAGCCCTCCAGCAAGCGGATGTTGCTTGCGAGTATCAAGGGGAACGTAACGACTGGCCAGAACAGGAACCAGGAATATGGCCACCAGCAATGAGGACGCCAGTGAAATAACTACGGTAAAGGCCAGACCAGAAAACAGCTCGCCTATAAACTCAAGTCGGTCGCGAAAAATGGCAATAGGCAGGAAGACACAGATCGTCGTCAGGGTAGACGCCACAATGGGCGTTATCATTTCCTGTGTGCCCAGTATCGCGCTAGCCGTGAGCTTTGCGCCCTTTTCACGGTATCTGTAAATGTTCTCCAGGATAACAATGGAGTTATCAACCAGAAGCCCAACCCCCAGCGCCAGACCGGCTAGTGTCATGATGTTGAGGGTAAGCCCAAAGAAGAACATGAGCATGAGCGTGATAATGATCGAGGCCGGAATTGAGATGGCAATGACCAAGGTTGTCTTGATTGAGCGCAGAAAGATAAAGAGTATGAGAACGGCCAGTCCGGCGCCGCCCAGGGCCTGGCGTGAGACGGTCTCCAGGGAGTCTCTAATAATTTCGGTGGTGTCTCGCAACACGCTGACCTGCATGTCCAGCGGAAGCGCAGCGTTTATCGCTGGCAGACGCTCGTACACGTTGTCGGCCGTCTGCACCGAGTTGGTGCCACTCTGCTTCTGCACCGTTATGAACACACCGGGACGGCCATTTATGTATACGGCGTTGGTTTCACGACGCAGCCCCTCGTAGACCTCTGCAATGTCGCCAAGACGAACCACGGTTGCAGAGCCCCCACCCCGGGTTGCAACAACGGTGTTTCGAATATCCTCAATGGAACGGAACTCACCTGCAGTGCGAATGAGCAAGTTGCTCTCACCCTCGGTGATGCTTCCCGCCGAGACCTGGACATTCTGCGAACGCAGCGCCTGGGCAATCTGATTGAAGCTTAGGTTGTAGGCCTCAAGCCGATTCTGGGGAATCTCTACCCTGACTATGCGCTCGCGCCCCCCCTGCACATTCGCAAGCGCAACGCCGTCGATCTGCTCTATGCGCGGCTGAATTGTGTTTACGGCAATCTCACGCAGCTCCTCAGGCGACCGATTCCCGGACACCTCGAGCCGGAGTATAGGAATTTGAGAAGGGTCAAACTTAAAGATCTGCGGCGAGCTGGCGTTATCCGGAAGGTTGTTTCGGACAAACTCCAGACGGTCGCGAACATCATTCGCGGCCTCTACCATGTCGGTGCCCCAGGTGAACTCCAGAATCAACTGGCTCCGACCCTCGGACGAGGTAGAGGAAATGCGGTCGATATTTCCGACGTTACTTAAGAAGGACTCAAGCGGCCGTGTGAGATTCCGCTCCACCTCTTCGGGCCCGGCACCGTCATACGTACTCGTGAGCACGAGCACCGGCGGCTCAATTTCCGGGAACAGGTCTATTGGAATGTCGAGCGATGTGTACAGTCCAAAGCCGAGCACCAACACAAAGAGCACGAAGAAGGTGGTGGGCCTGTTGACAACTTTTCGGGTAAGACTCATGACGCCCCCTACCTGACCGATGCTTCGCGTGGCAAGGGTTCAAGTTCGGTCACGACATTCACGCGGGCCGAGTCATCCAGGAGGTTCTGGCCCTGGACTACGACGACCTCTCCACCGGAAAGCCCCTCAAGGATCTCAACGGTCTCGTCAATTTGAATGCCGGTTGTTACCGCCCGACGTTCAACACGTTGCACGCCCGGCTCGCCATCCTCGCCGTCACTACCGTTTACCACAACAAAGACGAACGCCTCGCCAAAACGCCTTACGACCGCGTTCGCGGGGAGCTTTACGGTGTTGCTCTTCTCTTGGGTAATCAGTCGCACCTGGGCGAACATGCCTGGCCGTATGCGTGCATCTGGGCGCTCAAGTCGCAGCGTGAGCTCCATGGTTCGCGACTGCGGATCCAGTACTGGACTTGTCTCGGTGACTCGAGCGTTGAAACGCGCATCAGGATAGGCACTGAGACTCACAATTGCTCGTCCGCCAAGGCTGACCCGTCCTATGTACCGCTCCGGGATATGCGTTCTTATCTGGAGGTCGCTTGTCGTTGCAATGCGGGCTACCGCCTGCCCCTGCGCGAGGCGCGCACCGACCTGCATGGGAAGCGCCACAATGGTTCCTGATATTGGCGCCCGCACCGGGCTCGGGGTAAAGCGCTGCCCCGGTCGGGATGGGTCAACCTCTGCAACGACCTGATTGCGTTCAACACGTTGTCCAATGCGAACCGGGATGGCGGTGACTTCACCCACGGTTTCTGCAAATACATCTACAGCGGAGCTCGTCTCAACGTCTCCGTTCAACCTCAGGTAGTCAAACATTTGGCCCCGCACCGCGGTACTCACCCCAACAGGGAATACCGTCTCTTCGGGTTCCTGTGCGACTGTCGGCCCCTCGCCTCGGCCACCACCAAAGGGGCCACATGCGGCAAGCGTCAGCGCGGCGCTCAGCAGCACCAGCAATTTCTTCATCTTATTTATTTCTCCATCTCTCGTAACTTAAAGTTCTTCGTCTTCGAGCGGCTCAAGCCGTGTGAGGTCGTGCAGTTCGGTTCCCAGCTGAAACTCCAGATCCAGAAGAAGCTCGATGTACCGTTTACGTTGCTCCAGTAGATCTATTTGAGCTTCATCAAGGTCGATCTCGGCATCCCGCACCTCGTTCAAGGTGCGCAGACCGGCATCGTAGGATTCCTGAGCCAACTCAAGCGCGCGGCCCGCCAGCCTGACGTTGAGTTCCTGCACCTCAATGGTGCGCACCGTTGTTTCTATGCCCCGTAGAAGACTGGCTAGTTGTGTCTCCACCTGGCGGTGGGCATCCTGCAGGCCGAGCCTGGCCTTTTCCAGGTCGGTGCGGGCGTTCTGGATTGC
>SLAA01000086.1 GCA_007127105.1 Spirochaetales bacterium | reverse complement strand
CACAGGTTCCGGAGAGCATCTCTTTTGGTAGCTACTTTCCGCGCCTTCTGACCTGGGCGGTTCTGCGTGACCGCAGAACAGAGAAGAGCCTGGTCTTTGCCAACATGCACCTGGACAACGGCCCAAAAACGGCGCGCATAGAGCAGGCCAAGGTCGCCAGCCGTGAGCTCAATGCAGCGCGCCCGGAGAATGTCCCGGTCATTATTGCCGGTGACTTCAACGCCCCGCCGGACGGAGAGGTTCGCCAGGTGTTTATGGAACACCTTCCGCAGCTTGAAGACCCCTGGACCAAACTGGGAAAGGCAGAGGAAGGCAGCTTCCACGGCTTTGGCCAGCACCTTGATGACAATATTGCCCGCATAGACTGGATCCTCCTGGATAAGCGCCTCAGATGCCACGATATTCGGCTGGACAAAAGCTGCCGCGGCGCCCTCACTCCCTCTGACCACTACCCGGTAGTTTGCGACTTCGACTGCCCTTAAGAACCAAAACATTGTGTATTTAGTCGGTTTTCATTGCAATTCGGCTTGCTATTTTCTCTCGTGGTGTTAATATCCTGTGATATTAAAAAGTTTGAGGAGTATATGCTGTATGGAGTTGCCCAAACGCGTTCTACTTGTTGAGGACGAGGCTCTTATAGCGCTTACAGAGAAACGCCAGCTGCAACAACACGGCTTTGAAGTCGTGATTGCAAACACGGGAGAACAGGCAATTGAGGTCGCAGACTCCGACATCGACCTTATTCTCATGGATATTGACCTTGGCGCGGGCATTGACGGCACCGCTGCTGCGGAGCGTATCCTTGAACGCTACACTCTGCCGCTGGTATTTCTTTCCGCCCATACCGAACCTGAGATCGTTAAAAAAACAGAGGGCATAACGGCCTATGGGTACATCGTCAAGAATACCGGTGAAACCGTTCTTCTAGCCGGAATTCGAATGGCGTTGAAACTCTTTGAGTCGGAGAAGGCGGTTGAGCGGAATGAGCGGCTTTATCGGACGCTTATGGAAAACAGTATGGACGGGGTCAAGCTCGTTGACCCTGAAGGCCGAATACTGAACACTAACCAGGCCGCGGCCGACATGATTGGGTATAGTCGTGAGGAGCTCATGACCATGTCCATACCCGACATAGACCCCGACTACTCACAAGAACGCTTCATGAGTTTCTGGGATGACAAACATCCACTGAGCTCAGCATATGTTCGCACCACCCACCGTCACAAAGATGGGCATTTGGTTCCTGTGCAGATTAACGTGATTCGTTTTGAGCTCGATGGCAAGCAACTCATGTTTGGCATCAGCCGTCTCCTACTCGACCGTGACAATGAATTTGTTACACACTGTTGACACTCCGGCCTCCGCTCTGCTATGTTCTATACATCGGCGCAGGGTAGAGCAGTTGGCAGCTCGTCGGGCTCATAACCCGGAGGTCGCAGGTTCGAGTCCTGCCCCTGCTATAAAGCCCCCCGTACCACTTCTGTGGTGCGGGGGGCTTTTTTCGTTTGAGGCCAGGACTCGAAACGGAGCTGCGGCGCGAGCGCTGCGAGCGCAAACCGGCAGGACGCCGGTTTAGCAGCGCAGGCGGGCTGGAGGAGGCCACAGGAAGTGGCCGACGGAAGCCGAGTCCTGCCCCTGCGGAGCGACGTCGCCGCCCCCAACCTGTACAAGACTAGAGCTCAAACTCCAAGATAGTACGCCTGCCGTTGTCGGTTTCAACGGAGTAGGAGCCGTTAAGCTGTTCAACGAGCATCTGAACAATAGTGAGTCCGAACCCGGTTGATTTGCCTGCGGTGAATGCATCATCCTGTCCTATCCCATTATCCTGAATGACAAGCGTCGCATGAGACTGTGTCTTGTCCAGCGTGATCAAAACACAGCCTTCATCCCTTCCGGTGAAAGAGTACTTGAAGACGTTGGTCAACAGCTCGTTTATAATGATACCGACCGGGATCAACTGCTTCGTACTCAATATGAAATCAGCAATACGTTTCTCAATGCTCAGCTCCTGTCGATCAGGAAAGACCGCAACAAGGGCGTCAACAAGGCTCTCCACATAGTCCTTCACCGAGATATCCTTGTAGCCGGTACCTACGAGCAGCTTCTCATAGAGCACTCGAATACTTTGAACACGAGAAATGGCCTCGCGCAGGGCGAACTGAACCTCGGCGTTGTCCGTATCCTCGACATGAAGCACAAGCAAGCCCTCAACCTGGGCCATATTGTTCTTGATGCGGTGGTGTATTTCCTTTAGGAGTGTCACATTCTCAGTCAGTTGGCGTTGGGTCTCATCTTCTGCAATCTTGCTTTCTGTAATGTCTCTACTAATCCCGCAGATGCCAACGACATTGTTCCCTTCATCAAGAATTGGCCACTTGTTGGTATGAATATATCCCGGGGAACCATCTTGCCGGTAATACGGATTCACTTTCCTCAGCAGCGGAGTTCCATTCTCAAATATTGGCTCTTCTTCTTCTGAGTAAATTGCAGCGGTATCCGGAGGGAACACTTCCGAATCATGCTTGCCAATCATGTCCTTCCAGTGCACGTGTCCGGTTAGGTCTGCTATGGTTTGACTGCAAAAGATGAACCTGCTGTTAATATCCTTGGAATAGACAAAGTCGCTTGTGTAATCAAGAAAGACTTCTAAATTGAGGTTTAGAGCCCGCAGTTCTTCGTGCTGCCGGGTCATTTCCTCGTTGGCAATTTTGCTTTCTGTAATGTGCCGAGTGTTGAAGAGAATCTGCTCCGGGGTGCCGTGCTCATCACTGAGCACCGTTCCAATAGTCTCAAACCAGAGGT
>SLAA01000252.1 GCA_007127105.1 Spirochaetales bacterium | reverse complement strand
GATCCCGTTTTGGTGTGGGCCTGGATGCCACTATTGATTGGCGTGGCCATGATGTAGACGAAGGAATTTTTGATCCGGTTTCCGGCGTGATCTCCGGCAGTGTTGGGGTGCATGTGTTTCGGGGCTGGGCTGTAGGCGGGTCGCTCGGGGCCTTCTTTAGCACCGCACAGCAATCTGTTGGTGGCCCCGGCTTGGAGGACTCGGAGGATCTGTTCGATGAGGTAGCTACCGGCCTGTACTGGTCCCTGGGTTTCGGTTGGAGTAGTAGTGAACGAAATGTGAGCTTTGGCTGGCGAGTAGTAAACCCGGCCTACCATGACGGCGGCCTGGGCAGTACGCCGCGCAGGTTTGTTGCATTTCCTGATCAAGACTCCCCGGAAGAGCGGGTTGTCCTTGGGGAGATTCCCAGCCCCATGGCGACAGAAGGCTACTTCAGAGTCGCCTTCCTGGAGAATCGGCTGTCATTTGTGATGGTATCCCGGCGCGAGTATCACCTGGGCTCAGCATTCGAGCTGAGTGATGACTTTTCAGTCCGTGACTTTTCCTACCTGCAGCGTGACATCATTGCCGAGTACGCTTTCACGAATAGATTAGCGGCACGGCTTGGCTACAACCGGCGGGATGAAAACTACAACGAGGCCTTCAGTACTGCAGGCCAAGGCATTCTTGCCGGGGCCTCGGTACTGCTGTTGAATACGATCTGGGACATCAACCTCAGCTATAGGACTGCGCCACGCACTATGGCTCCCTGGAGTGGTGAGACGATAGAGGAGTTTGGTGTAGGCCTGAGCTTGGTGAGGAACTGGTGAACGCCATGAAGACTATACAGCACGTTCCGAGAGTTCTTTTCTCTGCATTGCTAGTCTTCCTGCTTGCGCTTGTGCCCTTTGCCGCTGCGGCAAACGAGGCACTACCGCGTGTTGGAGTGGCCGTCCCGGTGAACGCAACCGGACAGGAGCAGTATGACGCGCTGGCTGAGACAATTTACAACACCGTGGTGCTGACACTGAATCTCATTGGCGAGTACGAAGTGATTGAACTGGAGAGAGGGCTCTCTCAGGATGAGCAGTCGCTCCATGAACGTGGTCTTGAGGACAATCTGGCGAACATCGTCACAGGTGAGGTGCGCTTTAGCGAGGATGTAGCTGCAGATCTGGTACTGGCGCTTGCGGTCTTTGACACCCTTGAAGAGAGCATTGCCCTCTCACGTGAGGAGCGGCCGGAAAGCCTGCTGGCGACCTTTGACGCAACAGACACACTGGTAGCTGATCTTGTGCAGGAGTTCAGCGGTGTGCCTATAGGTTTTGGCGTGCTGGTCTTTGTGAATCAGGGCGAGCAGGGCAGCTACAGCGTGTATCTGGACGGCACCGCTGTGGGAACGGATATCGGCGGGCTGGACTCGGTGTTGATGGGTGAGCGCCGCCTTGAGATCCGCCAGATGCGGATGCTGGGTGAGCATAGCCTCTATGCCGAGACCCTTCGCATTGAAGCCGACGCGCGGGTAGAGGTGCAGTTTGAAATCCCGTACCTGCTGGATGAGGAAGCCGCAGCACTGGATGAGATTGAGTCCGAGATAGCGAGGGAGATAGAAACACCGCGCTCGGAGAGTGCCGTAGAGGAGCTATTTGCACGGGCACAGCAACTCCTGGAACTTGAGGGCTACAGTCCTGCGCCCCCGATTGAGCGAGCACGCTTTGACGACATACGAAGCGCATGGATGGAAGACATAGATGAGTGGCGCTTGCGTCTGCGGCCGCGCTGGATATTTCCGGTGGCGGTGGGCTGGGCCGACCGCATCTACACCGGCTCGGACGGCAGTAGCCTTGCTGGAGAGGATCCGCTGTTCACAATTGGCTTTGCGCGGCGCTTTGGGGATTCATGGTATCTGGGTCTAGATGGGCTGGTGTTCATGGTGAGTCAGGGGCCTGCGCCGTTTGGCCCGGCGCCGCTGCCGTATGTGGGATACCGTATGCGGGAGCGTAACATTATTCTGAGCATCAGTGGTTTTGCCCTGCCTTCTTTTTTTGAGGGTGAACCTGAGCTAGAGATGTTCGCAGTTAAGCCGGGAATCAGCATCAACAGGATTAGTGTGCATGGATATCTTCAGGGCAACAAGGCTGGCACCTCCGAGGCTGGCCTGTCCGCCGGGTTCTTCCTGGGTTACGTGTTCTAAACTGAGTCTTGATGTGCGGTGGGGCTGTAAGCAACCGGGGCCAAAAACGGTAGGCAGCGCCGCAAAGAGGTCGCGCCCGGCAAGCGAGGCCTCGATAATATCCTGCTGGTTGGGCTTAAAACCTGAGAAGCCAAAAGAATGCTTGAGGTGATGTTTGACGGATTTCTTCTGCTCGGCGGTCACCGGCCCAGTATGGCCGGCCGTGCCCCGAAGTTCAAGCGGGCACCGGGGTGCCCGTCCGCACTCAGTCTTCTCCGGAGACTCAGAGTCGCCCAAGATAATACCACAATACTAGTATTATCTAGAGCAAACCTGATACTGCTATGAAAGCAACTTCCGCCCTGGCGATCCGGGACGGGCAGCCGTAGCAGTCTGGGACGGGCCGCCGTCCCATCGGTCCCGGGCCGTGCTTGACCTGCGCCGTTGCGTTGCGGTACTTTGTACTCAGCGAAGGGGTGCTGCTTCCGTGTATGCGTTGCGTAGGCGGGCGGCTGAGATCACACCCGGGTACCTGATCCGGATAATGCCGGCGGAGGAAGTCGCGTCCTATGCAGGCCTACCACCCGACAGTTTTGTATCTCATTCCTCACACATCTGAGAAACCTAGGCCCAAGATTCTGGAGGCTCTTTATGT
>SLAA01000220.1 GCA_007127105.1 Spirochaetales bacterium | reverse complement strand
GGCAGATTAGGGTGCAAAGTGAACTCGGCAAAGGTTCTCTTTTTGAGTTCAGCGCGGTTTTTGGACGAGTCGCTGAGTCGTAAAGCATGCGGTGGTAGCGGCGACCTACCAAGGAGAGGTACATGAGGATAAAGGTAGAGATGGAAATGGAACTGGACCTCAAGGAACTTAGCATCAGTGAGCTGAGAAAACTCATTAAGCAGGTAATGGAACCCGAGGAGTCAAAGGTGATTAAAGAGACTCATGTGGTGAAGTTTGAGATTCTGTAAACCGCGCGCACGCCAGGTTCGGTTCGTCACTTGGGCTACATCGACACCCACGTCTCCGGGGCCTGTTCATAAGTGAGCTTGCCGGCGACAAGGGTCGCTTGAACGACAGCCTGCCGCAACGCGGTTTCGTCACCGGTGCGGTCTAGTTCAAGCGGGTCATGCGACAGTACCGCCAGGTCTGCGGCCTTGCCCACCGCAATGCTGCCCTTCCAGTTTTCTGTGCCTTCCGCATGGGCCGAGCCTCGTGTATAACACTCAATAGCCTCGCGCACAGTTATTCGTTCTGGTCCGGGTCGGAGACACGCAAGGCGAATTCCTTCAAGCGGTTCAAAGCTCTCCTCTGCCGGTGAATCTGAGCCAAAAGATAGTCGGACCCCAGCGTCCAGCAACGAGCGGTAGGGGTAGGCCCGTGAGGCACGCTCTGCTCCCAGCAACTGTGTGTCTTTCTGCGGCGAGGAAAGTGCATGGGGTTGAGCCGCCACCAAAACACCAAGCCGCGCCAGTCGAGTCATGTCGCCAGCGGATACCAACTGGCAATGCTCCAGTCGATGCTGGCATTCTTGCGTCGGTACCCCGCGTCCAGCAAGGTTTTCCACCGCGTCTGCAAAGTTGCGCACCGCAGCATCGCCAATAGCATGGAAAGCGCCTTGCCGACCCTGGCGGCTCATGCGCAGCAGCTGCTGATGGAGGGCCTGCCCGTGAAGCACCGGAGTGCCATAATTGTCTGGCTCGCCACGGTAGGGCTCAAGAAGTAGGGCCGTACGGCTGGAGAAGGCTCCGTCAAGAAAGTACTTCACCGGGCCCTGGCGCAGGTACTCCTCGTCATAGCGAACGAAACGCATAAGGAAGCGTTCACGCGGCGCCGAGCCAAGCGACCAACTGGAAACTCGACAACGCAAGCGACCTTTGCGGCGCAGACGTGCAAGGGCAAAGGCCGAGCCCGCATACCAGGTATTGTCGCCGACACTTGTAATTCCGTGCCTTGACAGTACATTCTGGCCTGCTTCAAGCAGGCTTTCTACAAGACCTCGGTTACGGTTGACGTGGCGCATCCGCTCTATGTGGAGTGGGCGAGATGCGCCCTCTCGCAGGATGCCGGTAGGCTCACCGTACTCATCTCGCTCTATGCTTCCATCGGGCGGGTCAGGCGTGCCTCGATGGATTCCTAGTTTGCGCAGCATTGCGCTGTTTACACAGGCCGCATGTCCCGAGAACTGGAAAAGCACAATAGGTCTTTCGCTGGATATTTCATCAAGGAGCGAGCGGTGTGGTTGTGGCCATGCTGGATAGTCCCAGCCGTAGGCGCGCAGGGTTTCCCGTGGTGCGGTTTCTGCGTGGCGCTGCTCGAGCACTTCCCGGATCTGAGCGAAGCTCATTCCGTTGAGTCGCGGCTGCGATGCAAGGTCACCGGTAACCGCCAAATGGACGTGGTTGTCAATGAAGCCTGGTACGACCGTTGCCCCCCCAAGATCCTTAACCAGAACAGAGCTTCTCCCGGCTCCATCTAGTGGTGCGCCTCGGGTGCCTGCCTTGCCAATCCACACAATCACCCCGTTGCGGATCTGAAGCGCATTCGGCCTGGATTCCGAGTTGTTAAGTGTGTCCGGTTCAAGCAAGGGCAGGTTGACATTGGAGAGCACGTAATTAGCTGGAAGCACTGTCTTACCTGCCTGCAACAGATGTCCTGGGCTTTGTCTGCGCGAGTATACTCTGTCGGAGTCTCTCGGCAATTCCCATAAGACCATGAAGTCCAATGACCGAACCAAAAGCAATGGTTCCGAGCTTGCCTCCGGCACCGCCCAGAAAAGGAGCTGAGTACATGAAGGCCAGGGCACACATGACGCCAGCAGGAACCATGAGGCGCGCGTGGCGAAACCTGACGGTACCACTCATTCCAGCGAACGAGGCGCAGAAAACCATGACGGCAAGTGTACCGCCCAGCGCGGGGCCGTGAAAAGAGGGAAGGATGAGTCCCCCAGCCAGGCCAACGAGAGCGGACGCCATTACCGGACCCTGCGCGAATCGGACGCTTAGGACAAAGGTGAGCACCGCTCCCCCAACGCTGTAGAGCACCAGCAGCCATCCAAGGTCCCAGGCAGGCACCGTGGCACTCAGCATTGGTCGTCCCAGAATGAGAGCTGCACCAAGGCACCCGGCCCATGCCGTAGTCCCAAGCTTACCTCCGTAGCCATTGAACACCCGCTTGCTCGCGACAAATGCCAGACCAGCAATTGCCCCTGCAAGCAGTATTCCGGAATATCCGAAAAGCTCTGGTGAGGCCATCCCCACAAATGAACCGGCAAATGCCGGCACTGCATGAGCCTTTAACAGCGTGGCGGCGCACACCCCTACCAGCGCCGAGGCAACCACCGCTCCTACCGCCATGTCAACGCTGATCCAGTATGTCAGCACAGCACCAAGGAAGACCGCAAGGAAGTTCAGGGCATCTTTGGGGAGCTCAATCAGGGGTGGACTCGTTGCAGAAGCCAGCGCCGGTGTGCCATCTATGGTTGCCGTTGTGTCGCGCAGTCGCTGCAGTACCGTAGCCCACTCCTGCAGTGAGGC
>SLAA01000079.1 GCA_007127105.1 Spirochaetales bacterium | reverse complement strand
CTGACTGTGGAAAAGGCTCCCAGAGGAGCTCGTCTCGCTGTTCATGAAAGCAAACTCCTTGTAGTTGCACATCGAACCGGGTCTACAGCGTTGCATTATACACACTGAACCCTCGCTGCGGGGTAAAAAGGATCGCACAATACAAAAAAAGCTGTGGTCTATCGCCTTCCCCGTTCTTTTTTGAGGAATGTTCGTTGACGGCACGTGGAAGCTACGCTAATCTGGACAGGTAATCCGTATACAGCAATTGTGGTTTAGGGAACTCGGTGAGAATCCGGGACAGTCCCCGCTACTGTGTTCGGCGAGAACGTCGGCAACGGCCACCGCTTTGGGAAGGCGCCGACGAACTATGACCCGAGAGTCAGGAGACCTGCCCTTTTGCAAATTTTCTATACGGCCTCGGAGGAAGGCTTGGTAGGCGAGATCCCTTCATTTCTATCGAACTCGCACTCCTTGACCACTCTCGAGTGGATGCAAGGAGGCTCCCACGTAATCTCAACCAAACTTTAGATTATTCCATCACGTGAGGAAGAACGGAAACCCGTGAAAATCGGGTGCGGGCGTGCCGCCGTGTTCGGATTTGAGGTTCCTTATAATGTCACTGTCTCTGCACGAGATGGGAAGGCAAGGAGCTGAATATCCGTCAGCCGGAAGACGATTCCTCCCAGTAACTTGGACCACACCGTGTGGGCCATGTCTCTCACGCTCAGAGGAGTTTTTGCATATGAGTTTTCGATATATTACTATTTGTGCGGCAGCCCTTGTTCTGCTGCACGCACCCTTCGGGTATGCGCAAGAAACAGAGGCCGAAACCGACGACCATGTTATAGAGGTTGTCGTCACCGCCGACCGTGTGGCCACCGACCTACTCTCCACCGCCGCCCACGTCTCTATCATTACCGCCGAGGAAATTCGCGAGTCCGGCGCCACCAATCTGGTTCAGCTGCTTGAACGACAACCTGGGGTTAGCTTCAGGTCTTTCTCCAACGAGGCGCAGGCCCAGGTGGATATGCGGGGTTTTGGCGAGGGTTCGGCGGCCCGTGTGTTGGTGCTTGTTGATGGCCGTCGCCAGAACAATCCGGATCTTTCCGGTGTGAACTGGCTGGGGGTCCCAATTGATGCAGTTGAGCGGGTGGAAGTGCTCCGCGGCAGTGCCAGTGCCCTCTACGGCAACCACGCAGTTGGCGGTGTAATCAACATTATTACCAAGACGCCCAACCGGCCATTTGAGATCACCGGCTTTGGCTCCTTGGGCTCATTTGGTGATGCATTCACCCGCCAGGGACGGCTTGGCATACTGCACGCCGGTGATGGCTATCGCATCCGTGGCTCTGCCGAGCAGTTCGAAACAGACGGCTACCGCGACCGATCGGCCTACGAAGCCCTCAACTTCTCGTTCAGCGGCGAGTTTGACGCGTCTGACTCAGTGATTGTTAGCTTTGGCAGCCGTTATTCGGGGATAGAGTACGAGCTTCCGGGCCCCCTAACTGAGGCGGAGTTCAAGGAGAATCCGAGACAGGCACTCCGGGACGATTTCACAAATTTTCCCGATGTAGACCGGATTCCAAACTCAGGAGATGAAGTACGCGAGAACCTGTTTGGCACCGATCTTGGCCTTGAGTGGTTCATTGGCGAATTGGCGATGCTTGAGATTCCATTGGGTTACAGTCTGAAGCTTGTGGAGAACGATACTGAGAGCTTTGGCACCTACACTGACACCGAACTCGAGACACTTCTGGCTTCTCCTGCGGTTGTCCTTGATTGGTCTGCAGGCCCGTTCCCGATGCGCACTCGGCTTGGTGTGGACGCCTACAGAGCTCAGCAGGACGGTGTCCAGTTTACCGATCTTGATCGCGAAAACAAGAGCTTTGACTTCGAACTACGACAATGGGCAATAGCGGCTGGGCTTTCCAACAGCGTTCAGGTGTTGGAACAGCTCGACATAAGTGGAGCCGTACGATACGAGCAAAGCACCATTTCCGCCAAGAATGAGACTGCGGAGATTGACAATGACACTAATCACAATGCGGTTGTCTTTGATGCCGGAGTGGTATACCGACCGAACGCCGTTTCAAAGATCTACGGAAGAGGCGGAACACTATTTCGCTATCCACTGCTTGATGAGCAGGCCGCCGTCCGAAGTGGCAATCCAGCATTCGCCCAGTTTGAGTCCCAGTTAGATCCCGAACAAGGGTTTCAACTTGAACTTGGTGGAGCTATCTATGTCATGCCCCGTTTGAACATGGAAGCCAGCGCGTACCTAATGCAGCTGCGCGACGAGATTGCCTACGTCGGAACATTCGGTGTCGACGGTCGTAATGCAAATATTGACGAGACCAGGCGCATTGGGGGTGACATCCAGCTTAGTGGCGAACCGATCGACCTTCTCCGCGTCTCCGCTGGATATAGCTACGTAAACCCGATCTTCATCAAGGGTGACAACAAGAACAACCAGGTTCCGCTGGTGCCCAACCACAGTATAGATGCCGAACTCGGCATTCGGCCCATTAGTGGGCTTGAGCTCGGCCCGGCAATCACTTTCCGCAGCGAGACCTACCAAGGTGGCGACAACGCAAATGAACAGGATAAGGTTGACTCTTATTTCCTCACCGATCTGTTTCTGCGTTTCCGACCGAGCGGTATTCCGGGGGACCTTGCGATCAGTGCGTCATTCAGAAATGCTTTTGACGAAATGTACGCCCCGCTGCAGATTTACAGCGACTTCTCGGGTACCGGCTACTACCCCGCGCCGGGGCGGAGCTTTGAAATAGCGGCGTCGTACAGGTACTAGGGAGAGAGGAAAAGGGCAATGATGCGGATGTGGCGCGGCGGGAAAACAGAGAATCAACACCTCGTGTGG
>SLAA01000144.1 GCA_007127105.1 Spirochaetales bacterium | reverse complement strand
CTCGGCTTGGAGTACTATCCGACGCAGTCGAACTTCCTGTGCATAAACGTCGGGGCACCGGCTGCCGAGGCGGTATCTGTGCTGGAAGGTCATGGGGTTTCGGTACGTAGCCTGGCGAGTTTTGGTCTGCTGCAGTTCATCAGAGTTACTATAGGCAGGCCAGAGGACAATCAAAAAGTCGTAAACGGGCTGCGTGAGTTGAGTGGACTCCCCGGACTCCGCGCGTAACCAGGGGCAGGACAATGCCGGAAACGCTTCTACGCCTGGTAGTTCTTGTGCTTCCGGTAGCACTTGTACCCTTTCTCCTTAAGCCATGGCCGGGAAGGAGTCCGTTAACAGCCCTGCTGCGCACCGCTGCAGCAGGGCTGTTCGCTATTGTCATTGCACTCTTTCTCCTTGAAGTTCGTCGCCGACTGATTCCGACCGGCTTTGCCTCCGAGTCACCCCGCGCACATGCCTTCATTGCAGCCTTTTCCGAGGAGGCGGCCAAGCTTGCTGCGTTCCTTGTGGTCTTCCGGCCGCGAGATAGTGCACCTCGGCCAAGCCTCAGAACCGCCGCTGCGGTTGCCCTGGTGTTTGCAGCTATTGAGAATGCAGTGTACTTTACCGTTCCATTATCACTTTTGTGGACTCGAGCGCTTGTTGTACCAGCGCTTCACGCCGGGTGCACCGTCGTCGTTGTCGCTGGAGTGTTGAGACTACGGACTTGCCACAAGATGGCAACCGCCTCAATGACCGTCGTTGCCGGCGTGGCGATGCATGCGACCCATAACTACCTCATTCCCATGAGTAGCGTGCCTTTAGGAGTCCGACTCACACCGGCCGTGCTTGCCGTGGGCGCTGCGGTCTTCCTGCACTACCGGTCGCCGAGCCACTCTATTTGATACAGGTCAAGCCGCCTATCCTTGTAGTTTGTCACCGATCCTTCGGCTCGCAACTCCTTCAGCTTGTTCAGATCCAGGTCGACCACCAGAGTCATTTCGGTGTTGGGAGTACTCTCGGCCATGACCGCGTCATGAGGAAAGGCAAAGTCCGACGGTGAAAACACTGCCGACTGGGAGTACTGAATCTCGGAGTTGTCTACTCTCGGCAAGTTCCCAACGCTACCCGTAATTGCTACATAGCACTCGTTCTCTATTGCTCGCGCCTGAGACGTCCGGCGAACCCTCAAGTAGCCGTTCTTCGTATCTGTCCAGAATGGAACGAACAGTATCTGCATTCCCCACTCACCCATTATGCGGGCAAGCTCCGGGAACTCCACGTCGTAACAGGTGAGAATGCCAATTTTGCCCGCATCGGTATCAAACACCTTGAGACCCGTGCCCCCCTTCATGTTCCAGCTGCGACGCTCCTGCGGTGTGACGTGCAGCTTGTACTGCTTGTCTACCCGACCGTCGCGTTTAAACAGGTACGCAACGTTGTACATCTCCTCATTTTCCCACACAGGCATACTACCGCCAACAATATTCACGTTGTATGTGACGGCCATGTGTGTGAGTGCATCACAAATGGTCTCTGTGTACTCGGCAAGCGAGCGTATCGCTGCAACGCTGGTTTCCTGGTCTCCAAGACCCATGAGTGCGGCGTTAAAGAACTCGGGAAAGACACAGAAATCACTTTGATAGTCCGAGATAGCGTCTACGAAAAACTCAACCTGCTCAAGAAACTGCTCAACCGAGGCGACCCGTCGCATTTGCCACTGTACCATGCCAATTCTCACGGTGCTGCGGGGGGACTCAATGACAGAGGGTTGCACCCGCTGATAGTAGATATTGTTCCACTCCAACAAGGTTGCATTGCCGTGTGACTTACGGTCCTCAGGAATATAGTCCTCAAGAACCCGTTTGACCTGGAAGTCGTTGCTCAACTGAAAGCTCAACACCGGATCATAGAGCTCTTGTCGCTTCACCTTTTCAATGTACTCCTGAGGACTCAACTCCGCCGCGTACTTGTGGTACTCGGGCATACGACCGCCAGCGATAATGGCGCGGTAGTTGTGTTCGCGGCATAGTTCCTTGCGCGCGTCATAGAGACGACGCCCGAGACGGTAGCCCCTATAGTCTGGATCCACTACTACATCGATACCATACATGGCATCTCCCTCGGGGTGATGCACGACCGAGTCGTTGCCTTCAAGAAGTTCGTTGTAGGTGTGCGCGGTGGAGAACTTGCGGTAGTCAACGCGCACCGTCAGTGCCATAGCAATAATTTTGCCTTTGTCTTCAATGCAGAACTGGGCTTCCGGGAAACGTCGGATAAGGGTCGCAATGACCTTCTTTGGCCACGCGCCGTCTAGATCGTGGTACACACGATCCATAAGGCCCTTGATTTCCGGATAGTCGCCCATGCTCAGGTTACGCAGTTGCAAATGATGTAAGTCGCTTGTGCTCATGGGCACTATTGTAGCGATAATTTAAAAACGCGTCCAAACGACGGCGCCGAACCTTCCTGCTATCTGTCTCTTTCCCCTTGCCTTTCCGGTTCTCATGCTGCAATCTTGTAAATGTATAACAGACAGGTAGAAATGATAGTTGTGCCTTCGTTTATCGGAGCGTTCAGCCCTAAGGAGTGCGTATGCTCAGCGCGGGGTACCTGGCAGGCATACCAGGCCTTATTGCAATCCGTTTAGTCGCGGCCCTTGTGTTCGCTGGTTTCTATGCCCGCGATCGGAAACCGCTGCAACTTCTCATTCTCACCGGATGGCTTGTCTACGCACTTGCCACAGTGTTCATCTTGACAAGTACCGGGAACCGCCTCCCGTTACCTGCCGAGACGCAACACATTCTTTCGTCCGTCAGTGCGTATATCGGGACCGCTTTACTTATGCTTGCCGCCGCATGCTATATGAAGCCTGAGATCCTCAAGGCGGCACGGTCTATTATTGGTCTTATGCTCGTACTGACCCTACCGGCTGTACTCCTCTCCACTGGCTCCGAGGTCGCGGTCTACTTCATAGCGCTTCAGGGCTTCTGCTACCTGCTTGGCGCATCAGTTTTATGGTTTGAACGACGCGCGGCCGTAGCGAACCTGTCCTACGGCTATTACGGTTTTGCTCTAGTGGTGCTTACCGGCCTGGTAACGGTCAGTATTGTACTTACGGGACAGTTCTTGTCTGATGTGGCACTCTTGCTGAACACGGCGGGCACGCTGATTCTGGTCATGGTCTTCATATCGGCCGAACATACCGAGACCCTGGAAAAGCTACGGCAAAGCTCCATTCGCTTAGCTCAGGCCGAGAACCTCGCAAAGATTGGATACTGGGAGCGTAACGTCATTACCGAACAAGCCTACTGGAGCAGTGGACACTACAAGGTATTCGGAGTGTCGGGTGCTCAGTCTCCACTCAGCAGCGAAGAGATGTACTCCATTATACACCCGGAAGATGTTGAAGAGGTCAGGCGTGTGTATCAACGTATCCAACGCGGATCACCGTATGAGGCCCATGAGTTTCGTATAGTCCTCCCGAATGGAGAAGTGCGTTGGATCAATGCAGATACCACTCAGCAAGAAAGTGCAGAGCACTGGGTATTTGGTGTCACGCAGGACGTCACAGAACGGAAGGTAATGGAGCTGCGGGTAGAAAAAGCGCTTGAGGAAACGGCCGCCCAACTAGAAGCCGTAGTCCTTGGACTCCCCACGACTTTACACACCCTCGTGAGTCTTCTTCACTCAACTCACCCACACCAGACTCCCAATCCTGAGTATGAAGCCAGTTTCGGCCGGATACAGGATCGCGTCCGCAGCCTCCTGAAACAACAACAACACACTCTCCGGAACGGCCTTTCGCTATCTGCGCCAACCTACCTCAAGTCAATCTGCAGCTCCTTTTCCCAGGAGCTCATGTACGATATCGAGGAGTTCACCCTGGCGCCGGAGCTTATCCTGCCGCTTGGAATCATTGTTCACGAACTAGTGGAGAACTCGGTGGTGCACGGAGTTGGAACGGACAAGGAGTCCGGAACAGATACGAGGATCTCGCTCAGTTGCGGTCAGGAGGCTAATGGGGTCGTGCTGTCGGTACAGGACAACGGACCGGGATTCACTGCTGAGTTTCTCAAAACTCTGGCGGACGGGGCGCCCACAGAGGGCAGTATAGCCCTCAACGGTGAGGGACTGGGCCTGGTTATGGTGCAGGCCCTGGCGACGCAGATCAACGCACAACTCAAGCTCATGAATAACAAAGGTGCCCGGGTGGAGCTACGGGTCACTCCTGAAGCACAACCGTACAACTGAAGCCGTCTAGGGTATCTGCTGCGGAGTCAGCTGGCATGGTGAAGCTGCCTCCTCCCTCGGTACTCAAGTTGTCCACCATGGAAAGCCCAAACCCGAAACGCTCTGGGCTGACCGTGCTGTCTGCGACACCGGGGCCACTGTCACTGTAGGTAACCTTAATTCGATCCTTGCCCACTCGCTCTATGACCACTTTAATCCTGCCTTCACGCTCACCTGTGAAGGCGTATTTTATGGAGTTGGTAACCAGTTCGTTGAGCATAATGCCAAGCGTGACCGCAGTTTGTGAGGATAGGTTCTCGGCATCTGCAGTTATTTCCAGCCCCACCCGCGAAGAAGCAGCAAAGGCCCTCAGCACATGTCCAAGAAGAGACTCTATGTGAGCGGCAGTAGCCACGGTACTGATTCCTTCTGAGCCATGTAAGGTCTCATAGACCGACAGCACGCTCCGAACGGTTCCTTGTGCCTCAAGTAAGGCATTCTTTGCCTGCGGGTTTGACGCCGACATAGACCGCAACTGAAGCAAGGTTGCCACCGTGTGCATGTTGTTCTTTACTCGATGCTGGAGTTCTTCAAGCAGCAACTTCTTTTCCGTCAGCAAACGCTGCACCTCCAGGGTGCGCTGCTCAAGGTGATACTCAACCCGTAGCAGAGCGTTTTCGCGCGCCGCCTGCTCACAGACACGGATGAGGTAAACCGGGTCGAGCGGCTTTCTGAGGTAGCCCCAGGCACCAGCCTCTAACCACTTGAGAGACCATGATGGATCAGAGTCCGAGGTCATCATGAGGGCCACCGTATGTGAGTGACGCTGACGATTGGCATGCGCCACCTGCTTGAGGAGTTCATCGCCGGTGATGTCCGGCAGATGATGATCCAGTACTACAAAGTTGTAGCTGCGGCTCTTGAGGAGTTCTGAGGCAGCAGCTCCGGTACCTGCCCAGTCGCTTATGTAGCCATGTTCCTCAAAAGCAGCCGAAAGACCATTGGCCGTCGCTGCATTGTCCTCAACAATCAGCACGCGTTGTTTGATATTCACCCGGCCGCCATTCAAGACCGAAGACACCTGGTCCAGAAAAACCTCTGGAACGACTGGAGCTGGCATGAAGCCAGCTGCTCCCAGGGCATGAGTCATTTCCTCCGAGTCGTTGCCACTGAAGGTGGCTGAGACCACAACGATAGGAACGTCATTAAGCCGTTGGTACTCGGGCGATTTGAGCAGACGGCAGAAGCGCCACCCGTCAACCTTGGGCATATAGAGATCTGTGACCACGAGTGCGGGCGGTTCCTGCCCCGACATGTACTCCAGCGCCGAGGCTACATCGACAAACGACTGTACCGAGAGCTCCAGCTCTGAAAGCAAGGTTTCGAGTAGCTCAAGTTGTGTCGAGTCATCATTCACAACAACTGCGGTCTTCTTTTCGATCATGTTTTGCCAAAATAGAACATTTTGCATATATAGGCAAGTTGCCTTCAGTCCCGGAATTTGCGATTATCTGCACGGGAGATCTACAGTACATGCCAGAACAGAGCAGCTTATACATCTACAACACCTTAAATGGCCGCAAAGAGCTTTTTGTGCCACGCACACAAGGCACCGTCAAGCTTTTCACCTGTGGGCCATCGGTGTACCGCGAGCAGCACGTAGGAAACTACCGCACCTTCCTTTTTGAAGACATCCTCCAACGCTATCTTGAGTATCAGGGCTTCGATGTCGAGCGCGGAATGAACTTCACGGATATTGAGGATAAGGCTGTAGAGGAGTCGCGGTCGACTGGTCGCACCCTTTCGGAACTCACACAACCGGTCATAGACTCGTTCTTTGAGAGTGCCAAGCTACTGGAGCTTAGCCTGCCAAAGCCCGGAATCCCGCGCGCTACCGAGGTCGTCCAGGAAGCCGTGAGTCTGGTTCAGCGCTTGCTCGACCGAGGTCATGCCTACCGCCATACCGACGGCAATATCTACTACGACCCTCTCAGCTACCCCGGCTTTGGCGAGGTCTTTGGTCTGGACATGAGCAACTGGCCCGAAAAGCGAGTTAGATTTGCTAAAGACACCTATGAGGGGCGACGTTGGAATCGTGGTGACTTTGTACTCTGGCACGGCGACCTGCCCGATGACGGCTTCTCCTGGGACACCGAACTCGGCCGCGGCAGACCTGCCTGGAATGTACAGGATCCGGCCATAATATTGAGCAGCTTAGGTTCCGAGATTGATATTCACTGCGGGGGTATTGATAACGTCTATAGGCACCACGACTATAACCGCGCGGTCATGGAGGGCGCGTTCGGCACCGAGTTCTGTCCCTACTGGGTGCATGGTGAGCACCTCATTGTTGACGGCAAGAAAATGTCCAAGTCCCGCGGGAATGTCATGTATCCGTCGCAACTCCTGAAGCGCGGCTATTCGCCTCAGACACTACGGCTCGGCCTGACCTACTGCTACTACCGCGAGCAACTTAACCTGACCGAGGAGCACCTGCAAAACACCGCGCAACTGCTCTCACGCCTGCAAAAATCTGTTGACGCTCTTATTCAACCGCGCCCGGTTACCAACAGGACCACCGCACATCGTCCTGAATGGGAAGTACAACGCACCGACCGAATGATTGAAGAGATTCCCGGTGTATTCCGCGTCAATATGGATAACGACCTTGGTGTGAAATCTGCCGTCGACGACCTCACCCGTCTGCTTGAGCACCTGGACCGGCGGGCTGCGGTCTCCGGGTTAAGCACGTCGCAGTGCGCTCGCGTTCGCCGCCACGTCCGTGAACTCAATGAGGTGCTCCGCGTACTGAGAATTGAGTGAGCGGACTATGGCCTCAAGCTACTAAGCAGACTACCGCGCATGTGCTGGCGGTCTTGAAACAGTGCCCCGGAGCAGCAACCGGCCGTGCAGTACTGTCTCGGGGCGAACATGCTCGCCTCGCAGCATGCGCATGAGAATCTCAGCAGCCGCCCTGCCCTTGTCCTCACCCGGCTGTGAAACAGTGGTCAGTTGTGGACGCACAATTCCCGCTTCTGGTATATCGTCAAAACCTACCAGGCTTATGTCCCCGGGCACCTGGAGTCCAATCTCGAAGAGACGTTCCATTATGCCAATGGCTACGATATCGCTCATGACAAGCACCGCACTTGGAAGGGGTTTGAGCTCCCGGAGCTGTTCCACCACGGCGCGTCCGCCCGCGAGGGTTGCGTCACAGGCCAGATGCAGGAGCTCCGCGCTCGGATCCCCAGCAGAGACAGCCTGGTCAAAAGCGTGTTGATACCCAACCAAACGCTCATTGCGGACGTAGGATCCTTCGCTAAAATCACGTGCATCGATGATGGAAACCACCACCACCCTCCGGTGACCCTGCTCTACCACATAGCGCATAGCCTCACCCGCAAGTTCACGATCCCGAATACCTACAACCGGGAAGCCGTTTCCTGACCGCCCGTCAATAGTTACAAAGGGCAGGTGCCGCTTGCGAATGACCTCCACCGTCTCACTGCCTGGATCCAGTCCGAGCGTGATCAGGCCGTCTACCGCTGCGCTGCGGACCCCCAACAACAAAGACTCCTTGATTGGCGGAATGAGAGTCAGGGTGTGGCCTTCGCTTTCACAGACCTGGCCAATGCCCTGGAGAATCAGGGACATATAGGGATTCGCAAATGCGCGAGGGATGTTCTGTGGTAACAACAGGCCAATAGTCCCGTGTCTGCCCAGGCTTAAATTCCGAGCTCCTGGGTTCGGTACGTAGCCGAGATCCGCCGCCACCGCCAGAATTTTTTCCCGTGTCTGCTTGCCTATGCGGTTTGGATCATTGAACGCAAAAGAGACCGTGGTTTTGGAGAACCCGGTCGCCTCGGCGACCGCACGAATGGTGACTCGGCCCATACTACTTAATGGACCCCGCGACCATTCCTCGAATGATTTTCTTCTGTGCAAAAAAGAAGAAGACCAATACCGGTACCATAGCCATGAGGATTGCCGTTAGTATCAGATCCCACTGCTTCACAAAGGCGCCTGCAAAGTTTGCAACCGCAAGCGGCAAGGTCTGAATGCGGTTTCCACGCCCAAGAATAAGGAGCGGTAGCAGGAAGTCGTTCCAAATCCAGATGCCGTGCAGAATAGCAATAGTTGCGTGTACCGGCGTGAGGAGAGGAAACACTATGCGGAAAAACACCTCCGGCCGCCTGCAGCCGTCAATAATGGCAGCCTCTTCTAACTCGTACGGAATGCTCTTGATGAAACCATGGTACATGAAGACCGACAACGAGAGACCGAAACCCAGATACGCCAGCACCACGCCAAGGTAACTACGCAGTAGTCGAACCCCGGTAATCTCAAAAACAGTACGAAACCAAGATACCAGGGGGAACATGACAATTTGAAACGGAATAACCATGGCCGCCACGAATACCATGAACAACACCTGTGAGGTCCTGGTTTTGGTGCGCACCAATACCCAGCCAGCCATTGCCGGAAATATGGTAACGGCTGCCAATGACGACATAGTGATGACTACCGAGGAGAAAAACGAGGACGAATACCTCACATTAGGACTGACCCAGATGGTGCGAATATTCACAAAGAGCTGGCCCCAGTTTTCCGGCAGCCTCATGGGGAACTGAGTCACACTAAAGGAGTCCTTAGCCGAGTTGATGAGCACAATCACAAAGGGATAGAGAAAAGCAATGAGCAGCGCAAGCATGAGAAGTTCAAACACATTTCGGCGCCGCTGTTCAGATGTATTCATAGTTCAAGCTCCCTGCGTTTGTTTATGCGCACCTGAATAAGTGAAAACACCACCAGCACCACAAAGAAAATCACCGCACGTGCCTGACCGGCCGCAAGGTTGTTGCCCACAAAAGCTGTGTTGTAAATGTTCATTGCAAGCAACTCCGTACCGTAGATTGACCTGTCCATGAACCGGGTTGCCGGACCACCGGCAGTTAATGAGTAGTTGACATCAAACTGTTTGAAGGAGTTCACCAATGTAAGGAACATGGTAACGGTAAAGGCTTGTGCAATCATGGGCACAGTAATGCTGCGGAAACGGTGCCACTCCGAAGCGCCGTCAATGGTTGCCGCTTCATATAGCTCGTTTGGAACGCCCTCAATGGCTGCGACGTAGATCATCATGATATAGCCTGCATATTGCCAGCTCCCAACTATCACCAGCGCAATGAGTGATGTAGAGACCTCACCGAGCATAAGATTTTGAGGATCAGCCAGCGCGGCAAACAGACCTATGCTCCTTCCTATGGATGGAATAGCATTGTTGAAAATGAACTGCCACAGGTAACCGAGAATGAGTCCACCAATGAGATAGGGAATAAAGAATCCCATGCGGTAGGCATTCCGTAAACGCAGCTTACTCGTAACCGCGAGCGCAAGCACCACCGCTACGACGTTAATCACGACTACATTCATTACTGTGTAGAGGGTCGTAATGAGAAAGGAATAAATGAAGCCGGGATCCTGAAAACTCACCAGGTAGTTCTGCAGGCCAATGAAGCTGAGCCCTTGTCCTGCTCGCGCAGTGGCGTTCCAGTCGGTGAATGAGTAGTAGACGCCAATGAAGAACGGCACCACCACAATCATAACAAAGGCAAAGAGCACCGGCGCTAAGAATACCCAGAAGGTCAGATCATGCTTGTTTCTATTCATAGATTTCCGTTAACCATTGATTTGTACATGGTGCGGCTAAAGACACACGGTGCCGCGCAAGCAGCACCGTGTATACACGCCAAAGCTCTTAGCCGCCCAGCGAGGCAAATGCCTGCGTCATAAGCCGAACGAACTCGGGCTTGTCAATCTGACCCGCCGCGAAACGGTTGTAGATTGGTGCCAGCGTCTGGTCACGGAACTCACCGGTAAAGTAGTACTGGCTCCATGAGTACACCTTGTCCTGGCCAGCCCATTCCTGCACTGAGCGAGACAGCTGACCGGTCGGACCAATTTCGATGTTGGCAAATGCGGGGATCATTCCCGCCTCGTTAACCATGAAGCGCTGTCCTTCCTGTGTGTAGACCTTGTCGCTCAGGAACTTCTTGGCAGCCTCGATGTTTGGAGACTCGGAGTTAATGACGTAGAATGACGGGGCGGCAACAAATATACCGTCCGTATTCCGGTGCATAGAACCATGCGGAGCGAATCCCATTGGGAAGGTCGCATTGGCCGCGTCCATATTTGGATCAACCCAGTTACCCTGGTGGAGAAAGGCAGCACGGCCAGCGGCAAAGGCTCCAACCTGCGAGTCATAGTTGCCGGTGGTCAGGACAGTGCGGTCGGCGTACTGGAAAAGCAGGCCAACCCAGTCTGCGTACTCGCTGAGCCGTTGCTGGTCTACACGTCCGGCAAGCAGGTCGTTTACCACTCGAAGGTCACCGTACTCAAGTCCGTTAGCAAGCAGCGAGTTGAAGTTATGATGTGCAGTAACCCACCCCATGTCAGCGGAAGCTGCCATTGAGACAACCGAGTCCAGACCTAACTCACCCTTCATTGCGTCAATGCGCTCAAACGCACGCCGATATGCGTCGTAATTCACCAATCCAGCCGGATCAACGCCGGCTGCGTCAAGAATGTCGGCATTGTAGGCCATGCCCCAGCCTTCTATGGCAACCGGGAAACCGTACACGCGACCATTTACCGTAAACCCAAGCGTGGTGTCCGCCACCCAGT
>SLAA01000145.1 GCA_007127105.1 Spirochaetales bacterium | reverse complement strand
TCTATCAAGTACTTCTTGTTGGTGGTGTCTTTGGAATCATTGGACACCTGATTCGAGCTACGGGTGAGGGCCTGCTTGCACTCCCTACCGACAACGTCGCGCTGGCAGTGTTTCTGTCTGCAGTGATTGTGCGGCTGACCCTGTCCCCAGGGAAGACAGGCCTTTTTGGGAAGCATGACTCAAGCGTAGCCCCTACCCGCATGTCTCTGCCGGAAGACAGGGCAAATGCGTGGCTGCCATTCTTTAGCCGCGTGGAGCTTCTTGTCCTTGTTGGAGCCACGGTTGGGGCACTCTCGGCCTGGATGTCAATTCTCACCGGGAGCGCGTTTATTGGCTTTGGTATTTCGGCGGCATCACTTGTTGTGCTTAATACCGTTGGGCCTGTTCCGGTCACCCACCACATAAGTCTACCTGGTGCATTAGCCGGTCTTGCAGTAGCAGGGCCCATGGGTGGTTTGGCAGGTATGATTGCGGGCGCGGTGTTTGGCGTGCTTGGCGCCTTACTGGGCGAGCTTGCCGCACGGCTGTTCATTAGCTGGGGTGACACTCACGTTGACCCGCCAGCCTTTGCAATCTTTATTTCCTGGTCGCTGATTATGGCGCTGTCTTCTGTACTGCCTTTCATGGTGTGGGCGCTCTAAGGCGGCTTCCACTCACATGCAGAGTTGTATAAGGGCGCACTTCGGTGCGCCTTTTTGTTTGCATTGCGCCTTTTGCTTGTACAGGGAGCGGCAAGGGTGTAGTCTATGAGCCTGGAGACAAACGATGAAATTAGGACGCAACGATCCATGCCACTGCGGAAGTGGTCGCAAGTATAAGCACTGTCACTACAATGAAGACCGCGCAGCCGAGGCTCAGGCACTCAAGGAAGCTGCCGAGGAGGCTGCTCACGACGCCCCCGAAGGCGCTGCGGCTGAGGAAGCTACCCCCCAGGACACCGCGCGGGCGGCCGCAGAGCGTGCGGCGGCAACCGGCAAGCGTGACCACAGCGGCTCGCGTTTCATGCGGAACTCCGCAGCAGGAAGCGGAGCAAAGGCAAGCGGCAAAGGGCCGGGCAGTACGCCCAGGGCAACCCGCGGAGCACAACGCGGAAGCTAAGCGCTACCCATAGGTGCTGGTGCTAGGAGCGCCGCACCGCCACAGAGAGTACCACAAAGAACACCCACAGTGCGGCGAGCAGGTAAAGACCGAGCCGCACCAGTTCTGCATCTGCTGCGCGCTGCTCCTCATCTGCTGTAGCTCGTGTCGGCGCTGTCGAACGTCGAAATCGCACCATTCCTGCATACCAGCCGTCACGACTTTGATCAAACACAAGCACTGGATGGTAGAACAGCACCTCATTATCATGAAGTGTGGGCGCGGCCGGAATACTGCCGGACTGCCGCGCGCCAACCGCGGCAAGCCGATTGGTAGCCCGCGCATACAGGACACGAAAGATTGCGTCCATCTCGGCTAACTCAGCCTCACGGTCTGTGCCACCCTGTGTGAGCAGCTCAAGGATTTGGGTCGATACCTGCCGTATCTGCCCAGTTAGCTCTGCCAGCGCCTCATCCGCCGCGCTGTTTGCCGCAGCTCGCAGCTGCCCAAGCTCGCGAGATAGTTCGTCCTCAAGCAGGGTCTCACCAGCGGTGAAGCTCCGCGAACCGTCCGCATCCCGCAAGCCTGCCTCGCTCGATGCCCACACATAGTCAAAAACGTTCGGACTACCGGCGCCTTCGGGCCCACTTAGGGTTACCCCACGTGAGCCAGGAAGACTGTGTACCGTGTCAACCAATGCAGCCAACTCTACCTGATGCCGACCAGGGTCACCAAGATACTGCTCCGCAACTCCGGCGAGGGTAGACACGAGCACTGCACCACTTTCGGTAAACCGGGAAATATGTGCCGACTCAATAACGTGATGCAGCTGCCGCCTGACGCTGAATGCGCCAAGCACAATGGCTACCGTAGCCGCGACTGCACAGAGTAGGACAAGCAGGGACAGGAGGTTTTTCTGAGCAGGTATCTTCACTCGCCTTCCTCTACAAAGGGAACTCAAACACAAACCGGGTGCCGTTGTCGGACTCAATAGATGCCGTACCCGAGAGCTGCTCAATGAGGATCCCGACCAGCTCCAGGCCAAAACCAGAGCTGCTGTGGAATCCAATGCCCGCTGGTAAGCCCGACCCATTGTCCTCATAGACAAGATGCACCATGTCTTTTCCTGTTCCGCGGCGCATTTGAGCCTTCACGGAAATACGACCGTCACTTCTCCACTTAAACGCATACTTAATGGAGTTGGTTATGAGTTCGTTAATGATGATTCCCAGGGGCATGAGACTGCGTGGGCTGAGCTCAAAGTCCTCAAGATCAAGGTCAGTTTGCACCGGAACAGCGTCGCGAAAGAGTGACAGAATCTCGTCCATAAGGGCTGGAAGATAGTCACGAATGCCAAGCTTCGTAGTGGACTCCGCCTGATAGAGCTTGTCATAGAGCACCGACATGCTTTGTACCCGCGCGGCGGCGTCCTGCAAGACGTGCTCACACCGGGTGCCCTCGTGAAGAGAGGCCTGCATGCCAAGCAAGCTACTTATGACACCCATGTTGTTCTTCACACGGTGATGAGTCTCCTTGAGGAGGACTTCCTTCTCGCGCAACAAAGCCGCTACCTGCTCCTCGGCCTGCTTTCTCTCGGTGATATCCTGGTAAATGCCGTACACGTATGTGCGACCACCAATCTCACGCGGTGCACCGGTTATGGCAACATCAATGACTGAGCCGTCCTTGCGGCGCCTCTTGGTTTCCTTGCTGATACGTGTCCCGGACAAGGTTGCCTGAGAAAGCGCAGTTGCCTCTGCCATCATTTCCGGGCAGCTAATGAGCTCGTTGAGATAGCGTCCAACTGTTTCAGGCATGCTGTATCCAAACAGGCGGGTAAACTCTACATTGCAGTCCACCACGCGGTCCTGTCCGTCCAGTACAACAATTGCTACCGGTGAACTCTGAAAGAGATGCTCGAAGTGTTCCTGATCAATATGTCCGTTTACGCTCATGTACTCCTGCTCTGTGTCACCACCTGC
This sequence comes from Spirochaetales bacterium, assembly GCA_007127105.1. Lineage (GTDB taxonomy): Bacteria > Spirochaetota > Spirochaetia > DSM-27196 > SLAA01 > SLAA01. The sequence goes on along the minus strand of SLAA01000145.1, from coordinate 7,874 downwards.
GGATGGTGATGACACTGGTAGAGTATCGCACTTCGCAAAGATATCGCAACTCATGCATGGATAGATTGCCGAATGACTCTGCTATTTGACGGAATACCCCCGAACTGATCGACCGCGATGTTGGCTCAGCAGTACTCCGGATATGACAATAGCCATTCCCAGCAGCATTATGAGACTCAGTTCCTCACCAAGCACCAACACACTAAAAAGAGCGGCAAACACCGGCACCGTATTGGTGGTAATATTTGCCTTGACCGCCCCGAGCACCCGAATTCCCCGGCCCAGAAAGATAAAGCTCAGGGTCGACGGAAACACCCCAAGAAACACCAAAGCCCCAAGTACCGACCGACCTGGAACTCCAGCAGCCACGGTGGCGCCAAGGTCCAGGACGAGAAACACCGGGAGGAACAAGCCAAGCCCTATGAGATTCTGCCAGAAGACGACTGTAAATGAGCTGTAGTGCGCGGGCATGTTTCGCAGTGCTATGGCATACCCCACTGCTGCAAGTACCGCGCCAAAGATAAGAAGAACGCCCAAGGGATGCGCCCCACCGGCCTCCCCGCCTGCATACACAATGAGAGCAACCCCCGCCAGACTCACAAAGGCACTGAGTATGACAAGTGGTGTGATGTGCTCACGCAGGAGCAGAAAGGCAAAGAACGGGGTGACAACCGGAATGGTGGCGACAATTATGGCGGCAACGGCCGGACCAGCAAAGAGCAAGCCGGTGTTTTCACTAAGAAAGTAGAGGAAGGGCTGGAAAACTGCAACCAGAAGGAAAACGCGCGCGTCGCGGGCGGCGGGTCTTTGGAGCCCACCAACAATCCGGGTAACGGCCGGTATCCGGGAAAGGAGAGCCATAGCTGCTAGTGAGATTACGAGTCGTGCCACAATAATACTCACCGGCCTCAACTCAGTGAGTGCCAGCGAGGTGAACACAAAGCTCAATCCAAAGAACATCATTGCACACAGCAGCTGAAAGTACACAACCCCCAGTCGGGTAGACGGCGCCCCGGACTGCAGGGCCTGTGGATATGGTCTTGGACTTGGCACGATATCGGCTCCGTGGGGGTCTGTTTGGGATATTCCATTCTATATTGGAACGCCGGGTTCGGGAACCATGGCGCTTTTGACACAAAGGTGTTTACACTACCGCCTATACCTCATCAAATGAGTATACTTTTCCTGCGGAGGTACCCCAATGCAGATCGACAAATTTTACGACGAACTTCCAGAGCTCCAGCGCTTTGATGAAATCTTCTCAGCAGCAAACTATCATGATGCTCCAAAGGACTGGGTCATTATTGTGACCGATGTAGTGAACTCCACCGAGGCGATAGCGGCTGGCAAATACAAGCAGGTCAATATTGCAGGGGTCGTCGGGCTCGCGGTGGCGAGCAACGTGGTGGGTCATTTGCGGTTTCCCTTCACCTTCGGTGGTGACGGCGTGACGCTTCTCCTCCCACCCGGGCTGGCCGAGCCGGTGATTGCCCATTTGATTGACCTCAAGGGAACGATACAGCAGAGCTTTGACCTTGAGCTGAGAATTGGCTCACTCTCGGTGAGCGATGTCGTTGTACCGGAACGTCCGGTGCGTGTTGCCAAGCTCCGTGTCAGTGAGAAGTACACCCAGGCCGTATTTGACGGCGCTGGCGTAGCATATGCCGAGGAGCTAATTAAGAGTGGTACCGGAGCTGCGCAGCCGGGCGGTCAGCTGGCGAGCGGCGCACAGCCGAAAGGAGCGGGGCCAGCGATGAGTGATGCCAAGGCAGACACCTCCGGCTTCAGTTGCCGCTGGCGTGAGATTCCCTCCGGGCCGGGCGAGGTTGTCGCACTCATTGTGGATGCATGCGGCACCGAGGCTGAGGTTCGCGAACGAGCCATTCGTAAGGTTTCAGAGGCGGTGCGTTTGAGCCTGGGCGAGGAGGAGATGTACCACCCAGTAGCAACCGGCCTTCAGCAGCAGATCCGAACGCGCGAGGAAATAGACAACGAGGCTCTGGTACATGCTCGTGGTCGGGCTGGCTTTGTGTTGCTGCTCCAACGGTTGTGGGTATCGGTTCAGCTTCTTGCAGTGAAGCTGGCCCTGCGCCTCAACCTTTCGCTACCCTACTCCCACAAAAAGCTCAATCAGGTTCGCCATGACAACATCACCCACGCCGACTTCCGCAAATATGATGGGAGATTAAAGATGGTGGTTGCCTGTAGTCCGGAGGGTCGCGCCGCATTGGTTGAGCGCCTCAATGAAATGGAGCAGGCTGGTGAGATCATTTATGGGATACGTGCGGCCAACCACGCGCTCATTACCTGTATCATGCGTTTGCGAACACCGGACGAGGTACACTTCATTGACGGAGGAGACGGGGGCTACACCTTGGCAGCAGCTCAGATTAAGAGCAAGAACTGCGGCTCCGCACATGGAAGCGACCACGCTTAAGACAGAAGCGCGCGGCGGCTGAAGAGAGAAAGCAGGGCGCCTTGAATCTCACCTCTGTCGGCATGCAGCAGCTGCCCGGCAAAGCCTTGTTGGTCACTGAGGCCAACCACCAGCTCGGACAACACCCGCGCCTGGGAGGAAGGAGCAGAGACCGGCGCTGTAAGTACCAACACCGACGGCCTGTCACCCGCAACGCGCAGCATACCGGCACGAGGCTCAGGCACTCCGTTGGAACGGCAATGCAAAACCTGAATCCCATACTCTTCAAATATCAGACTACCATAGGACTCTCGGCGTTCAAAGTCGGCGCGCAACTGCTTCACCTTGCAGTCACCGCGGGTATTCAAGGCTGCAACCGCACGCTGTATGATGTCGGACTCACCCGAGGGCTCCATCACAAAGAAGCCGTGAATCACACTCATCACGGTTGGCAGGGACAAAGCAGCGTCATCCGGGTCCGGTCGAGCTGCTGCGACAGCGCCTGTGTTCCTGGAAGCGCGCGGGTGCTGTGCAATAGAAAGAACAGCCTCACGCATGTGACGCCGTAGTTCCTGTGGCGATGCGTCTCCATCGACATAGAGTACCGGTACCTTTCCTGCATCGAGAGAAAAGGTGGTTATGATAAGATCATACTGTTCTTCGGCCTCCTCGGCGCTGAGACTCCCCTCCCACCGCGAGTCAATGAGCGCGCCTGCGGGAAGCACCTCCCGCGCGAGTGCGGTCAAGTACGCCGACATTCCAAGACCTTCGTAACACAGCACCTTGACTCGGACATCGGCGGCCCTCCGCTGTCGCAAGACCGCGAGTCGGGCCCGCAGCACCAATGCAGCTTCGTTGAGTTCTTGAGTAAGCGAGATACTGTGTACCGGAGTTGCGGCGCGCAACTTTTCCGAAAGCATATCCTCAAACTCTTTAAGCACCTCGTCTATGAGCACCGACGAGACCTCATCGTCAGGGTCGGTATGAGCCTCCTCTGCGCCATAGCCCCCCAGCGCAAACTCGTACCACCTGGGGATTCCGAGCCCGGCACGTCGAAGCGCCGCCGCAATGGTTGCCCGCAGATAGTTGAGCAGAGACTGATCGTCATGCAGCCAGGTTCGTTCACGTTCCTCAATACGACTCAGCGTCCGTTCCAACACTCGCTCTATGCCGGGGTTGAGCGTTCCCAGAATGTGGCTGACATCATCCGGTACGTCGGCGGGTTCGGCCGCCGAGAGAAGGCGTGCAAGAAGGTCGATCTCTGCCGGCGGAGGAGTTCCCGAGATGAGGTCCTCAAAGGCGAACTGGGCACACTGCTCGGCGGCTTGTACAAATACCTGCGGAGTTTCGAAGAATGGTGGGCGCAACCTTGGCGTTGGCCCACGTTCCGGCAGTCTCCTCCGTACAATAAACAAATAGCCGTACACCAGACTGGCAAAGGACGGCGCAAAGCGAAAACCGCAGGCCGCCTCGGCAACAGCTACTGCACCCATGATTCGGCCCCCGGCGTGATACACGCCCATTGAGGTGAGCAAACGCCCGGCAGTGCTCCGTTGCGGTGAGGGCTGCCGTGAGGGCCGTTCTATGCAGTCTGCACCTTCACGCAACACAAGATTGCGTGGAAAAATACGCGGGAAGACAGCGAGAAAAAGCATGCGCGCCTGGTACTCATCGGCCTCCAGCTTAACACCGACCCCCTTTTGCCGCTCTAGAACGACACCCTCGGGCAAGTAGTCTTCCAGTGCTGAGAGGTCAGTGCCTACCGATGAGTCACTCACCATAAGCGTGTTGGCAAGTTCCGAGATCTTGATCCAGCGCCCGGCCGTAATGAGATAGAGCAGAATGAGAAAGGGGCGTTGTGCTCCCTCGCTGTTCCGGTCATGAGCCTGCGGGAGTGACTCGGGCTGCAGCTCCTTCGGCAGCTGGTCCATGAGCCGAATGCCGTAGCCACGGCGACGCTCCATGCGGACTCCACGCAGGGACAGGCTTCGCTCCAGGCGTTCCAGATCACGATGTATGGTTCGCACACCGGCGCCGGTGAGTTCTGCTATCTGCTCGATAGTGATGTAGTCCGCATGATCCGCAAGGAGCCGAAGTATGCCCGGCAAGCGGTCGTCCATCATTCTACTCCCAGGGTCGCCCCACGTCTTGCACGAGCTTCTCTGCTGCCTTTCGAGCCGTATCGGCATCCGGTGCTGACAGCAACTGCCTCGCCAGGTTCTCTAGATCCTGGCTCTTGACCTTCCGAAGCGCGGCTTTGAGATCTGGTATAGCATCAATTCCGGCACTCAGTTGATCTACTCCAAGCGCCAGAAGGGCAACCGCCGATGCTGGTCTACTTGCCATATCGCCGCACACCCCTACCGGTACTCCGGCGGCGTGGCTGTGGTTCACCACATGGTCAATTGCTGCCAGGACAGCAGGATGAAACTCCTGATACAACGGCGCGACGCCAGCGTTCCCGCGATCTACCGCCAGTATATACTGTGTGAGGTCATTGGTGCCGATACTTACGAACTCAACCTCCGGTAGCAGCCGGTCAAGCGCAATCACCGATGCGGGAGTCTCTACCATGATCCCAATGGACACGGAGCCATGGGCCGCCTCGCGCACCACCTGTACTTCATTGGCTGATATTACCATTGGTATCATAAGCTTGACTGCATAACCCTCTGCGGCAACCTCTGATATGGCCTCAACCTGGTTTCGCAACTGCTCAGACCTGTTCATAAGAAAGCGAATTCCGCGTTCACCCAGGTAGGGGTTGTCCTCCGGGCCTTGTTGGGCGTAGGGCAACGGCTTGTCAGCCCCGCAGTCAAGCAACCGTATGGTAACAGTGTGCGGCGCCAATGCGGCACAGATCTTCCGGTACTCCTCTGCTTGCTGCTTTCGGCTGGGGAACTCCTTCACTCGCATGAAGAAGAACTCGCTGCGCACCAGTCCAGATCCTGCAGCGCCTATCTCGCGGGCGGCCTCTGCCTCTGCCGCCGTACCTATGTTGGCCGAGAGCAGAACGGCACGACCGTCGGCGGTTTGTGCCGGTGTGTTCTTGCTCCATTCACGGCGCTGTTCCTTGAGCTGATGTGAGCTGCTGGCCCGTTGCCGAAATCCAGCCAGGGCCTGCTGGTCATTTCTGGGGTCAATGTTCGGCCAGACCTCACCGCTGTCGCCATCCACCGCCACCAACTGCCCTGCTGGCACCTGCGCCAAGACCCCAGGCACCCCTGTCACACAGGGGATTGCCAGCGAGCGCGCGAGGATTGCCGCGTGTGAGGTTCGCCCACCCTTTTCGGTCACTATGGCAACAACCTTGCCGAGGTCTAACCGTGCAGTTGCCGAGGGGCTTAACTCCTCAGCGACGATAACGCTTTCCTCAGGAATGTCGCCGAGGTCAGCTATGCTGCCAAAGTGTATTGCCTCTGCCAGACGGCTTCCAATGTCCCGGATGTCGGAGGCACGTTGCTGGAAGTACTCGGACTCCAGCTCCTCAAACTCCTGTGCAGTTTCTTCACAGAAGCTACGGACCGCATCCTCGGCCGAGATAGTGTCGGTTTCCAGGAGCACGTAGGTGCCTTCCTCCAGGTCCTCACCCCCAAGGATCTCAATATGCCCTTCAAAGATCTCGGCCTCTTCCTCGCTGGCTGCAGTGCGCACGCGTTGCACCAACTCTTGATAGTAACTCAGTGCTATCTCGCGACCGGCGCGAAACCGCTGTTTTTCGTCAGAACCGGGCGGGCTGCCTCCGTCCGCGGCCGAGCCAGCCTTGCTGGCAGCAACCGACCCCTGTGGCACCTCACGTGCGGTCATCACCACCGCCTGCCCTACCCCAACTCCAGAGGAAGCCGCTATACCTTTGATCATGACCCTGTCTCCTCCCTTCCAGCTACCGACGCATCACCCTGGAGGAAGGCCCGAACGACCTCCATGGCCTTGGCTTCATCCTCACCTTCGCAGGTGACTTTTACCGAGTCACCCTGCACCACACCAAGTTTCATGATCTTGAGCAGGCTTGTCCCGGAGGCGCTTTTCTCACCCTTTGCGATAGTGATCTTAGAGGAAAACCCCTTGGCCAGCTTCACAAAGTTGTTTGCCGGACGGGTGTGCAAACCTTCCTCAGAGGCGACATCGATCATTTCTTCAATCATTGTGCTACCACCGTCTCAATTGCTGGGGCGTTTGCAAGCAGCCATTCCTCGGCCGCCCCACTCCACAGCCCGTCTGCATCTGCCACGATCTGCGCCAACTCTTTGTAGTGGGGTTCGGCCGCCGCAAACTCCTCAATCTGATCAAGCGCAATGAGCGGCATGGCTACTCCCGGGTACATGAGCTTTTTTCCTCCGGGAAGTGTATCGAGCTGTAGTGTAGCGTCCGGAACGGCATTCAGGCCGCCCACATGCGTCACCAGAGCCTGAGGACGAGTGAGTCCTTTTTCCAGCAGCTCCAGCGCTTCCTTCTCGTCGTCAACGGTGCCACCGGTCGTGCCAATGACGTGGTGCTCCAGGTAGTGCATTCCGTAGTAGTTCAGCCTGGCGGTGAAGTTGGGGTCGGTGGGTCCAGCAAAGAAGTTCATGCAGCCGTTGAAGGCGAGCAGGCGGTTACCCTGTTCCAGCAGTTGTACCACCGGCACCATAACCAGGATATCGTCATATCCCTCCCCGCCAGAAAGCCGTCGCAGTTCGCGCTCATCGTCCTCGGTCTTTGTGGGATTCACAAAGAACAGGCTAATACCTCGCTCGGCAGCTACCGGCTGGAATATCCGCTGCGCGCGGTCCAGACGATCCTGCTCAAGGTCGGTCACCACCAGCTTGGCAGGCCGTTGCGGGCCACTTAAGGCGTAGTCAATTGCGGCGAGTCCCATAGGGCCACCACCACCGAGTATCGCCATAGCTCCTCCGGCGCGAATGCCCATGTAGTGATTGTGACTGGTGCGGTCGGTACGGAATAGCCCGCGCGCTGCCCCAATAACACATGAATAGGGTTCGGCGAGCGCGGCCCGAAAATGATCCGTCACGGTATGCGGCAACAGACAGTCCATTTCCATGAGTTCCTGCGGAAGGATGATGTAGGTAGCGTCGCCACCGCAGTACTCATAGGAGTACCCGGGTGAGTCCATGCTGCCTCGGTAGTTGATTGCGGGCTGAATAGTAAAGCGTTGTCCGGCTTCATATCGATCTTTCCAGGCGGCCCCTACCTCAACTAACTCACCGGCAAGTTCATGTCCCAGCAGAACCGGGTGCTGCGCTATGTTGTCCGGCACTCGCTTGTGGTCTGAGCCCAGCGATGCCGCCTTGAGGGTGCTCATACAGAGGCTGTCGGCAAAGACCCGTGCAAGGATCTCATCCTCCTTAATGGGCGGAAGCTCAAAGGCCTCTACGCGTATATCCTTCTTCCCGTATAGACGGGCGCCAATACTTTTCATTGTCTATAACTCTCCTGCCTCAAAGGCCTTTTCAAAATC